>NZ_CP040753.1:2760000-2900000 GCF_006064855.1 Sulfitobacter sp. BSw21498
AACAGGGCGATCCCGCGCATCATTTCAGGGTATCACGCCATTTGCCCGCAAGCGCTTGGGCCGCGTGGCTAAGGATCAACACATCGGCCCCGACCGCGACAAACTGCGCCCCTGCCTCTAGGGCATCGCGGGTCATGTCGTCGTTGGTCGACAGGATGCCCGGCGCTTTACCCGCCGCGTGGATCTTGTGCAGCGCGGTCATGATCGCGTCTTGCACTTCGGGGTGGAGCGCATTGCCCATATACCCCATATCCGCCGCCAGATCCGCGGGCCCGATGAACACCCCGTCGATCCCGTCAATTTTCAGAATATCGTCGAGGTTCTCCAGCCCTTTAACGCTTTCAACCTGCACAAGCAGACAGATTTCGTCGTCCGCTGTGGTGCCATAATCCGCGATCTGCGAAAACCGTGCTGCGCGGGTCAGCGCATAGCCGACGCCGCGATCGCCATGAGGTGGGTAGGTGACGTCGCGCACCAGTTGGCGGGCCTGATCGACGTTGTCGACCATTGGCACCAGCAAAGTCTGCGCCCCGGCATCAAGCATCTGTTTGATCAGGTGGGTCTCGCCCACGGGGACGCGCACAACCGGATGGCTGTCTGATGCTTCGAGCACCTGCAGCTGCGCCAAGATAGAGCGCAGGTCGTTGGGGGCGTGTTCGCCATCGATGACCAGCCAGTCGAAACCCGCAGTCCCCATCAGTTCAGCGCTATAGGTATCCGCAAGCCCCAGCCAGCAGCCAAAGACGGTATCGCCTTGTTTCAAAGCCTGTTTGAACGCGTTGAAGGGGGCTGGCATGGGCATGATCCTTGGTGCTGTTTCAGCGTACCCTAGGGTCAAGCATTACGAAGTGTCCAGAGGGGGCGCTGCCCCCGTCGCGCGGGCGCGCCTCCCCCGGAGTTTAAAGGGCAAAATGAAGGGGTCAGATGACCTTGATTACATCCTTGTCGATGGCCAGCATGTAGCCGCGCCGCGCGATATTCTTGACCAGCAGTTCAGACACGATCTGGTTGCCGAGCGTGTCGCGTAGACGTTTGATGCGCGTGGCCCCCGCCGCTTCGTCACAATCGGCGGCGGTCCGGCCTGAAATGACGCCTTCGATTTCCGAGCCGGACAGGACGTCATCATCCATACGTGCTTCGGCGAGAACCGACATCGTCTCCATCGCGGCGGCGGTCAGTTTGAAACCGAGGTTATTGAGATAGACGGTGTTCTCTTCGCGGCTGATCAGCAGGGAGTTCACCTGAATCCCCACCCGTTCGATCTGCGCCATGCGGCGGTTGAAGCCGACGAGCATGATCAGGAACACCAGCGCCGCGACCAGCATTGCGGTGGCAAAGACCAGCAGCACGATAATCACGATCCGGTAGCTCGACAGGGTTTCAGAGAAAGCCGTGCCCGATTGCGCAAGGATTTCAAGCAGCTTGATTTCTGCCTGTGTGGTCAGATCGTCATTTTCGACAAAGATGCGTTCGACCTGTGCGTTAAAGGCGTTGGCGTCGGGCAGAGCCCACAGCAAAAGCCCCGCGCCGATCAGAATGATCGCCACGACGGCCGCGATACCACCGCCGACAAAACGTCCGCCCGTGCGCCGCATCTCAGAAGCGGAGGAAGTTTTTTCCGGCACTCTCTTTCCTTTGGTTAAGCCCATCTTCGCCAAAGACAGAAACAACCGTCAGCAGCGTCCAGCCCTGTGCGGCCAAGCGTTTGGTCAGTTGTGACTGTGCCGTGGCGCGGCTGCAGTCACCAGATACTTGCGCCACACCATAATGCAGGCGCAAGGGGTTTTCCTGCTTGGCTTTATAATCGGCAAAGCATTCTGCCGCTTGGGCAGAGGGGGCGGACAGGGCGAGCAGCCCCGCCGCGGCCAGGGAAAGGAGGATGTGTTTCATGTATATAAGACTGCGCTTATCCGGGCGGATATTCAATATCCATTGGGGCTGGGGGGCCTTGATATCCGATAACAGCGGGGTGTTATTGCCTGTCTGAGGGGGGTTGCCCATTTTGATCACACGGCCTCGCTCTTGATGGCTTTGCATGGGGTGCTTCCCATGGTGCCCTTAACCGAAAGGATCAGACAATGCGCTTTACATTGCACCATAAATTCATCGCCTCGATTGCAGCCGCAGCTGTCGCAATCACGGCTTTTACCGCCGTTCCAGCCGCCGCGGGTGATCGCAATAGGGACCTGGCAAAGATCGCGGTGGGGGTGCTGGGTGTGGCCATTGTCGGTAAGATCATTCACGACAAGAACAAGCGCGACGATGAACGGGCACGGCAGGAAGTGTCAAAGCATCGCCATGCGCCCGACACTGTGTACCGCGCGCCCCGCCCCCCTCGGGCTGAACACGTACCGGTCTACCGCGCGCCCAAAGCGCAGCGCCATGTAGAGCCGCGCCCGCTGCCAAAGGGGTACAAGCGCCAGCAGTACGACAGGCACGCCAATGCCAAGCTGTTGCCCAAGCAATGTTTCCAAAGTTTCGATACGCGTCGCGGTCAGGTGCTGATGTTCGGCCGCCGCTGTCTCGAAAATAATTTCCGTCATGCCGACCGTTTGCCGCAGCAATGTGCGCAGCAAATCCGGACCCATCGCGGCACCCGCAATGGTTATGACGCCCGCTGCCTTCGTGGTGCGGGATACAGTTTGGCGCGCGGTTAATCTCCGCGTGTCAATACCGGGGGGCATCTAGGTGTCCTTCATCGGGGAAGGGAGGAATGTTCGGGCATTCCTCCCTTTCTTATTGTCTGTGGATATCTTTTTCGATTGTGGCACCGCGGTCTTCGCAATGTCACAATTCGCGGTGTCGGGGCTTGAGCTTTGGGGCGGGTTGGGGTTTGCACACCCTATGAAACCAGATTTTGAATTTGAACGGGCCGCCCATGCGCGCGGCTTTCTGCGGGTCGCTGGCGTTGACGAGGTGGGGCGCGGGCCATTGGCGGGGCCGGTCACAGCCGCTGCCGTGGTGCTGGACCCTGACCGTATCCCCGAGGGGCTGAACGATTCAAAAAAGCTGACCAAACGGGCGCGCGAACGGCTGTATGAGCAGATTTTGCAGGTCGCAGATGTAAGCGTTGCCCATGCCTCGGTCGAGGAAATCGAAGAGCTGAACATCCTGAGGGCGAGCCACCTTGCGATGGTGCGCGCGTTGAAGGGGCTGAAGACGCCGGCGGACTATGCGCTGATCGACGGCAATATGATCCCACGCGATCTGACGGTAGTCGCTGAAACCGTGATCAAGGGAGACGCCCGATCGCAGTCGATTTCTGCGGCCTCTATTGCGGCTAAAATATGTCGAGATTGTGTCATGTTGTCATTGGCGCAACAGCATCCCGGATATGGCTGGGAAACCAACATGGGATACGGGTCAAAAAAGCACATGGAAGCGTTGCAGGAAATTGGTGTGACCCCACACCATAGACGTTTGTTCAAGCCGGTACACAACATGTTGTATCAAGATAAATAACTAACCACTTGATTCAAAAAAGAAATTGACCATGAATCGTCTGTCAGGGCATCTTGTGGATAACCAAGAGCACACAATGTGCCGGGCAAGAGGCAGCTATTATGAAGACGATGACCAAGGGTGCGGCAGCACTCCCTTTAAACACGATCATTTCTGGCGACTGTATCGAAGCGATGAATGCGCTTCCTGCGGAGTCGGTGGACCTTATCTTTGCAGACCCACCCTACAACCTTCAGTTGCGGGGTGACTTGCATCGTCCCGATAACTCGAAAGTCGATGCCGTAGACGATGCGTGGGACCAGTTTTCCAGCTTTGCCGTCTATGACAAATTTACGCGTGAATGGCTGAAAGCCGCACGTCGATTGCTGAAACCCAATGGCGCGATCTGGGTCATTGGCAGCTACCACAACATCTTCCGCGTCGGTGCCTCATTGCAGGATGCGGGCTTCTGGATCTTGAACGACGTGGTGTGGCGCAAGTCGAACCCGATGCCAAACTTCCGCGGCAAGCGTTTTACCAACGCCCATGAGACGATGATCTGGGCCGGAAAGGACGAAAACGCGAAATACACCTTCAACTACGAAGCGCTGAAGGCGTTGAACGAAGGCATCCAGATGCGCAGCGACTGGGTGCTGCCGATCTGCACCGGCCACGAACGTCTGAAGAACGACGCGGGCGACAAGGCACATCCGACCCAAAAGCCCGAAAGCCTTCTGCACCGTATTCTCGTCGGCTCTACCAACCCCGGCGATGTCGTGCTGGACCCGTTCTTTGGTACCGGCACCACAGGCGCTGTTGCCAAGATGCTGGGCCGTGATTTTATCGGGATCGAACGCGAAGAAGCCTACCGCAAGGTCGCTGAAAAGCGGATCAAATCCGTGCGCAAATTCGACAAAGAGGCGTTGCAGACCACCACGTCGAAGCGTGCAGAACCGCGTGTGCCGTTTGGCCAGTTGGTTGAACGTGGCATGCTGCGTCCGGGTGAAGAGCTTTATTCCCTGAACGGCCGTTACTCTGCCAAGGTCCGTGCCGATGGCACGCTGATCGGCAACGAGGTCAAAGGATCGATCCACCAGGTTGGTGCGGCGTATGAGAAAGCGCCAAGCTGCAATGGCTGGACATACTGGTGCTACAAGAAAGACGGCAAACGTGTGCCGATCGATATCTTGCGTCAGCAAATCCGGGCGGAGATGGCCAACTAGGCTTCTCCACCCCCCACTTACACCCTTTTTACGAACACCGCCGGTGTCCTTGCCGCCTTATGAGAAGGCGTGCCTATAAGGACACTCACCTTGGCCCCGCCTTTCATTGGCGGGGTCTTTTTCGTTTCAAACCGAGGGGCGTTAGCGCGGATAGGGGGTCTTGCCCGCATTATAGTCGGCCCATTCCGTAATCTCGGGGTAGTAGGTCCGACGCCATGCACGCACCCGCGGGTTCATCACGCGCCGCCAGACCCAGGGCATCATCGCGGCCATGGTCATAATAGGGTAGCCATAGGGTAGCTGCGGTGCCTGCGCGTCGCCATAGGTTTGCAGTACGGGGAACCGACGGTCCGGTTTGTAGTGGTGGTCCGAATGGCGTTGTAGATTGATCAGCAGCCAGTTCGACGCCATATGCGCGGCATTCCATGAATGGCGCGGCTGGACATGTTCGTATTTGCCCTCGCCCAGATGTTTACGCGTCAGCCCGTAGTGTTCGATATAGTTCACCAGTTCGAGCTGCCAGATCGCCACGCCGGCTTGCAGCAGGAACAGGGCCAGTCCGACCCAGCCTCCAAGTACCACAGCCAGGATCAGGCAGCCCGCTTGCAGCGCCCAATATTTGAAGAACGGGTTGCCAAGGTCGGTCCAGGGTTTGCTCTTGCGTGCCAGCATCGCTTTTTCAGCCTGAAAGCTGGACACAAGCGATTGCCGCAGCACGCGCGGATAAAAGCGGTGGAACCCTTCATTGTAGCGCGCCGTTACCGGATCGCGCGGGGTGGCGACATAGCGGTGGTGCACCAGCAAATGTTCGGACCGGAAGTGCGAATAAAGCACCATCGCCAGCAGGGCATCGGCCCAGAACCGTTCGCGCTTGTTGCGTTGGTGCATCAGCTCGTGGGCATAGTTGATCCCGATGGTGCCGGTCATGACGCCCACCCCGAAGAAAACCGCGGCCTTCTCCCAGCCGGACAGATGCGCGGCCTGCGGCACGTACCACAGCAGCCCAAACAACGTGAGGAACTGCACAGGCATCCACGCGGTCGTAATCATGCGGTACCAGAACAGATCGTCATCGGACGCGTCCGGATCGGCGTTATCAAGGTTCAGCCCCGCGATCGCGTCGATGATCGAAAACAGGTACCATGTGACCACCGGCATCACGATCACAGTCCACCCACCAACATAGGCTGATATCCAGACCAGCGGGATCAACCCAAATGACAGAGCATAGGGCAATGCACGGCGGAACTGCGACAGTTGATGGGTGCTTACGTTTGTTGTGGGCGAGGTCATGCTGCACGGCCTTTTGAGGGTGTCTGGCCCCGATGGACGGGCACAGGTTTGGCTGCGATAAACTATGACGTGCAGCCGCTACCGTAGCAAGTCGTAGGCTTTGCGCATCACCGTGGGCAGATCCGAGGGGCGGAAGTCGTCCGGCGCAACAAAATGCCCGCGCTCCGGATCCGCCTCGGCCGGTAGGGGCGCGTGCATGACGGTCAGCATCAGGTGGAAATGCGTAAAGGTATGGCGCACCTCGCCCGCGAGCGGCTGCCAGTCGGCGGAAGCAGGCGGCGTACCGGACGGGCGCGCGGTGTCGGTGTTGATCCAGTCGGTGCCGGGCCAGCCGAGCATACCGCCCAGCAATCCTTTGTCGGGGCGCGTCTCAAGCAGCCATGCCCCGTCCGCCCGCTGCCCCAGATAAACGGTACCATGCCGGATCGGTTTCGGCTTTTTCGGGGTCTTCTTTGGCAGCTCGGCTGCGGTGCCGTTGCGGCGGGCAAGGCAGGGATCGCGCCACGGGCAAATGCCGCAGGTGGGGGATTTCGGCGTGCAGATTGTGGCCCCCAGATCCATCACCGCTTGGGCGTAATCTCCGGGGCGGATGGCTGGGGTCAGCACCTCTGCACGTGCCATTAGATCGGGCTTGGCGGCGGGCAGTGGCGTGTGAATATCATAAAGCCGGGCCATCACCCGTTCGACATTGCCGTCCAGCACCGTGAACGGCAGATCAAACGCGATAGAGGATACGGCCGCAGCGGTGTAGGGCCCGATCCCTGGTAGCTGTAGCAGGGCGGCGTGATCGGCGGGGAACTGGCCGTCATGCTCGGCCACCACGGCGCGGGCGCATTTCAGCAGGTTGCGGGCGCGGGCGTAATACCCCAAGCCAGCCCATTCCCCCATCACATCGGCATCGGCCGCCGCCGCCAGATCAGCCACAGTAGGCCAGCGTGCGGTGAACCGTTGGAAATAGTCGCGCACCGTCGCAACCGTGGTTTGCTGCAACATCACCTCGCTCAGCCAGATACGATAGGGATCGGGGCGCACGCCGGCCGCACGGTCCGCCGGAGGTGTCCGCCACGGCATCGCACGGGCATGTACATCGTACCATTCCAAAAGGATCAGCGGCAGGTCGCCGGATGGGTCGGTGTCACGCAATGTTTATAACCTTTTCGGTTGGGTATGGCTGGTGATACGAGGCGGGATCGCTATGTTGTGGCTAGTCATTCGGGAAAGATAGTCATGCCGCCACGGCGTACCAGTACAAAAGGGTTCAAAAGGACCGATAGCTTGCTTTCGGCCAAGATCCGTCAGGCGAGCGAAACCCGTGGTTTTGCCCAATCCCGCTTGTTGACCCAATGGGCCGAGATCGTGGGCCAAGACACCGCGGCCATTTCGCGCCCCGTTGAGGTAAGCTATGGCCGGGGCGGCATGGGGGCGACGTTGACCTTGCTGACGACAGGGGCGAATGCGCCGATGCTGGAAATGCAAAAAGAACAACTGCGCGCCAAGGTAAACGCCATCTACGGCTTTAACGCGATTGCGCGTGTGCGGGTGACACAGACCGCCGCGACGGGCTTTGCCGAAGGGCAGGTCGCCTTTGCACCGCAACCCAAGACCCATCCCGAACCGCCGAACGATCCCGTCTTGCATCAGCGCGCTGTCGAAACCGTCGGCCCTGTCGCGAACGACGCCCTGCGCGATGCACTTGCACGTCTGGGCGAGAACATATTGAACAAGACCAAACGCTGAAAAAGGAAATCACATGAAACCGACATTCCCCATCCTTGCCGCTGTTGCCGTGGCCGCCGCAGGTGGCTGGTACGCTTTCAGCGGTACGAATGCCGTGGATAGCACGCAGATCACCCCTCTGGTCAGCGCAGCCAACGCACAAACAGCTAGCGCGGACAAAGCAGACACCGCTTCATCCGAAACGACTGCCGAAACCGCTGCTATTGAGGACATGACACTGGGTAACCCCGATTCAGCTGTTCAGATCATCGAATACGCCTCCTACACCTGCCCGCACTGCGCCGCCTTTGACCAAGGCCCGTTCCAGCAGCTCAAGGCGGATTACATCGACAACGACAAAATCGGCTTTACCTATCGCGAGGTTTATTTTGACCGCTACGGTCTTTGGGCCTCGATGGTGTCGCGCTGCGGGGGCGAGGACAAGTTCTTTGGCATCACCGACATGATCTATGCCGGCCAGTCCGAATGGGTCCGCGCCGGAGAGCCCACAGCCATCGTCGAAGAGCTGCGCAAGATCGGCCGCCTTGCCGGCTTGGACAACGAAGAACTGGATGCCTGCCTTCAGGACGGTGAAAAAGCACAATCGCTGGTCGCATGGTGGGAAGAAAACCAAAAGGCGGACGACATCACCAGCACGCCTAGCTTCATGATCAACGGCAAGAAATATTCCAACATGCCCTATGCCGAGATGAAAGAGATCATCGACGCAGCATTGGAAGAATAATGGCGGCCCCGCTGGCAGGGCTCAAGGTTATTGAGCTGGCTCGTATTCTGGCAGGCCCCTGGGCCGGCCAGACCCTTTCGGATCTGGGCTGCGAGGTCATCAAAGTAGAGAGCCCGGCGGGCGACGACACCCGCCAGTGGGGGCCCCCGTTCATTGAACGCGACGAGGATAAATCTGCCTCGTATTTCCATTCGGCCAATCGGGGCAAAGCGTCGGTTGTGGTCGATCTGACCACCGATGAAGGTCAGGCCAAGATGAAAGAGCTTTTGGCCGCTGCCGATATCCTGATCGAGAATTTCAAAACCGGTGGGCTGGCGAAATACGGGATGGATTATGCCAGCCTGTCCAAGCAGTTCCCCAAGCTGATCTATTGTTCGATTACCGGTTTCGGTCAGGACGGGCCCTATGCGCATCGCGCGGGCTATGATTTCATCATCCAAGGCATGTCCGGCCTGATGTCGATTACCGGTGAACCCGACCGCCAGCCCCAGAAACACGGGATGGCGATCACGGATATCTTTACCGGTATCTATGCCACCACGGCCATTCTTGCAGCGGTGCACCAGCGTGGCCAGACCGGTGTGGGCCAGCATATCGACATGGCCTTGCTGGATTGTGCTGTTGCGGTCACGGGCAATCAGGCAATGAACTATCTGACAACGGGCAATGCGCCCACGCGGATGGGCAATGCGCACCCGAACCTGACCCCCTACGAGGTGTTCGAATCCTCTGACGGGCATCTGATCATTGCCACGGGCAATGACGGGCAGTTCCAACGGCTGTGCCGGATGTTGGGGCTGGATGACATGGCAACCTCGGCTGACTATGCCAAGAATGCCGACCGCGTCGCCAACCGCCCCGAGATGATCCGCCGTTTGACAGGGGCCACCAGCCAGCGCACCCGTGACGATCTACTCGCCGCCTGCGAGGCAGAGGGCGTGCCGGCAGGGCCGATCAACGATATGGCCGATATGTTCGAAGACCCCCAAGTCATCGCGCGTGGCATGAAGGTCGAACTGGACGGGGTGCCGGGCATCCGGTCGCCGTTCAAATTCTCGGGAGCCGAGCTGGCTTTGCATCGTGCAGCGCCAAAGCTTGGTCAGGACGACTAGGTCACACGCAAATCGCAGCCGGAGCCTCGTTGCAGGGTCCGGCGTGCTATTTGGGTGGCGGCAGTTGGTCCAACGCCGCAAATAGCGCGTTGTCAGGGTCGAATTTCAGACGCACGGGCAGGGTAATTACCTTCATTCTGAAAGACGCGGGCAGACGCACCGCGTCTTTTTCCGTTGTGACCAGCTGTGCCCCCCGCAAGGCAGCGTCGGCCTCAAGCCGTCCCATCAAGGCGGGGTTCAGCGGCTGGTGATCCTCCAGCGCTTCGGCGTGGACAATCTCGGCCCCGAGATCGCGCAGGGTGGCAAAGAATTTCTCGGGGTGGCCGATCCCTGCAAATGCCAGCGCCCGCGTGTCAGACCAATCCATCCCCGTTTGTAGCGGGGCGAGTTCGGCACGGACATGCGGCAGCCCATCGGGCAGGGCGGTCGCGTCGAACTGCGCCTGATCTGCTGCGCCGCCGATGGACAGCACGATATCCGCCCGCGCCAGACCCGTAGCAACGGGTTCGCGCAAGGGGCCCGCAGGCAGGCACAGCCCATTGCCGAACCCCTTGGCCGCATCCACCACCACGATCGACAGGTCCTGATGCAGCGCGGGGTTCTGAAATCCGTCGTCCATCACAATCACTGACGCCCCCGCATCCGCCGCCGCCTGCGCACCCGCTGCCCGATCTTGCGCGACCCAGACATCAGCAAAAGCAGCCAGCAGCAGCGGTTCATCCCCCACCTGCGCGGCACTGTGGCGCGAGGGGTCCACCTGCACCGGTCCTTTTAGCGTGCCACCATACCCGCGCGAAACCACATGGGGCGTGTGATACTTGTCACGCAGATGTTCGACGACGGCCATGACTGTTGGTGTCTTGCCCGTGCCGCCAGCATTGATATTGCCGACGCAGACCACCGGAATATCCAGACGCAACGGCGTGCCCCCAGTCAGCCGCCGTGCAGTGGCCTTGGCGTAAAGCGCGCCCAAGGGTTGCAACAGACGTGCGCGCCAATCGGGTGTCGGGCGGTGCCAAAAGGCGGGGGCGCGTTTCATGGCTTGGCCTCTCGCTGATCAAGCGTTTCTTGCACAAGGTCGATCACCCTGTCGGTAACGGCGGCACCACGGCTGATGACATCCCACCCCGCCTGCGCCATCGTAGCGGCCTGATCCGGCGCGATCAGACGGGTCACGGCAGTGCCAAGGGCCGTCGCGTCATTCACGATACGCGCGGCACCCTCGGCAGCGAGACGGGTATAAAGCGGCAGATAGCGCCGGACCTTGGGCCCGTAAAGCACAGCCGATCCTAATGCGGCGGCCTCGAACGGATCACAGCCGCCGCTGCCGTTGATCAAGGAATTCCCCAGAAAGGACACTGGAGCCAGCCGGTAGAACAGCCCGATCTCTGCCGGATCATCGGCGATCATCACTTGGGTCGAGGCGTCGGGATAGCCCGCATCACCCCATCGCAGCACGCGAAAGTTCTGATCGTCCATGCGCTGCGCGAAAGCATCGGCCTGTTTAGGGTCGGCGGGCGCGAGGATCAGCAGCAAACGGTGCGACAGACGCAGACCCTGACGGTGCGCAGTGAGCACCGTGTTCAGCTCGCCCTCGAGCACCTGATTGGCAAACCAGATCGGGCGCCCTACGGCGGCTGCCGACAGATCTGCCAGATCAGATTCCATACAGGGCAGAACGCGTCCGCCGGCTTGCAGTGCGGGGGTCCGCTCTATGTCTTTGCGGGCCAGTCCCAGCCGGACCAGCCGCTGCAGCCCCGCGTCCGATCGCGTCATGATGGCCGAGAAATGCATCAGCAGATCGCGGGTCAGATCGCGCAGCCAACGGTCGCGCCGCCCGTCAAAGCCGTCGCTGTCGGCGTCGATCAGGAACATCGGACAGGCATGTGTGGTCATCTCTGCGATCATATTCGGGTGCAGTCGCCCCCACGCCCAGACACAGGCATCGGGCTGCCAGTAATCGATAAAGGTCTTGGCGAGCGTCGGGTGGTCTTCGGGCAGGGTATCGATCAGCACGTCTGCCTCGCTACACGGCGGCAGGTCCACCGGCGTTGAGGCTTGGGGGACGGTGATCAGAACACTCAGCCCCGGACGGCTACGGCAAAGCCGTATGGCGAGGTCTTGTATCGCGAACAAGCTGCCGGGTTCGGGGGCGTGGCACCAGACAAGTTCGCCTGCGGGGCGCTTGGCCACGGGGGTGAATGGCGGCACGCCCCCGCGACCGGTAAAGGCGCGATAGGCTGACAGCCCAAGCGACCGCGCCATAAGGGGTTACCCCAACTCTTCGGTAGAGGACGCTGCAGCTTCTTCGTCGCGCAGACGGTGCAGATGCGCGATAAAGTACCGCATATGCGCGTTATCGACCGTGCGCTGTGCTTCGTTTTTCCAAGCGTCATAGGCGCTGGCATAGTTCGGGAAGATCCCAACGACGTGGATGTCATCGACATTCTTGAACGCGGTGCCGGTGGGCGAAATCAATTCACCCCCGAAAACGAGGTGCAGGCGTTGGGTCATATCGCGATCCTTTGTTTTCAAACAGATGGCCTTGGGCGCAATCTACGGGGTGGCTTGGGTCTGGGCAAGGCCGCTTAGCAGCGCCGCATGGACGGCACCGCCCCCCGCGACGACACCGTTCAGACGCGGGTCGGGGTTGTTGAACCGCAACGGTTGCCCCGTGCGGTCAGTGCATTGCCCGCCTGCCTCGGTAACAATCAGCGCGCCCGCGGCGATGTCCCATTCCCAGCTTTTGCGCAGCGTGACCATGCCATCAAACCGGCCCTGTCCCACCAGCCCCAGCCGATAGGCCAGCGAGGGACGGTGCGCGCGTTTAAAGCCGGGGTCGCCCTTGGCCCAATGCTGCATTTCCATCACCGGTTTGGTTGCCAGCACGGTCGCCTCGGACAAGGTGGCGATGTCGGAGACGGCAATCGGTTGGCCGTTCAGCGTCGCCCCACGCCCCGCAGCCGCCGCATAGAGCCGGTCCAGCATGGGCAAAAACACCACCGCTGCCGTGATCTTCCCGTTCCGCGAGATGGCAAGTGAATGGGACCATGTGTCGGACCCTTCGATAAAGCTGCGCGTGCCATCAATGGGATCAATGATAAAGAGATCGCGCTGCCCCAGCCGCTGCGGGCCATCGTCGCTTTCTTCGGACAGCCAGCCATAATCCGGACGGGCCGTTGTCAGCGTCTGGTGCAACATCGCATTGACTGCAAGGTCCGCCTCGGTCACGGGGCCGGCCTCGTCGGGCTTGTCCCAACGCTGCGCGGTTTTGCCGGTGAAAGAGGTCGCAATCTCGCCGGATCGGTGCGCGGCCTCTATCAGGAGGGAGAGGTCATCAAGCGCCGGCAAGGGTCATTCCCGAGACAAGCAAGGACGGCACCACGCGGCTGAGATGCGCGCGTGCGTCATTTGCCGGAACGATGGATTGCAACATGTCACGCAAGTTGCCCGCAATGGTGCATTCGTTGATCGCATGGGTGATCTCGCCATTCTCGATCCACAGGCCAGACGCCCCACGAGAATAGTCGCCGGTATTTGGATTGATCGTAGAGCCGATCATCGAGGTCACAAGCAAGCCGGTGCCCATATCGCCGATCAGGTCAGCGCGGGTGGCGTCGCCTTGGGTAAGCGCGATGTTCCAGGTGGCCGGACCGGGGTTCGATCCGGTGCCGCGTGCCGCATTGCCAGTGGGCGTCAGCCCCAGCTTACGAGCTGTCGCCAGATCAAGGGTCCAACCCTGCAACATCCCGTCTTCAACGATGGTGCGGCACGATGTGGGGAGGCCTTCCCCGTCAAAGGGGCGCGAGCCTGCGACGCGGGGGCGAAAGGGGTCTTCGATCAGGGACAGGCCTTTGGGCAGAACCTGTTCGCCCATAGCGCCGCGCAGCCATGATGCGCCACGCGCGATCGCGCTACCGCTGATGGCCGACAGCAGGTGCCCGATCAGGGCAGAGGAAATGCGTTCATCAAACAACACCGGATAAGTCCCTGTAGGCGGCTTGCGTGCGCCCATGCGCGTCAGAACGCGTTCGCCTGCCTTGGTGCCGATGTCTTCGGGGCCGCGCAGATCGGTCTGGAAAATGCGGCTGTCGCCGTCATAGTCCCGCTCCATCCCCGTGCCCGTTCCGGCGATCGCAACACAAGACAGCCCGCGATCGGTGCGGCGATATCCGCCCTCGAACCCGTTGCTGGCGGCCATGAATACCTGCTGCGCCCCATATCCCGCACCGGCAGATTGGACTTGGCTGACGCCTTTGACGGCCAACCCTGCGGCTTCGGCGCGGGCGGCGTCATCTTGTAGCGCTTCGGGCGAGGGCTCGGGCGCGGGGTCGTAAAGCTCCAGCGCTTCGATATCCCAATCCGTCGCCAGCTGGTCGGGGTCGGCAAGCCCGACATAGGGGTCTTCGGGCGCTTCTTTTGCCATTGCAACCGCACGGATCGCCATTTCCTCGATTGTGCGGTCCGACGTGTCAGACGCAGACACATTGGCTGACCGTTGCCCGACAAAGACGCGCAGCCCGATATCCACGCCCTCGGCGCGTTCAGCCTGTTCCAGCACCCCGCCGCGCACATCGACGTTTACCGATGTCCCGCGCACGGCCATCGCATCGGCGCTGTCTGCACCTGCGCGGCTGGCGGCATGGAGCAAGGACTTGGTCAGCGCCTCAATGGATTGCGACATGGGGGAATACTCCTTGGGTGGGTGAAAAGACTGCTAGCGTCCCTGTCGCACCTGCGCAAGGGACGCCCGTCCGTGAAGGGATGCGGCTAGAGGGCGTTATTTGATCCGCTGGCCATTCGCGAGAATCTGCCCGTCGCGGGTGAATTCGAGCTTGGATTTCAATGTATCTTCGCCCTCGGCAGGGACGGCGAACATGCCCATCATCATCCGGGCCCCCATCGCCATCTGCGCAGGCAGCAACCCCGAAGATACAAGTGTATCCATCAAGGTGTTCCCGCCCGCCAGTTTAAGATCAACTGCGCCCGACGGCTTCAGCGCAGTGGGGTCGTTTTCGTCATGGTCAAAGGTTGCCGCACCGTTGCCCGTCAACTTGGCCCCCAATGCATCCACGATCAATGCATTCAGGTTCACGCTATCCAACTGGGCAGGAACGTTTCCGGTTTCGGCCATCTTGGCCGCGGCCTCGGGATCAAAGTAATCCATCAATAGGCGTGCCTTGCCCGAGACATCCAGCGACAGGTTCGCAGGATCACGGGGCAGGGTGCCTTGGGGGTTGATCATGCCCCAGACCATATCCGACATGGTGAACCCTTCAAGGTTCAACCCAAGCGCCACGTCCTGCGCATCATCGGTCTTGAGCACCGGCGCGCTGAGATTGAACGCCGCATTGTCGAGGCCGAAGGACAGCAGGAACGGGAACTGCTGTGGTTGCACAGACAGTGCCATCCCCTGACGCGAACCGGCATAGCTCATCCCGTCGGCGCTGGTTTCAACCGTCAAGCGGCCGCCTTCAGACGCGACTGCGGCGGACATATTGCCGTTCTCGGGGTCTTCGATGTCCACCGTCAGCGTGCTGTTGCCGCTTGCGAGCGTGCCTGCGCCGGTCATGCCAGACCGCAGCATCGCTGCCATATCGCTGGCCCGTGCCACACCCAGCGGCAACCGCCCGTCGCCGTCAAAGGTCATATTGGCCGACGTGCCATTGAGCGTCGCGATGGCGGGCTCTTCGGGGTCTTTGAACCGCATATCAAAGGTCATCGACGCGACGGAGCCGTCTTGCGCATAGGCGCGCATGTCCGTCAGTACCGATTTCGACAGATATTCGACGTCATTGAGCACCACGTTCAACGTCGCATTATCGGGGCCAAAGGTTTCATCCCCCACTGTCATCTGATCAAGCGACAGGCCCAGCAGACCCGCGGCATAGGCGCTGCTCAGGTCTGTCGGTGTGCCGCTGACGCGCATGTCATGGCCTGTCTGGTTCACGGTCACTGCGGCGCGGACGCGGTCTTCGTCGGGGTCGGTCGGGGTGATCTCAAGCACCAGCGGCATCGCTTCGGGCATCACGACTGACACGGTCCCATCGTCGTTCTGCACCAGGCTCAATTGTTCAAGCGACATCGAGATTTGGGCCAGATCAGGTTCGCTTGATAGGTCAAAGCGGACATTGCTTACCGCAAGCGTGTCACCGGTCGCCTTTTCGGTCGCGGTCAGGGTGTAGCCCATGCTTTGCATATGGTCCTGCCAGTCGCGCCACACATCCTGCGGGGTGACATCTGCCAAAGCGCTGGATGATGTGAAAAGAACTGAAAGGGCGGCACTGCCAAAGAGGGGGCGGATCATGAAAAATTCCTTTATCGCAAATCGCGGGCGGCCATTCGGTGATAGCGCGGTTGCGCTAAAGGTAATCGCCCGATGCCAGCTTACAAGGCAATGCGGCCCGCGCCAATCTGCGATCTTCCGCCCGCGCGGGCGCTTTTGATTGGCGCTGGTCGATGTTGTTGCTAACGATGTCACCAAACGCCGAACGCGGTGGCCTCCGGACGGGGGCATATTGAGGACAAAGGGAATTATACGATGGATATGACTGGCAAAACCGTGATGATTACAGGTGCAAGCCGCGGGATCGGTGCCGAAGCTGCGCGGGTTTTCGCCTCCGCCGGGGCGAACGTTGTGCTGATGGCGCGGTCGCAAGATGCGATTGCTGATCTGGCTGGGGAAATCGGCAAGCAGGCCATCGCGATCCCCTGCAATGTGGCCCGTTTCGGCGAGATGTCCTCGGCTGTGGAAACTGCGCTTGGGGCCTTTGGCAGCGTTGATGTGCTAATCAATAACGCCGGCGTGATCGAGCCGATCTCGCATCTTGCCGCATCGGACCCGGACGAGTGGTCTCAGGTCATCGATATCAACCTCAAGGGCGTCTATAACGGGATGCGCGCTGTGCTGCCGGTGATGAAGAACGCTGGCGGTGGGTCAATCCTGACGATCAGTTCGGGTGCCGCGCATCACGCCATCGAAGCCTGGAGCCATTACTGCGCGTCCAAAGCGGCAGTGAATATGATGGGGCGGTCGATCCATCTGGAAGAAGCCGCAAACGGCATCCGCGCCATCGGCCTGTCGCCGGGCACCGTAGCGACCCAGATGCAACGCGAGATCAAGGCAAGCGGCGTGAACCCCGTAAGCGAGCTGGCATGGGAGGATCACATCCCCGCCGATTGGCCCGCGCGTGCGTTGCTGTGGATGTGCAGTGCCGACGCCGACACATACTGCGGCGAGGAAATCTCGCTGCGCGACGAAGGCATCCGCAAAACGATTGGTCTGGTATGATTGATTTCTACCGCGAAGGACCCGTCTGGGTTGCGACGATCAACCGGCCGGACAAAGCCAATTCCCTGACCCATGATATGCTGGTTGCGCTGGCCGAGTTCATGGAGGACGCCCAAGCCGCGCGTGCCGTGATCCTGACCGGTAATGGCAAGGTGTTCAGCGCAGGGGCCGATCTGGACGAAGCCCGCGCAGGGCTGGCCGTTTCCGACATATGGGAGCGGCTGTCCGGTGCGATTGCCGCGTTGCCGGGGCTGAGCATCTGCGCGATGAACGGGACGCTGGTCGGCGGCGCGATGGGGATGGCGCTGGCTTGCGATCTGCGGATCTGCGTCCCGAGTGCCAAGTTCTTTTATCCGGTGATGAAGTTGGGGTTCTTGCCACAACCCAGTGATCCTGCACGGATGGCGGCGCTGATTGGCCCGTCGCGTAGCAAGCTCATTCTGATGGGCGGCCAGAAAATCACCGCTGACGAAGCGCTGAATTTCGGCTTGGTGGATCGCATTGTCGCCGACGATGCGTTGATGGAAAGCGCGCGTTCTATCGTGTCCGACACCGTTGCCGCTGCGCCTGATATCGCGAGCGGGATAAAATCAATGTGCGCGGCGTCAGGGAGCCCAGCCGAGATTTTGTAACAGTCGAGCCTAGATAAACGGCACAAAGGGTACGCCGCAGCCTGCAAGTAGGGTGAGACCCGAGATGATTAAAATAATGCGCATATTCTGCCTTCTTGTTGGAATAAACACGATCGTCGTGCATTTGGTTTAAGGTCAAGTTAATGGTGTCGCTATAACAAACAGCTATATCCTTAATCCGATTGAAAGAGCATGTCATGACATCAAATATTTTTCCCGCCCGGCGCGGGGTTGTCATTGGCGCGGGGCCTGCTGGGTTGATGGCGGCCGAAATGATGGCGGCCGCAGGGCTCTCTGTCACTGTCTGCGATCACAAACCGTCGGTCGCGCGCAAGTTTCTGATGGCCGGAAAATCAGGGCTGAATATTACCAAGGCCGAAGAACACACCAAATTTTTAAACGCGTTTACGACGGCAAAAGGGCCGCTTGAACCTATTCTGAACAGTTTCGATGCGCCTGCGGTGCAAGGCTGGGCAGAAGAATTAGGGCAAAACCTGTTCACCGGAACGACGGGGCGGGTTTTCCCAACAGTGATGAAGGCGTCGCCGTTGCTGCGCGCTTGGTTGGCACGTCTTTCGGGCAATGGTGTAGAGCTGAAAACACGCTGGCGGTGGACCGGATGGGACGAAGGCACGCCGGTTTTTGATACACCTGACGGGATGCACCATCTACCGGCCGACGTGATTGTGCTGGCCATGGGCGGGGCAAGTTGGTCACGGCTGGGTGCCACTGGCGCATGGGCCTTACCCTTGCGTGACGCGGGCGTTGATATCGCCCCCTTCGCGCCTGCCAATGCCGGTATCACGATGAAATGGTCAGCGCATATGGGGGCGCACTTCGGTGCGGCGCTGAAAGGCATTGGTTTGAAATCAGGAACTTACCGGTCCCGGGGGGAGGCGGTGATCTCTGCTCGGGGATTGGAAGGGGGCGGGATCTACACGGTTTCGCGCGGGCTGCGCGAGGGGCACCCATTGATGCTGGACCTGCTGCCCGATCAAACCCGCGAGACGCTGGCAGAAAAGCTCGCTAAGCCACGAGGCAAGATGAGCCTTGCGAACTATTTGCGCAAAACGCTCAAGCTGGATGTGGCCAAGATTGCGCTGCTACAAGAAATGGCGCGGCCCTTACCGGGGGATGCTGTGGAACTGGCAAAACTGCTAAAGGCGTTGCCAGTGAAACACGCGGGATTGCGGCCGCTGGACGAAGCAATTTCCACCGCTGGTGGCGTGAAATTCGATGCGGTGGACGACGGGCTGATGCTGCGCGCACGCCCCGGTGTGTTCGTTGCGGGCGAAATGCTGGATTGGGAAGCGCCTACTGGCGGGTATCTGATTTCGGCCTGCCTTGCGACAGGCCGATGGGCGGGCCAACATGCCGCCGCTTGGGCGCATCGGGATTAATCCTCGCGGGTCGCCGCGGCCTTGAACGCAGGGCGGTCGCGCATGGATTTGGCCCAATTCCCGAGCTTGTCATCCACCCGGGCAAAGCCCGCGCCGATGGACCAGTTGATGCAGTGGGTCGCCAGCAAATCCGGTATCGTCACCTGCTCGCCCATCAGAAACGGACCGTCCAATCTGTCGGACAAATTCGCTGCGGATCGTGCGAACTCCGCTTTCAGGCTGTCCTTGATTTCGGGGACGCGCTGCTCTTCGGGGAAAACAAAGCTGTGTTTGGCGGCCGCCCAAAGGATCGCGTCCATCTCGTCGATCAGCCAAAAGGTAAGCGCATCCTGACGCGCACGCGCCGGGGTCCCGGCAGGGGCCGTTAGCGCGCCGTGTTTATCCGCAAGATACTGCATGATCGCAACCGAATCGGTCAGAACCTCATCGCCGTCGACCAGCGCCGGAATTTTGCCCGACGGGTTGTATTGCTTCGCCTCGTCCGAGCGCGGCCCGCAGGGCACATGTTCATAGGGCTGACGAAGTTCTTCGAGCATCCACATGACGCGCATCGCCCGCGATTTTGTTGCTCCGATTACCTTATACATCGACATTCCCTCCCAAAAATTACCCAGAATCTAGCGTTGTGCGCCCAGCATCGCGAGGCGGATAAAAGCGCGTTCGACCAGCGCCATTGCGGGCGCATGTTGCCCCGCCGACCGGAGCGTCAGGTCGGTATCCGTCAACACGGTCAGCGCCGTTTCAAGCTTGGCTGCCCCCCAGCTTTTGGCTTGCCGCATAGCGCGGTCTCGATCGCGCACGCCCCAGATCTGCCCGCCCGGATTGCTCGCGATGCGGTAAAGCGTGCGAAAGTGACGTGTCGCCATGATGATTAACGTGACGGCGTTTACACCCTGTGCCTGCAGCTTTGCCATCACCGGCCCGATGTCTCCTGCGCGGGCCTCGGCTACGACATGCAGAATGTCGTCGACCTCTGCTTCGGTAGAGGTGGGCGCGCAATTGGCGACATCCTCGGCGGTAAGCGGGCCTGAGTCGCTGATCTTGTAGAGTGTAATCTTATCAACCATTTGACGAAAATCGCCCGGATCCAGCACACGCGCCAATTCGGTCAGCACCCCCATGGCGTCGGGCTCTGGGCTCAGTTTTGCCTCGGCGAGCACACGTTCAATCTCTGCCCGGTCAGGCGGATTGTCGTAAATAGGGGTCGCAAAAGCATTCTTATGCGCTTCAAACGCCTTGAGCACCTTAGAGGTTTTCTTGAGATCGCCGGCTGTTACCACAATTTGCGCATCGCCCGGCTGCCAGTCGGCCAGCGCATCAGACAGGATTTTGGCGATATTGTCATTGGCATCTTCAACGAAGGCCGCGCGGGGACCGGGGAAAAAGCCGACGGCCTTTATCGCATCAAGAAGCATCGGCGCGTCACGGCGCAGATCGGCGGCCTGAATACGGGTCAGGCGCATTTCCTCTTCTGCGTTGGGACCCAATAGGTTTTTCAGAAAGCTTTGCCGCTTCAACGCGACACGCATCGCGTCGCCGCCATAGATCAAAAGCCCGGTCTTGTTCGGATCGGGCTTGGCGAAATAGGCATTCGCGTCGCGCGGGGGCAGCTTCATCGGGTCAGATCAGCCGCGTAAAGGCGTGTGACCAGCTGCTCTGCCAACATGACCATCAAACGCTTTTGCGCATCCCGTTCTGCTGCGAGGGTGGCAACAGTCGATCCGGTCGCGGAATAGCCCGTAAAGTTTTCGACATTTCCCGACGTGACAACTTGGCCGGTGGAGATGTTGCGCAAGGCGAAATCGACATCGCCGACCAAGTTATAGCGTGTGGTGTTGTCCTCGCTGTCGATCGCCAACCCCTCTTGCGAGGTATCGACCGTTAGAGCCAGCGCATAGCGGGGGCTGGCGGCGCGGCCCAACCGTGTCTCGATCTCGCGGACCAGGGTATAGGAGAACGCGTCATCCGGCGCGTCGACCTGCACCGCATTTTGCAACGCGGTACCGCTGCCGCCGGGGCCATAAACGGGTTGGAACCCGCAGGCCGCCAGCGCCAGCAGTGGCACAGCAAAAAGAAAACGGCGGTTAAGCAACGACATTGACGATCCGTCCCGGTACAACAATGACCTTTTTGGGCGTGGCCCCATCCAGGGTACGAATGACAGCTTCGTGGTTGAGCGCGATCTTTTCAACCTCTTCCTTCGACATATCCGCAGGGACCTGAATTTCCGCGCGGCGCTTGCCGTTGATCTGGATTGGCAGGGTAACGGTATCATCAACCAGCATTGCGTCGTCGGCGTTAGGCCAAGCAGAGGTGGTGATGAGATCGGCACCGCCTTGAGCGGCCCAGATTTCCTCGGACAGGTGGGGGGTCATCGGGGCCATGAGCTGGGCCAGCGTCATGATCGCCTCGCGCTGCGTGGCTTTGCCCGCCTTTGATTTTTGCAACGTCGCAGTAAAGGCGTAAAGCTTGGCAATTGCGGCGTTAAAGCCAAAGGATTCAACACCCATCGTCACGTCGTGAACGGTTTTATGCATCGCACGCAGCAGGTCATCGTCGCCCGTGCCGGCCGCACTTTCGTCCATTTCCGCGATGCGGGTGCTGATATTCCAGACCCGGTTGAGGTGCTTATAGGCGGCCTCGGCACCCGATGCAGTCCATTCGACATCGCGTTCGGGGGGCGAATCGGACAGGACGAACCAGCGGGCTGTATCGGCCCCGTAGTTCGCGATGATCCCCAGCGGGTCGACGACGTTCTTTTTCGACTTCGACATTTTGGCCGAGGGGATGATTTCAACGGGTGTCCCGTCGGCGAGTTTGCCGTCGGTCACATCCTCCGGCAGGTGGTAGACAGGCCGTCCGTTGTCACCGGGGGTCTGGTAGATTTCGTGGGTTACCATGCCTTGGGTGAACAGAGCATTAAACGGCTCGATTGCTTTTTCGGGCAAGTGGCCGGTGATCTGCATCGCCCGGGCAAAGAAGCGCGAATACAGAAGGTGCAAAATCGCGTGTTCGATGCCGCCGATATACTGGTCGACATTCATCCAGTATTCCGCATCCGCCATATTGGTTGGCGTGTCGGCGTGTGGCGCAGTGAACCGCGCGAAATACCATGAGGAATCGACGAACGTATCCATCGTATCGGTCTCGCGTTTTGCAGGTGCGCCACAGGACGGGCAGGCGCAATTGCGCCATGTCGGGTGGCGATCCAGCGGGTTGCCCGGCGTGTCAAAGCTGACATCATAGGGCAGTTCGATGGGCAGGTTCTCTTTCTTCTCGGGCACCACACCACAGGCGTCACAATGGACGACAGGGATCGGGCAGCCCCAATAGCGTTGCCGTGACAGGCCCCAATCACGCAGGCGATACTTGGTCACGCCCTGGCCTACGCCTTGCGCTTCACAGGCGTCGATGGCTGCCACGATGGCGTCTTGGCCGGTTTGCCATTTCTCGCCTGCGAATCCGCCGTTGTAATAAACTTTTTCGGATTTTGCCGGCACGAAGGGGGCGGAAAGTTTAGGGTCCGCATCTTCGTCAGGCAGGAAGGTCGAGGTGATCGGCAGCCCGTATTTGGTGGCAAATTCGAAATCCCGCGCGTCATGCGCAGGGCAGCCAAAGATAGCACCCGTGCCGTAATCCATCAGGATGAAGTTCGCGATATAAACCGGCAGTTCCCACGCGGTGTCAAATGGATGACGCACGCGCAGGCCTGTATCCATCCCGAGCTTTTCAGCGGTCTCGATCGCTTCTTCCGTTGTGCCGCCTTTGCGGCATTCAGCGCAGAAGGCCGCGATCTCGGGCGAATCTTTTTCTAGCAGCTTGGCCAGCGGGTGGTCAGGCGAGATCCCGACGAAGCTAGCCCCCAGCAGGGTGTCGGGGCGCGTGGTGTAAACCTCTATCCGGTCGTGGCCTTCGGGGGCATCGATGGTAGAGAACGCAAACTGCAGCCCGCGCGACTGGCCGATCCAGTTGGCCTGCATCAGTTTGACCTTGGCGGGCCAATTATCAAGTGTGTCCAGCGCCGCCAGCAGTTCTTCGGAGTGGTCAGAGATCTTGAAGAACCACTGCGTCAGTTCGCGCCGTTCAACCAGCGCGCCGGAACGCCAGCCGCGCCCTGCTTCGACCTGTTCGTTGGCAAGCACGGTCATGTCGATCGGGTCCCAGTTCACGATAGCATTTTTGCGATAGACCAGCCCCTCGGCCAGAAAATCGAGAAACAGCGCTTGTTGCTGGCCGTAATATTCCGGATCGCAGGTCGCAAACTCGCGAGACCAGTCAATCGACAGCCCCAGCGGTTTCATCTGGCCGCGCATGTCGGCGATGTTGCCGTAGGTCCAGTCTTTGGGGTGGCCGCCGATCGCCATCGCCGCGTTTTCAGCTGGCATCCCAAAGGCGTCCCAGCCCATCGGGTGCAATACGTTGTGGCCCGTTGCGATCTTATAGCGCGCAATGACGTCGCCCATCGTATAGTTGCGCACGTGCCCCATGTGGATGCGTCCCGACGGATAGGGGAACATTTCCAACACATAATACTTGGGCTTTTCGGCATTGCGTACCGCTTGGAACACATCGTTCTTTTCCCAGGCGGCTTGCCAGCGGGCTTCGATTTCGGCGGGGGAGTAAGAGGACATCTTGGCAGACCTTATGAACGAAAAACGCCGGGCGAGCGACTAGCGCGTGGCCCGGCGTTGTAATGGGGAAGGGACGGGTGCGGGCTTAGAATTTGGCGTCGGCGATGCGCATCTCGCGCGCTCGGCTCAGGATCGCATCCTCGACAGCACGAGAGGTCGCTTTGCTCACTGTGCGACCGCCGCGGGTTTGCAGCGCGATGTTCAAGGACCGTGCATCAAGGGCAGGGTCGTCAATCAGGACAGTCGCGCGGTAGGACTGATTGCCCCCCGGAGGCGTGCCATAGCCCGTGACGATCACCCCGGTATAGGGATCAATGGATTGCACCGGCAGGAAGTTCAGCACTTCAAGCGACGCGGACCACAGGTACTTGTTCACCGAGACGCTGGTGTCGGTATTCTTACGGTTGAAGATCGACCAGATTGTATTGTCCGAGTCCATCTCGACATAGTTCGGGTTGGTGGAGGATAGGCCCAGATTCGGGTCGCGCTCTGCGGGCGGGCCGAAGTTGAGCGCGCCGCATGCGCCAAGCGACAAGACCGCCACGAGGGCTAGTGTAGATTTGAATACCGAACTGCGCACCATCTCGACCGTCCTTTGCCTGTTTGCGCACAGGTCTATCCAAGCAGGGTTCGGTCGGCAAGCGCAATGTCTGTATATACTAGAGTATGGTGCGACTGTGCTCTTGCCTTCTGGGTCTGGGCGACTTTCGGGCGCGAATATGACTGTGACATAGCTGCATCACAGTTTTGCCCAATGTTGTGGGGGCCTCCGCGATCCTTGCCAAAACAAAGGCAAACGCTGAAAACACACTCATACCTCTACCGGATTCCCCGGTATGGGCATATGAATTCAAACCGAGGGATAACTCATGAAAAAAGTTCTCTTCGCTACAACAGCTCTGGTTGCGACCGCTGGCGTTGCAGCTGCAGACGTTACATTCGGCGGCTACGGCCGTTTTGGTGTCATCTATGTTGAAGGCGCAACAAACGAAACAACCATCACCAGCCGTTTCCGTCTGCAGATCGACGCGACAGCTGAGGCCGACAACGGCATCACCTTCGGTGCACGCGCTCGTATCCAGCAGGACAACGATGGCGACAGCAACGGTGCAAACCTCGGTGCGGATGCGGCTTCCGCAGGCGGCACATTCCGCGGTGACCGCGTTGAAACAGGCATCAACGGCATTCGCTACTTTGCTCGTTCCGGTGGTCTGGAAGTCGGCGTTGGCAACATCTACGGCGCGATCGACTCCATGCCTGGCATGTACCCCGTCGAGCTGGGCCTGACCGGTCTGTCGTATGACTACATCATCAACGGTGCAGGCGTGTATTCCGCGACATACGACTCCGATGGTAACGGCGCAGCTGGCCGCAACGGTGTTGAAGTTCTGTACGCAATGGGCGACCTGAAAGCTCACCTGTCGTACTCCGAGCTGGACCTGGTTGCGAACAACAACGACCTCGAAGGCGAGCGCATCGAAGGTTACCTTGCATACACATTCAGCGGCTGGACCGTTGCTCTGGGCCTGCAAGACTCCGATCGCGCAGCTGACACCGAGCTGGCTCTGACAGTTGGCGGTAACGTCGGCGTTGCAGACCTGACATTCGGTTATGCTGACAACGGCACCGGCGGCGACGCATTCGCGATCACCGCGGCGTTCGACATCGGCGCAGCGACACGTCTGACAGCCGTTGTTCTGGATCAAGAATCCTATTCCGACACCGTTTACGGCGTTGGCGTAACACACGACCTGGGCGGCGGTACATCGCTGCGCGGTGGTGTTCAGAACAACGCGTCCGGCAACACCGTTGCTGACCTGGGTGTTCGCTTCAACTTCTAAGTTGAACGATACAGTCTAAAAGAGGGGCAGGCCGTTGGTCTGCCCCTTTTCTTTTGCGCCAAGCTGTTGTTCTGTGCGCCCTTAACAACGAGGGCCGACTGACATGAGCTTGCACGACATCACATCCCGCATCGCCAAAGCCGAAGCCGACGCAGGCCGCACGCCGGGCAGCGTCCAATTGATCGCGGTGAGCAAGGTGCAGCCGGACGCCCGCGTGGCGGCTGTTCTGGACGAAGGCCACCGTTGTTTTGGCGAAAACCGCGTGCAAGAGGCCGAAGGCAAATGGCCCGCCTTTCAACAACAGTATGACGGAGTGGGCTTGCACCTGATCGGCCCGCTGCAAAGTAACAAAGCGCGCAGCGCGATGGAGCTGTTCGACGTGATCCACACGCTCGACCGTCCTAAATTGGCCCAAACATTCGCGCGGCTGGCGCAGGAACTGGGGCACTGCCCTGATATGTTCGTGCAGGTGAACACCGGCGAAGAGGCACAGAAGGCAGGCATTCTGCCGGCAGACGCGGATGCGTTTATCAAGGAATGTCAGTCGCTTGATCTGCCCGTGCGCGGATTGATGTGTATCCCGCCGGTCGACGAGGAAGCCGCGCTTCATTTTGCCTTGCTGGCCAAGATTGCGGCGCGAAACGGGGTAGGCGACTTGTCGATGGGGATGAGCAGCGACTTTGAAAAGGCCATCGCGCTTGGTGCGACCCATGTGCGCGTCGGCTCTGCCATCTTTGGGGAACGCAGCGCGGGCTAAGGCTGCCTGCTAGACGATCAAACGGCTATGGCGGGTCAGCTGTGTCGCTATTTGATGAAGGTGCGCGCGGGAAAAAGCGACGCAGCCTTCGGTGGGGTATCCGGGGCGGCGCTGTTGGTGGATAAAGATCGCAGATCCACGCCCCGGCACAGCATTGGGCCAGTTCCAATCGGTCAGAATCACCAGATCATAAAGCGGGTCAGCCCTACGCAGCGCTTCGTGGCTGTGCGGGTAGGGGGTTTGTACAAGGCTGTTGTACTCCGGCTGTGTCACATCATCTGACCAAAGATCGCGCAGCCCGATGGGCGCGGCCCACGGCACGGGGGCGGAGATACGGTCGGGCCGGTATAGCATCCCGACAATGCGGTGAATGCCGGCGGGCGTGGCCTTGTCGCCCTCTTGTTTGGTGTGAGTAACGCCGGTTTTGCCAATGGTGCAGGGGTACAACCGCCCTTGAAACCGGACGCCTCGCCGCGTGAGGACCAGATCGTCGGGCGTCACAGCAGGTGACCGGATTTAGCGGCTTTCGTCGCAAGGTAGGCGTGATTGTGACGGTTTTCGCCCACCTTCAATGGGACGCGCTCTGCCACTTTGACGCCGCTTGCCTCCATCATCTCGACCTTACGGGGGTTATTGGTCAGCAGGCGTACCGATGAAAACCCCATCGATTTCAGGATATCCGAGCCCAGACGAAAATCCCTTTCGTCATCTTCAAAACCCAGACGGTGGTTGGCCTCGACGGTGTCAAATCCCTGATCTTGAAGGGAATAGGCGCGCATCTTGTTGGTCAGCCCAATGCCGCGCCCCTCTTGGTTCAGATACAGCAATACGCCGTTTCCTTCGGACCCCATTTGGGCCATCGCCGCATGAAGCTGCGGCCCGCAATCACATTTCAGGCTGCCCATGATGTCGCCGGTAAAGCAGGCAGAATGCAGCCGTGCCAGTACCGGTTTGCTACGGTCGGGGCGACCGATTTCGATGGCATAATGCTCTTCTCCGCCATCATCGGGGCGGAAAATATGCAGACGCCCTGCCTCTGACACTTCCATCGGGAGGCGGGCGTTGACTACAGGATGCAGCGGGCTGCGGGCGGCGAGGATCGGTTTGGCCGCGTTCAGATCAATCACCGTCAGGCCATTTTGCACCGCGAATTGCGCGGCGTCTGTAAGGTCTAGTATCACGGCGGCGGGCAGTAGCCGTGCCGATTTTATCAGATCGATCGCCAACCCATGTGGCGTCGCATCGCCGCCGCGGGCGCAGGCAAGGGGGCCCTTCATCGGGTTGCGCAAATCGTCGGCAGGATCGGCAACGGATTTAACCCACCGCAAAGCGGCATCATGCGGCAATAGCACCCGTGCAAAGCTGCCATCATAGGCGTGCGCTTTCAGAGTTTCGGCCCGACGCGAAGTGATCGCCAGCACCGGTTGGCCGCCCAGTGCAAGCAGCCCGGTCAAGCGCGCAGGCGTCAGCGTTTCGGCGGCCATAACCAGAACCGGACGCGATCCGGCCAGTACAATGGGAACGCCCAAACGAAGATCGGCGCGGGCGCGTGCCAGTTGTTCGGTAATGTCGGGCCCAAAAACCATGATTTGTAATCTTTCATGTTATGTTGTCACATTTATTAGTGCAGATGCGCGAGGATTGAAACATTGCGCGACAATTTCGCACGGTCCTGTGATCAAATGCCTGCTGCTCTTGTGTGCACGGGTTTGTGAACACATCTGTAAGTCAGTTGTAGAGGATGAGTTGATATGGCCCAGCTAAAGAAAATTTTGCTCGTAGATGACGACGACGACCTGCGCGAAGCGCTGAGCGAGCAGTTATTGCTGACCGAAGACTTTGATGTATTTGAAGCAGGCAATGGTGCGGATGCTAAAACCCGCGCCGCCGAAGCGCTGTATGATCTGGTGATCTTGGATGTCGGGCTACCGGATATCGATGGCCGCGATCTGTGCCGCGACCTGCGCACGCAGGGCGTCAAAAGCCCCATTCTGATGTTGACGGGGCACGACAGCGACGCCGACACGATCATGGGTTTGGATGCGGGCGCGAATGATTACGTGACGAAGCCCTTCAAGTTCCCCGTACTGCTGGCGCGTATTCGCGCCCAGCTACGGCAGCACGAACAATCCGAAGAGGCGATTTTTCAGCTTGGTCCCTATACGTTCAAGCCCTCGGCCAAGATCTTGATCACCGAGGACGACAAGAAAATCCGGCTCACCGAAAAAGAGACGAATATCCTCAAATTCCTCTATCGGGCTGGGGCCGGTGTGGTGCCGCGCGATACGCTGTTGCACGAGGTCTGGGGTTATAACGCCGGTGTCACGACGCATACGCTGGAAACGCACATCTACCGTCTGCGCCAAAAGATCGAACCCGATCCTTCGAATGCGCGGATTCTTCTAACGGAATCAGGTGGATACAGAATTGTTTCTTAATTTCGGAACCCAAAGCGGGTCCGGTTGTTATTCCTTCGAGAGACGGGGTTTTCATGACCCGTCGATCGGTTTGAACCCGAAGTTTGTATCCGGGAAATGATACATACCTCCCTGTTGGACTAGGCCGGGCCTTTGTGCCCGGTCTTTTTTTGTCTGCACTCCAGAGTCTCTGGAATTCGGCATGGTGGATACCGCTCATTTCGCGGTAGGGTGTGCGCGATTTGACCCAAGGGAGCTGCCTCATGCCATTCACGCTGGCCACATGGAATATCAACTCTGTCCGGTTGCGCGAACCGATTGTGCTTAAGTTGCTGGCAGAACATGGGCCCGACGTTCTGTGCTTGCAGGAATGCAAAAGCCCCGTTGATAAGATCCCGACCGCCGCGTTTATCGAAGCAGGCTATACCCATATGGTGGCGCGTGGGCAAAAAGGATACAATGGTGTTGCAATCCTGTCGCGATTGCCGCTGGTTGATGCCGGCGGTCATGATTTTGCCACCCTTGGTCATGCCCGCCACGTTGCGGCCAAGCTCGAGAACGGGGTGACAGTGCACAACTTCTATGTGCCGGCGGGTGGCGATGTGCCTGACCGCGAGGTGAACGAGAAGTTTGGCCAAAAGCTCGATTATCTGGCGGATATGCGCGACTGGTTTCATGGCGACAAGCCCGAGAAATCCATTCTGGTCGGTGATCTGAACATTGCCCCCCGCGAGGATGATGTCTGGGACCACAAGAAGCTGCTCAAAGTGGTCAGCCACACCCCCATCGAGGTCGAAAAACTAGCCGAAACCCAGGACGCGGGCGGTTTTGTCGACGTCACGCGGCAAGATGTCCCCCGAGGCAACCTGTATAGCTGGTGGTCCTACCGTGCCAAAGATTGGGATGCTGCCGACAAAGGGCGTCGTCTGGACCATGTCTGGGCCACGGGCGATATCTCGGGTGCGGCGCATTCCAGCCGTGTGCTACGCGAAGCCCGTGGATGGGAGAAGCCCAGCGACCACGCGCCGGTCTTTGCGACATTCGACCTTTGAAATAGACAGACGCGCCCTCATATAAAGGGCAACCCCAAGCGAGGATTTTGATATGATGGATTTGAACCTTTCCCCTGTTGCCGCCGGTGATGCCGATCTGATCAAAGATACCACCGAAGCGACGTTCATGGCCGATGTCGTCGAGGCGTCGCAAACCGTGCCGGTGATTGTCGACTTTTGGGCCCCTTGGTGCGGCCCGTGCAAGACGCTTGGTCCGATGCTCGAAGACGCGGTGCGCGCGGCCAAAGGCGCGGTCAAGATGGTCAAGATCAACGTCGACGAAGCGCAGCAGATCGCGGGGCAGTTGCAGATTCAATCAATCCCGACGGTCTATGCCTTTTTCAAAGGCCAGCCTGTTGACGGGTTTCAGGGGGCCTTGCCACAATCCGAGATCAAGGCGTTTATCGATCGCGTGATCAAGGCAGGTGGCGGCGAAGCCCCTGGCGAAGAGCTTTCCGAAGCTGTGGCAGCGGCTGATGACATGTTGGCCGAGGGCGCTGCCCAAGACGCGCTGGACACCTTTACTGCGATCTTGGGCGAAGACCCGAACCACGCTGGTGCCTATGGCGGCATGGTGCGTGCGTACATCGCGCTGGAGCAGCTGGATCAGGCCGAAGCCCATCTGAATGGCGCCCCGATGGAAATTTCCAAAGCGCCCGAGCTTGAAGCAGCGCATGCACAGCTGCAACTGGCGCGACAGGCGGCGGATGCCGGTCCGGTGGCCGAGCTTCAGGCCGCGGTTGATGCCAACCCCGACGACATGCAGGCCCGTTTCGATCTGGCGCAGGCGCTTCAGGCGCACGGCGATACCCAAGCCGCCGTGGATCAGCTGCTAACGCTCTTTGGGAAGGACCGTGAGTGGAATGATGGCGCCGCCAAAACCCAGCTTTTCACTATTTTCGATGCGCTGAAAGCGAACGATCCCATTGCGTTAAATGGCCGTCGCAAACTTAGCTCGATGATATTTGCATAAGGCGGGCTGCGCCCTAGGTAATCTAACATGATACAGCAATCAGACTTGCCAGACACAATCGCGATCTTCCCGTTGTCGGGCGCTTTGCTGCTGCCGCGCTCGCGGCTGCCGCTGCACATCTTTGAACCGCGCTATCTGCAGATGATCGAAGACTGCCTGAAAACGCCGGGACGGTTGATCGGCATGGTGCAGCCTAATGTCGTGCCGGGCCGCGAAGGCCCGGGACTGCAGACCATCGGTTGCGCAGGGCGGATCACCCAGTTCTCTGAAACCGAGGACGGGCGCTATATGATCACCCTTGCGGGGATGTCGCGCTTTCGTGTGGTGAAAGAGGTCGACGGCTTTGCCCCATACCGCCGCTGCGATGTCAGCTGGGACGGGTTCGAACGCGACCTTGGCAAGGATGAACAGGACGGCACGTTCGACCGTGATACCTTCTTGAACAAACTTAGCCGCTATTTCGATGCACGCAACCTGTCGGCGGATTGGGATACGCTGCAAGAGGCCGACGATGAACTGTTGATCAACTCGCTGTCGATGATGCTTGATCTGGACAGTGAGGACAAACAGGCCTTGCTTGAAGCGCCCTCCCTGTCTACCCGACGCGAGACGCTCTTGACGTTGATCGAATACACCCTGCGGGGTGGCCAAGAAGGGGAGATGATGAATTGAACGCCGAAGAGATACAGTTTGACCGCCGCATGCTAGAGGCGTTGATTTGCCCCCGCACCCAGATGCGTCTGACCTATGATGCCGACAAACAAGAGCTGATCTCTGAAACCGCCGGCCTGGCCTATCCGATCCGCAACGGTATCCCCGTGATGCTGGTCGACGAGGCGCGGATTATCGATTGAATTTTAGATGATGCTGGCACTGCGCTATAGCGCTTTGCCCTGCATCAAACGGGGCAGGGTGCCGGTCAGCCCTGCGGCCTCGCGCATAAAGCCACGACGTGCATCGGGCAGGGCATTGATCGCTGCCATCCCCACATCACGGGCCAAACGCAGCAGCGGATTGTCGTTCGAAAACAGCCTGTTGAAGCTATCTGTCGCCAAAGCCAGCGCGGTGTTATCGAACCGGCGCCACAGCTGGTACTGTTGCAACACTGTGGTGCTGCCGATATCCTGCCCGCGTCGGTGCGCATCTGCGATGACTTCGGCCAATGCGGCGACATCGCGCATACCGGCGTTTAATCCCTGACCGGCAATCGGGTGTACGCCGTGCGCGGCATCCCCCAGCAGCGCGACACGCGTGGCCATCATCGCGTGCGCCAATGACAGGCTCAGCGGGTAGGTGTAGCGCGCGCCGGCAAGGGAGATCTCGCCCAGAAAGTCACCGAACCTCGGGCGGAGCACGTCCAGATATCCGTCGTCTGGCAGCGCGTTGATATGTGCGGCACTGGCAGCGGTTTCGCTCCAGACGATGGACGACCTGTTGTCAGTGAGCGGCAGGATCGCCAGCGGGCCGGGTGGCATAAAGAACTGGTGCGCGACACCGTGATGCGGTTTTTCGTGAGCGATGGCGCAGACCAGCGCGGTTTGCGCATAGTCCCAGCCGATCCGCTTGATCCCCGCACGAATTGCGGTACCGGATGCGCGGCCATCCGCGCCGACAACCAGCCGTGCGCGCAGGGACTTGCCGTCTGCGAAGGTCAGGGTGATACCCGAGGGTGCCGCGTCCTGCGCGACAACCGTTTCAGCATCCCGCCGCGTTATTAGTGGCTCGTTGCTGACAGCGTCCGTCAGGGCGCGCCGTAGATGGCGGTCTTCGACCATGTGGCCCATCGGCCCTTCTTCGATCTCCGCGTGATCGAAATGCATGAAGAAAGGGGAGGGGCCTTCGCCCGCGCGCCCGTCCGTCACCTTGATCTCGAGCATCGGTTGCGCGTGGGATTTCACATCATCCCATAGGCCGAGCGCGCCCAGCATCCGCGTCGACGTCAGCGCCAGCGCATAGGATCGCCCGTCAAACGCCGCATCTTCCCGCGCGGCGGCAGGCAGCCTGTCGATCAGCGTGACCCGCAGGCCGATCTGTGCCAAGGCCAAGGCAAGGGTAGGGCCGTTCAGCCCGCCACCAACGATTGCGATATCTGTATCAAAATCCATAGCTTTAGATATGGGCGTGCAGCAGGGATTGTCCATGCACGCTAGCGTCGCTACCGTCCCTTTTCCATAGCATTATTCGAGGAAACAACATGCAAGAGTGGTTATCCATGACAGCCGCAGATCTGGGACGGGGCATCGGTGACGGCCAGATTGACCCGGTTACGCTGTGCCAGACCTATCTTGACGCGATTGACGCACACCCGCTGCGGGACCGTATCTATGCCCGCGTGACGGCTGACCGTGCGCTGACCGAAGCCGGTGCCGCGCGGGATCGCGCCCGCGCAGGCCAGCGTCTGTCACTGCTGGATGGTGTGCCGATCAGCTGGAAAGACCTGTTTGACACAGCGGGCGTCGCGACAGAGGCAGGCAGCGCCCTGCTAAAAGACCGCGTGCCCGACCGCGACGCACGTGTGCTGGCGAATGCGACGGCAATGGGGCTGGTCTGTCTTGGCAAAACCCACATGAGCGAACTGGCGTTTTCGGGGCTCGGATATAACCCCAGCACCGCCACGCCGCCTTGTGTGAACGACGAAGCCGCTGTTGCGGGCGGGTCATCCTCGGGGGCCGCGGCCTCTGTCGCTTTCGGGTTAGCGGCGGCGGCGATCGGCTCTGACACGGGGGGATCGGTGCGCGTGCCTGCAGCGTGGAACGATCTGGTGGGGCTGAAAACCACATCGGGTCGTGTGTCGCTTGAGGGCGTCGTGCCCTTGGCCGCCAAGTTCGATACCGTTGGGCCGCTTTGCCGGTCGGTAGAGGATGCAAGCCTGCTGCTGGCGCTCACCGAAGGGTCAAAACCGATGGACATGGGCAGCACTGAAATCGAAGGACGCCGTTTTGCTATCCTGCGGACGGTGGCCTTTGACGATATCGATGAAGCCCCTGCGACGGCTTTCGACGATGCGGTCGCGCGGTTGAAAGATGCGGGAGCCGTGATCGAGGACATCAGCTTTGAGGCGCTGCACGAGGCGATGCCGCTCAGCGGGTGTCTCTATACTGCCGAGGCCTATGGGCTGTGGCGTGACGTGATCGAGGCGAATCCGGATGCGATGTACGGCGAAATCCTTGAACGCTTTCGTCTGGGGAAATCCCACTCCGGTCCCGATTATGTGGCGGCCTGGGCGAAAATTGATAAAATCCGCGTCGAGTACCTAAAAGCTGTGGCGGGCTTTGATGCCGTGCTGATCCCCACCGCGCCCTTGTTGCCGCCGAAACTGGACCGGTTGGAAACGGAACACGACTACTATGTTTCGGCCAACCTCATGACCTTGCGCAACACGCGTATCGGGAATCTTATGGGGCTAGCAGCAGTGACGCTGCCCACCGGCACCCCGTCTTGCGGCCTTATGCTGATGGGCACGCCCTACGGCGAAGAGCATCTGCTGCGCGTCGCCGCAGCCGCCGAGGAAGCACTGGCCTAAATGACACAAACGCTGCCCCGCGTCCTGCAATGTCTGGACGCGGGGCAAGCCCTTGGGTACTCTGGAACAAACGGGGCATGAATGATCCCGAACCCGAGGCAGTGAAATGATGTACCCCGAGCGGTTTTCGAACCTTCCGGCCCACGCGTGGCCGCGCCTGCGCGCATTGCTTGATGCGCATGAAGGCGGTGGCACGCCGATCCATATGACGATTGGCGAGCCGAAACATGCTTTTCCGGCGTGGGTCACCGATGTGATCGCGCAAAATGCGGCTGGGTTTAACAGCTATCCCGCAAACGATGGCACACCCCAGTTGCGTGGTGCGATTGCCGGATGGATCAACCGGCGCTACGGCGTGGCGGTGGACGCAGATACGCAGGTCATGCCGCTGAATGGCACCCGCGAAGGGCTGTATAACGCGGTCATGGCCGTGTGTCCGGAAACGAAGAACGGCCAGAAGCCGGCCATTCTGATGCCGAACCCGTTTTATCAAGTCTATATGATCGCCGCGATTTCCGGTGCGGCTGATCCGGTCATGGTTCCCGCGACGCGCGATACCGGCCATTTGCCCGATTTTGCCAATCTGCCCGAAAACGTGTTGAACCGGACCACAGCGGCCTATATTTGTTCGCCTGCCAACCCGCAGGGCGCTGTCGCCACCCGTGACTATTGGGCCGATCTGATCGCCTTGGCTGAAAAATATGATTTCAAGATTTTTGCGGATGAATGCTATTCCGAAATCTACCGCGACACGCCGCCCGTCGGTGCGTTGCAGGTCGCCCAAGAGGTCGGCGCTGATCCGGACCGTGTGGTGATTTTCCATTCGCTGTCAAAGCGGTCGAACTTGCCCGGACTGCGGTCCGGCTTTGCGGCATCAGGTGTCAACACCATGCGCGAGATCAAGCAGCTGCGAAACTATGCCGGTGCGCCGCTGCCGCTGCCCTTGCAAGCGGCCTCTGCTGCGGTGTGGGACGATGAAGCCCATGTGGCCGAGAACCGCGCGCTGTATGTCGAAAAATACGAAGTCGCCGACCGAATTCTGGGTAATGTTCCCGGATACCAAAGCCCCGAGGCAGGGTTCTTTTTGTGGCTGCCGGTCGAGGATGACGAGGCTGCGGCACTGAAACTTTGGCGTGAAACCGGCGTGCGGGTGCTGCCGGGCGGCTATCTGGCGCAAACCGTAAACGGCGAAAACCCCGGTAAACAGTATATTCGGGTGGCGATGGTCGCCCCAAAAGAAGAGACGACGCGCGGGATCGAAGCGATCCGCCGCTGTCTCTATCCAGAGTAAGACGAGGGATCAGAGCAATGGCATATCAGACACGTGGGCGCGACCCTTTGCTAGACACAAACATGGCAGAAGCGATCGAAAAGCGCGGCAAGGAATTGCTGGGACTTGGGTTGATAGCCCTTGGCCTGATGGCCGCGATGATGATTGGCAGCTACACCCCCGATGATCCGAACTGGATGGTTTCGACCGATGCGCCGGTTCAAAACTGGCTGGGCCGCATGGGCGCATCGATCGCGGCACCGCTGTTCATGATCGTGGGCTGGGGCGCGTGGTCTGTTGCGGCAGTCTTGCTGGCGTGGGGCGTACGTTTCGCCCTGCACCGTGGCGAAGAACGCGCAGTTGGCCGGTTGATTTTCGCCCCGATTGGCGTCGCGCTCTGTTCAATCTATGGCGCGACCCTGACGCCGGATGCGGCTTGGCTGCAAACCCACAGCTTTGGCTTGGGCGGGCTGTTCGGTGATACCGTGATGGGGGTCATCCTGACCGTTCTACCCATCGGGTCGACCTTTACGATCAAGCTGATGTCGCTGCTCATGGGCGTATCGATCCTCGTGTTCGGTGCCTTTGTCTTCGGCTTTACCCGACTTGAACTGCAACGCCTGTTCCGCTTCATGCTGGTGGGGCTGATCATGGGCTATGCCGGTTTGATGACCCTCTTGGGACGCGGTGCTTCGGGTGCGGTTTCAGCGGCACAGGGGCTTCAGTCACGTCAGCTGGAACGTCGCGAACGCAACCGCATAGAGGCCGAAGAGAACGCTGAGTTTGCTGCAAGCCAAGGGTATTATAACGATGCGTCGGCCTATGATAATGCGCCTGCACCTGCGCCCAGAACCGGTTTGCTGTCGAAGATGCCGGCACTGGTCAAACGTTCCGATCCGCTGCCCGAACCTGAATTGGTCGAAACATGGGCCGATCCGGAACTGGACGAAGGTCCGAGCGACGATCGCATCAAATCCAAGATCGCCGATGTGATTAAAAGCCGTGTGCGCAAAGGCGGCGGCGTGCACACCCCGTCCACCGCGCCTTTGACACGCGGTCGCGGGCGTGGTCCCGATCCACTGCTGCTGGATACCACAGCGCGGGGTGGCCATCGTGCAGAACCCCCGCTCACCGGCGCTCAGGCCCCCTCCCCTACCCGGGCAGAGCCCCCTTTGAGCGCAAGCCGTAGCCCTTTGATCGCCGAACGGCCTGTGCTTGAGCTGACCCCGTCCGAACCCGACTACGATGCGGATATGGCGGTTCTGGATGATGATCCAATGTTCGACAGCCAGCTGCCTTTGCAAGAGGCAGAGCCCGACACGGCCATGCAGATCCCTGTCGCGCAACCACGCAAAGTGGTGCAGCCGCTGGTCCGCAAACCGGTTCAACCCAGCAAGCAGGCTCAGGTCGAGGCGCAGCCTGCGCTGACCTTTGAGGACACGCATCCCGGGTTCGAGCTGCCCCCTCTGAACCTGTTGGAAAGCCCCGACACGGTTGAACGTCTTCACCTGAGCGATGACGCGCTGGAGGAGAACGCGCGCATGCTGGAAAACGTTCTCGACGACTATGGCGTGAAGGGCGAAATCGTCGCCGTGCGTCCCGGACCGGTTGTCACCATGTACGAACTCGAACCGGCACCGGGCCTCAAGGCGAGCCGTGTGATCGGTCTGGCAGACGATATCGCGCGCTCGATGGCGGCGTTGTCGGCGCGTGTTTCCACCGTGCCGGGCCGCAGCGTGATCGGGATCGAACTGCCCAACGAAAACCGCGAGAAAGTCGTCTTGCGCGAAATTCTGGCTGCCCGTGATTTCGGCGACAGTACCATGCGCTTGCCGCTGGCCCTGGGCAAAGACATTGGCGGGGATCCTATCGTTGCAAACCTTGCCAAGATGCCTCACCTGCTGATTGCGGGGACGACGGGGTCGGGTAAGTCGGTTGCCATCAACACGATGATTCTGTCGCTGCTTTACAAGCTGACACCCCAAGAGTGCCGGATGATCATGATCGACCCCAAGATGTTGGAACTGTCCGTCTATGACGGCATCCCGCACCTGCTGTCCCCTGTTGTGACCGACCCGAAAAAGGCCGTTGTCGCGCTGAAATGGACCGTAGGAGAGATGGAAGAGCGCTATCGCAAGATGTCCAAGATGGGCGTCCGCAACATCGAGGGCTATAACGGCCGCGTGCGCGATGCTTTGGCCAAGGGCGAAATGTTCAGCCGCACCGTTCAGACCGGTTTTGACGATGATACGGGCGAGCCGATCTTTGAGACGGATGAGTTCAAGCCCGAGGCACTGCCCTACATCGTTGTCGTCGTCGACGAGATGGCCGACCTGATGATGGTGGCAGGCAAAGAGATCGAAGCCTGTATCCAGCGTCTTGCTCAAATGGCGCGGGCCTCCGGTATCCACTTGATCATGGCAACACAGCGTCCGTCGGTCGATGTGATCACCGGTACGATCAAGGCGAACTTCCCCACCCGGATTTCCTTTCAAGTGACGTCCAAGATCGACAGCCGCACCATCCTTGGCGAAATGGGGGCGGAACAGCTGCTTGGCATGGGGGACATGCTGTACATGGCAGGCGGGTCCAAGATTGTGCGCTGCCATGGGCCATTCGTCAGCGATGAAGAAGTCGAAGAGATCGTGAACCACCTTAAGGCATACGGCGAACCCGATTATGTATCGGGCGTAGTCGAAGGGCCGTCTGACGACCAAGAGGGCAGCATCGACGCAGTACTAGGTCTTGGCGGGAACACTGACGGCGAAGACGCACAGTATGATACTGCTGTCGCCATCGTTGCAAAGGACCGCAAATGTTCGACGTCGTACATCCAGCGTAAACTGGGCATCGGCTATAACAAGGCGGCACGTCTGGTCGAACAGATGGAGGACGCAGGCCTCGTTTCGCCGGCGAACCATGTGGGCAAACGCGAAATCCTGATACCAGAACAGGGTTAACCGGCAAAATTTATCGGAACGTCATAGCGACGTTGGGGGTTGGCTTGGGAACAGGCCGACCCCTTTTGCGTTTGCGCCGTGTTAAGCGATATCCTGCTGCGTGATATCGTATATCATGATGCGAAACCCTATGTCGAAGGCAAGGCACTGGAATAAAAATAGGAAGACTATGATGCGTTTTGTGACAACCACCGTACTGGCCATAGGCTTGGGGCTCGCGGCTGTGATGCCCGCTGCCGCCGACAAACTGCCGCTGAACGAGATTTCCGGCTATTTGAATAAACTGAAGACCGCCAAGGGCGAATTCACCCAGATCAACGATGACGGATCAATCAGCACGGGCACGATCTATATCAAGCGTCCGGGCAAGGTGCGCTTTGAATATAACGCGCCGGATTCCGGTACTGTTATCGCGGGCAGCAACACCGTCGTCATCTATGACAAGAAATCGAACCAGCCGGCAGAGACATATCCCCTGTCCAAGACCCCGCTGTCGATCATATTGGCGGCGAATGTGAACCTCGGTCAGGCCAAGATGGTCACGGGCCACAGCTATGATGGCACCGCGACCACCGTACGCGCCCAAGATCCCGCGCATCCGGAATACGGTAACATCGAACTAAAGTTCACCGGCAGCCCCGTAGAGCTGCGCCAGTGGATCATCAACGATGGCAATGGCACGCGAACCACGGTCGTTCTGGGTGATCTACAAAAGGGCGGCAGCCTGTCTAACAGCCTGTTTGATGTCGGCAGCCCCGGCAAAACGAACCGCTAAACGAAAAAGGGCCCCCAGCATCAGCGAGGGGCCCTTTCTTTATGCGGTGTCGGGTGGCTTACCAACGTGACAAACGGCACCCTGCGATCTGCTGTTGGTACATATCAGACCGCGCACGTACCTTGCGGGCCACAGCGACCAGCCAAGGTTTGGAATTATAGCTTTGGCGCGCATAGCCGGTGTTGCCTTCGTGGTAGGCAAGATACTGGTTTTCGGCGTCATGCAGCGCGATACCGTTCTTTTCCCGGCTCTTGTTCATATACCAGCCCATGAAATCAGAGGCATCGTTGATCTGGTCCCGCTTGGCGCGAAAACCGCCAGATTCGGCAAGGTATTCATCCCATGTCGCATCAAGCGCTTGGCTATAGCCAAAGGCGCTGGACTGACGGCCCATGGGGATGACGCCGATCACATAGCGAAACGGCGTACGGGCATCCGCAATGAATTTGCTTTCTTGATGGATCGTTGCCATCTGCACATGCACAGGCACACCCCAACGGCGTTCGGCTGCACGGAATGCACGGTAGTATTCTGGGCGCTCTTTGAGAATCGCACATGCATTATCAAGGTCTCGTGGGGCGCTTGTCGGGCCGCCACTACATGATGCCAAAAGCACAGCAATTATCAGGGCGCAAAAGGTTCTGCTCATCGGCCTCTCACATTTTTCGTGTTTTTATTGTCCTTAGTTTATCAGATCAGCCGCCAGACGCCCACCAGAAATTTACCCTAGAAACCCCAGTATGAGCGGTATTTCCACACACCACGGCATGCGCAAAACGACCGGACCGCATATTTGGCAACCTGTATTTCGCCATTGTTTTCAATCCAGAACGGGCGGCCAACGGATGGTGCTGGGCCGGTCTGCTAGGACTAAGGCGTCACGCCATAGGGTCGAGACATCAAAATCCGGCCCTCCGCTTTCAGGACTACACTGGCTGTTCAAACAGATCACAACTGCAATCTGTCCATCGTACATGGGATGCGTTCACGAACTGTTTCCTTGGTTTGGCATGGCAGGATTGGACAAAAGCCCCTTGAAGGGACTACGAACGAACGGTAGGTGCACCGAAGTTATGATAAGAACGCGCGCGAAATATCACTTGGGCCAAATCGTCCGGCACAAAAAACATCCCTTCCGAGGGGTGATTTTTGACGTGGACCCCGAATTTGCCAATACCGAAGAGTGGTACGAGGCGATCCCCGAAGACAGCCGCCCAGAGAAGCACCAGCCGTATTATCACCTGCTCGCCGAAAACGAGCAGAGCTATTATGTGGCCTATGTCTCTGAACAAAACCTCGTGGCTGATTACTCGGGAGAGCCGGTAGACCACCCCGACATCCCCGATCTGTTCGGCCCGTTCACTGACGGTGCCTATCCGCTGCACTTCCAGCTGAACTGAGGCACAGCGCGGATCATCCGCGCCATGCCGCCCTGTTCAATAGCCCAAGGCACATCCGTCCTTGCGTGCATCACTCGCCCCTTCTAGCAACCCGCTATCATGCAGCTTGATTGCCTGCGCACCGCCGATTGCCGTGTCGGGAATCTCGACCTTGTGGCCCATATCTGACAGTTGCGCGCGGACCGCATCGCTATAGCCGCGCTCTACCTTCAGGGTGCCCTTGTCGGAAAACGCGCGCGGCGCATCGATCGCGGACTGCGGGTCCATCCCGAAATCGGTGAGGTTGGAAGCAAACCGCGCGTGGCCGTTGGGCTGATACGCACCGCCCATCACGCCAAAGGGCATAATCACCTTGCCGTCGCGTTTGATCATCCCCGGAATAATCGTGTGCATCGGGCGCTTGCCGCCCTTCAGTTCGTTCGCATGGCCCTGTTCAAGCGTGAAGCCCGCGCCGCGGTTTTGCAGCAGGATGCCGAACTTATCCGACGCGATACCGGACCCGAAGCCGTGGAAAATCGAATAGATCAGCGACACCGACATGCCGTCCTTGTCCACCACGGTGATATAAATCGTGTCCTTATGCACCGCTTCGGACAGGGCGACGGGGTCGGGCATGGCTTTCTTTACATCAATCAAGCCCGCCAGTTGCTTCGCCGTTTCGGGCGCAAGCATATGGGCCAACCGCGCGGTGTGATCAGGGTCGGCCAAAAAGCGGTTGCGTGCATCATACGCCAGTTTGGCGGTTTCCGCCTCTAGGTGCACACGCTCTGCGCCCCACGGGTCCATTGATGCGATGTCGAAATGCGACAGCATGTTCATCATCAACAGCGCGGTGGCCCCTTGACCGTTCGGCGCATGCTCCAGCACCTCGACATCTTGATAACGCGTAGCAATAGGGTCGCCGGGGGTGCAGGCCACGGCGGCGAAATCCTCTGCCGTATGCAGCCCGCCTTGGGCGTTGAGGGACGCGACCATATCTTCGGCAATTTCACCGGAATAGAAAGCATCCCGCCCGTCTTTGGCGACGCGGCGCAGCACCTCTGCTTGGCCAGGCGCACGGAACATGTCGCCGGTCTTGGGGGGCTGGCCACCGGACAGGTAGAAATCACGCGCAGCCTCTTGCAAGGTGTCCGCGTCGTTCCCCCAGTCAAAAGCGACGCGCGGCGCGACGGGCACGCCCTCGTCGGCATAGCGGATCGCTGGGGCAAGAAGCGCATCCAGACCCATGGTGCCGACACTTTCAGACAGGTGGCAAAAGGCGTCGATCGCGCCAGGAACCGTGACGGCATGGGCGCTGCGCAGGGGTACGTTCGTTTCACCGGCGTCACGCAGATGGCTGGCGTCCAGCGCAGCGGGCGCGCGGCCTGAACCGTTCAACGCATGCACTTCTTGGCTGCCCGCGGGCGAATAAAGCACAAAGCAGTCGCCGCCGATCCCCGTCATCTGCGGTTCGCAAATCCCCAACAACACGGCCCCTGCAATCGCGGCGTCCATCGCGTTGCCACCGCGTTCCAGAATGTCGATAGCGGTTTTCGCCGCAAGGGGATGGGACGTGGCGCACATGCCGTTGCGGGCCAAAACAGGGGAACGTCCGGGAAGGTGAAAATCGCGCATTGATGTAGGCCCTCAGTTGCAAAGCATTCGGGCGAGCCTAGCGTGGGCGATATTGCGTGGGCAATCTTTTAAAAAATATTTTGGCAGGAAAATGTGCCTCGGCATTGCGTACTGGGTGGGGGCTATTAAAACGCAACGCCGAGGGAAGCTATATGCAGCTACAAGACCGACATTGCCCGCAAAAATGGGCGGAAATATGAAACCTTTGAGGCGGCAATGCGAAGCTTTCGGAGGCACTGGGGTATCGATGGCCTAACGCTTTACACCGACGAGCAGCAAAGTCGCTCGCCCGTTTGCATCACACTATGTATCAGTTTCACCCCGCGGCAAGAGGTATGCGCAGGGTCAATAGGTTCATATCACCCATGCGAGAATACGCCAGATCGCAGCTCAGCAGCCGGATCAGCCCCCAACCGAACCCACCTTCGGGCAGCACATCTGCGATTTCATGCCGTTTGAACGGCTTTCCAGCGGGAAGGGCGAACCCGGGCATCGGTTTGCCGATATCCGTGATGCGAAGCCGCAGATCATCCGCCGCATATATTCCCCGCACCCCGATCAGCCCTGCTTGCGGCGCGCCTGCATAAGCGTGTTCGACCACGTTATTCAATGTTTCTGCCATCACCAGTTCGATCACCTCCAGGTTCTCTTGGGATAGGCGGTGTCGGGCCACTTCTGCGCGAATATGACCAAGGGCCGCACATACCGCATCGGGGGATGCTTCAAGGGTGACCTCAAAGCCATAGGGTGCGGAGGCCCGTCTCACAGCGTCACCTTGCCGGTACAGGGCGCTCATGCCGTTGCGCGCCCGGCCATGGCTGCATCCATCGTCGGAAAAAGCGAAAAGACGCTGTCCATCCGCGTAAGCCGAAACACCCGGTCCACCGCCGGCGTCAGGCCCGCCAGCGACAACTTACTGCCCGGGGGCAATAGTTTCAGCGTGGCAACAACCGCCCCAAGCCCGCTGGAATCAATAAACGATACCTGCCCCAGATCCAGAATAACGACAGGCGGCGCGTGTTCGACCAAGTCACGCATCGCTTCCTTAAAGGCACGCGCAACGGCGGCATCGATGCGGTCTTCCATGACGGATATGATTTGCAGCTGCCCTTCTGTTCTGGTTGAGAGTTTCATATGGTCATCTCCAAGGTTTCCCTGATGCCTAAATGCATAACGCCGATACCTTACCAAAAGATGATCATTTCCCGGGGAGGGGACGAAATGGAAAAAGTCGTGATAGCAGGTGCCGCGCGGACACCGATGGGCGGTTTTCAGGGGGTTTTTGCCGACCTGACCGCCGCCGATCTGGGGGGGCATGCGATCAAGGCCGCGATGGACGGGGCCGGAACGGACACCGTGGACGAGGTGCTTATGGGCTGCGTTCTGCCTGCGGGGCAGGGACAGGCACCGGCACGGCAGGCGGGGTTCAAGGCGGGTCTGGGTGAGGACGTTCCAGCCACGACACTGAACAAGATGTGCGGCTCTGGCATGAAGGCGGCGATGATTGCCTTTGATCAGATCGCATTGGGGCACACCGGCGTCATGATCGCTGGCGGCATGGAAAGCATGACAAACGCGCCCTACGTCCTGCCCAAGATGCGCAGCGGCGCGCGGCTGGGGCACGGGCAGGTGATCGACCACATGTTCCTTGACGGGCTCGAAGACGCCTATGACAAGGGCCGGCTGATGGGCAGTTTTGCCGAAGACTGCGCAGAGACATTTCAATTCACCCGTGCCGTGCAAGATGACTATGCGCTGGCCTCCCTGTCGCGCGCGCTCGAGGCGCAAAATAGCGGTGCCTTCGACGGGGAGATCGCAGCGCTTAATTTGAAAACGCGCAAGGGCTCCGTGACCGTTTCGGCGGATGAACAGCCCGGCAACGCGCGTCCCGAAAAGATCCCCCAGCTCAAACCTGCCTTCCGCGAAGGCGGCACGGTGACGGCGGCGAACGCGTCCTCTATTTCGGATGGGGCGGCCGCTTTGGTGCTGGCCTCTGAAACCGCGGCCAGGGCCCAAGGGCTGACCGTGCGCGCGCATATCCTTGGCCATGCCAGCCATGCGCAGGCACCGGGGCTTTTCACGACGGCACCGATCCCAGCCGCACAAAAACTGCTGGACCGGTTGGGTTGGCAGAAAGATGACGTCGATCTGTGGGAAGTGAACGAGGCGTTTGCCGTCGTCCCCCTGGCTTTCATGCACGAGATGGGGCTGTCCCATGACATCGTGAACGTGAATGGCGGTGCCTGCGCATTGGGGCACCCCATCGGAGCCTCGGGCGCGCGCATCATCGTCACCCTGCTGAATGCCTTGGAAAAACGCGGGTTGAAACGGGGGATCGCGGCGATATGTATCGGCGGCGGCGAAGGCACGGCGATCGCCATCGAGCGGCCCTGAATTTCCAAATGGACAAAATCCTCGGGGGTCGGGGGGCAGACAGCCCCCCGGTCCGACAGTAACAAAAGGCACTTTTATGCGCGTTGACTATACGACCCTTTCCAAAACCCTACAGGCTTTGACCGAAGGGGAAACCGACAGCGTGGCACTGATGGCCACCGTCGCCTGCGAGGTCCACCATGCCGATGATCGTTTCGACTGGACGGGGTTTTACCGGGTAACAGACCCCGAGCTGTTGAAAATTGGCCCGTATCAGGGCGGGCACGGCTGTCTGGTGATCCCCTTCGCGCGCGGTGTCTGCGGTGCTGCGGCGCGCACTGGCGAAACGCAACTGGTAGAAGATGTGGATGCCTTTCCAGGGCACATCGCCTGCGCCTCTTCCACGCGGTCCGAAATTGTCTTGCCGGTTTGGGACGGCAAAGGGGAGCTGCTGGGTGTCTTCGATATCGACAGCAACCAACCGGCGGCATTTGACCAGACCGATGCAGACGAACTCGCCGATATCCTGAAATCTGTCTTTGCGAACGTCTAGGCCAGTGAACCTGCCCATTGATCAAAGGAAACTCCATGAGCTTTGACGCATGGATCATTTTCGCCCTGTTCTGGGTGGTGTTTGTCACCACGCCGGGGCCGAATGCGGTGAACTGCATCAGCAACGGTATGAACCTGGGCTTTTCGCGGGCCATGGTCGGGGTGTTGGGGATCTTGACGCAAGCGTCTTTGTTTCTGGCGCTGTCTGCAGTCGGTGTGACGGCGCTGCTGACGGCCTCGGCGACAGCGTTCTTTGTGGCCAAGATGATCGGGGCGGGGTTTTTGATCTACCTCGGCGTACGCGGATTGATCATGGCGGGCAAACCCGTGGTGATGGATGACCGTCCCGCCGCGTCCATTTATTGGCGGTCCTTTGCGATTGCGACGATCAATCCGAAATCCGTTGCGGGATACCTTGCGGCCTTCAGCCAGTTCGTGCAGCCGGATGTCCCGATCTGGGATCAGATGATTGTGATTGTGCCCACCGCGCTGACCCTGACCGCAGCCAGCTATACCGGCTTTACCGCGCTTGGTGCCGGACTGGGGCGCGCGGCATTGGGCGCGGTGTTTAACGTCTGGTTCCGCCGCGTGATGGCTGTCAGCTTTATCATCTACGGGGTGCTATTGGGCAGTGCTCATACGCCGACGCTCAAGGGCTGACCACGGCGGGCGCGGCCCGTGAATGCCTTGGGGCCCCGTGTTTCCCTCTGGTCCCTGTGATCCTGCGGGCGTAAGCAGGCCCCAAGGAGACACGATATGCGCAACCCCGATACCCTATCCGCCAACCAGCCCGCCCCGCCCGAAGACACGCCCCAAGGGCTTGCTTTTGCCATCGGGGCCTATGGTCTGTGGGGGTTTTTGCCGCTTTATATGAAGGCCATGGCCCATATTCCTGCGGCTGAAATTGTGGTGCATCGGGTCATCTGGTCCGTCCCCGTGGGCGCGCTGGTATTGATCTTGCTGGGCCGTACCGCCACTCTGCGCGAGGCGTTCAGGTCTCCGCGCACGTTGGCGATGGGCTGCGTCACGGCGACGCTTATTTCGGTCAACTGGGGGATCTACATCTGGGCGGTGAACTCGGGTCACGCGCTGGATGCGGCCTTGGGCTATTATATCAACCCGCTGTTTAGCATTCTGCTGGGGGCGCTGCTGCTGGGGGAACGTCTGTCGCGGCTGCAACTGGCGGCGATTGGGCTGGCGGCGGTGGCCGTTGCGATCCTGACCCTCGATTCAGGCCGTTTCCCTTGGGTTGCCCTCAGCCTGACAGTGACTTTCGGGCTGTACGCACTGGCGAAAAAGCGGCTGCCCATCGGGCCCAACCAAGGCTTCCTGCTTGAGGTGTTGATCCTGCTTGCCCCCGCGCTTGCCTATCTGGTCTATCTGATCATGACAGGGCAGAACCACTTTGGTCAGGGCGTTTCGTTCGATACATGGATGCTGGTGGGCTGCGGCGTGGTCACGGCTGTGCCGTTGATATTCTACGCCAATGGGGCCAAACGGCTGCGGCTGTCTACCATTGGTATTTTGCAATATATCGCCCCCACGATGATCTTCCTATGCGCGGTTCTGGTCTTTGACGAACCCTTCGGGCGGGCACGTATGATTGCGTTTCCATTGATCTGGGCGGCTTTGGTGATCTATTCGATCTCGCTGTTCCAGCAGATGCGTCACAAGCGAGCGTGATCGGGGCGGAGGGCACCTCAGCTGCGGTGCCCTCCGTTTGCTGCGTAGGGGGTTTAGGACAGCGCGTCTTTGAACGCGAGAAAGCTCGGGTCTTTCATCACGCGCGCGTTCATCGCCTCGCGTAGGGCGCCGATGGATTTATAGGGGCGCATCACCACCTCGAATTTGGCGACCAGACCGTCGTCACCCAAGGTGATCAGATCGACGCCAACGGCATCCAGATCTCCGATCTTGCATTGAAACTCCAGCGCCCAATCTGTGCCTTCGCCCATGATCCGGCGGTATTTGAAGTCGCTAAAGACATTGCCAACGTGGCCCAGTACGGCGGCCACTGGGGCGCGACCGGTCCATGTTTTGTAGTAGGTCGGCGGCATAAAGGTGACGTCCTCGGCGAGCAGCGGGGCGATCTTGTCTGACTCTCCCTTGGCGACCACATCAATCATCTGGGTAATAGTAGGGTGCATTCCGGATCCTTTGGTACAGATTGGGTTGAAAAACCACCCTACATCTGAGACGGACACCTATGGAAACAGAATATAATCCGCCCCACGATCCGCTGGTGATCTTGCATGAAGATGCCGAAGTGTTGCTGGTCGATAAACCCGCAGGCTTGCTGTCGGTGCCAGGCAAGGGGCCGCATCTGGCCGATTGTCTAATCGCACGGGTGCAGGATGTTTTTCCTGACGCATTGCTGGTGCATCGTCTGGATCGCGATACCTCAGGCGTGATGATCTTTGCGCTGACACCTTATGCGCAGCGGCATCTGGGGTTGCAGTTCGAAAAGCGGATGACGCGCAAAACCTATGTGGCGCGGGTCTGGGGCGTGCCGCAAGAAAAGACCGGCACCGTCGACCTGCCGTTGATCGTGGACTGGCCCAACCGCCCGCGCCAGATGGTGTGTCACGACACGGGCAAATCCGCGCAAACCGACTGGCGCTTGCTGAAAGACGAAGGCGACACCGCCCGCGTCCGGCTCAGCCCCAAGACAGGGCGGAGCCACCAGCTGCGGGTGCATATGCTCAGCCTCGGGCATCCGATCCTGGGGGACCCGTTTTATGCCACGGGTCCAGCGTTGGATTATCCACGCCTGATGCTCCATTCAGAAGAACTGCGGTTCAACCACCCTCAGGGCGGGCATTCGACCAAGGTCCGCGCCAAAGCGCCGTTTTAAAGGCACAGTTGCGCGAACGAAAAAGGCCACCCCGCAGGGTGGCCTTGGTGTTTGTGGGGGATGCCGAGGGGCTGATTATTCAGCGGCCCAACCCGAGACGGCTTTGATCTCGGTAAAGTCCTCAATCCCGTACATGCCGCCTTCGCGCCCGTTGCCCGACTGCTTCATGCCGCCAAAGGGCGAGCCCGCGGCGCGGCTTTGGCCGTTCATCTCGACCATGCCCGAGCGCAGCTGGCGTGCCAGACGGTTGCGGCGCTCGCCGTCTTGCGACTGCACATAGTTGGTCAGACCATAGACCGTGTCGTTGGCGATCTGGACCGCTTGCTCTTCGCTGTCGAACTTCATGATCGACAGAACCGGGCCAAAGATTTCCTCGCGGGCGATGGTCATGTCGGGGGTCACGTCGGCAAAGACGGTGGGCTTAACAAAGAACCCGCGGTTCAAGCCGTCGGGACGTCCGGTGCCGCCCGCAACCAAACGCGCACCTTCGTCGATGCCCTTCTGGATCAGGTCCTGAATCTTGTTGAACTGCGATTCATTCACAACGGGGCCGATGTGCCGACCATCTTCGGAGGCAGGACCAACAGTGACCTGCGACGCAACAGCGCCTGCTTCTTCGACGGCTTTGTCATAGACATCGGATTGCACCAGCATACGGCTGGGGGCGTTGCAGGACTGGCCGGTGTTGTTCATCATGTGCAGAACGCCACGTTTGACGGCTTTGTCATCCGCATCGTTAAAGACGATGTTCGCGCCCTTGCCACCCAGTTCAAGATGGACCTTTTTCAGCGTATCGGCCGCCGCTTTCGAAATCAGCGTGCCCGCGCGGGTCGATCCGGTGAAGCTGATCATGTCGATATCTTTATGCGACGACATCTGGCTGCCAACGCCGACGCCGTCACCGTTCACAAGGTTGAACACACCTTTGGGGAAGCCTGCCTCGTCCATCAGTTCGGCAAAAATCATCGCGTCCAGCGGGCTTTCCTCGGAGGGTTTCAGCACCATTGTGCAGCCGGATACGACCGCAGCCCCGACCTTGAGCGTGATCTGGTTCATCGGCCAGTTCCATGGCGTGATCAGGCCGGCGACGCCAACAGCTTCGCGGATGATCCGGTCGTTTGGCGCGTGATCGCCAAGCGGCTGTTCGAATTTGAACTCTTTCGCGGCTTTGATGAAGTTGCCCAGATGGTATGCGCCGGCACCGACCTGCGCGGTGCGGGCCAGATCCATCGGCGCACCCATGGCGGTGCTCATTGCTTTGGCCAGATCTTCGGCACGGGCCTGATAGACCTCAAGCAGCTTTTCCAAAAGCGCGATGCGTTCAGCTGGAGGGGTCGCCATCCAGTCGGGCAGGGCCGCTTTGGCGGCGGCAACTGCGGCGTCGGTGTCTGCCTGATCGCCAAGAGAGATGACCGCGCAGGGCTCCTCTGTGGTGGGGTCGATCACGTGATAGTCATTCGGCTTGGCGGGGGATACCCATTCACCGTTGATGTAAAACTCGCGCTTCTCCAGCATGGGAAAACTCCTTTTGTCATGCGGTGTCGGGGACATTTCCCCAACCTGTTGCGCGTACCATGTCACCACATTTGCAGACCCGCAAGTGAGGGGGTGAAACCGGCAGCGCAAGGTCTTACATAAGTACTGAACGACAAACCGAAACCATGAAGCCGGAGTATATTATGTCCTTGCGCATCAACGATACCATCCCCGATCTGACCGTCGAAACCGACCAGGGCACGATCAGCCTGCACGACTGGGTTGGCGACAGCTGGGCGATCCTGTTTTCGCACCCCAAGGATTTCACCCCCGTTTGCACAACCGAATTCGGCGCTGTTGCTCAGCTTGCCGATGAATGGGAAAAACGTGGCACCAAAGTGATGGGTATTTCCGTCGATGGCGTCGAAGAGCACAAGAAATGGAAAGCCGACATCGAGACCTTTGCGGGTGCCAAAGCGGGCTTTCCGATCATTGCCGACAGCGATCTGACCGTGGCCAAGGCGTTCGACATGCTGCCCGCCGACGCTTATCTGCCCGACGGCCGCACGCCCAATGACAGCGCCACAGTCCGCGCCGTGTTTATCATCGGTCCTGACAAGCAGCTGAAACTGTCAATGACCTACCCGATGACCGTGGGCCGCAACTTTGCCGAAGTGCTGCGTGCGCTGGACGGGCTGCAAACCTCGACAGGCAAGGGCGTGGCAACGCCGGCGAACTGGAATGTCGGCGACGATGTGATCATCCCCGCAACCCTGTCGGACGATGACGCCAAAGCGAAATTCGGTGACTTCAACAAAATCCTGCCCTATCTGCGCACCACCAAAGCGCCGAGCTAAAGCCGGGGTCAAAGCCCCTGAAATGAAACACCCGTATCAGCGATATGCCGATACGGGTGTTTTTACCGGAGCGATAAACGTAGCCTTCTAAAGGCGCGGATTACTGCTGTGCGTTAAAGGTAAATAGCTTTTCGCCATTGATCGTATAGCTGTCGATCAGGTCTTTTGCGCGGTCACCGACCAACCAGTTTTCCAGCTGGGCCGCGGCGTCCTTGTTCACATGCGCGTGTTTGTCAGGGTTCACCGGAATATAGGCGTATTGGTTGAACAGCACCGGATCGCCCGCGAACAGGATCGCCAAGTCGGCCTTGTTGTCAAAGTTCAGCCAGCTCGCGCGGTCGGACATGATATAGGCCCCCATCCCCGCAGCGGTGTTGAGGCTCGCGCCCATACCCGCGCCGACCGCTTTGTACCATTCACCGAATATTGCGGCATCCAGATCGGCGCCGGCCCAAAGGGACAGCTCTTTCTTGTGGGTGCCGCTGTCATCGCCACGGCTAACGAAGGGGGCCTGGGCCTCTTCGATCTTGGCCAGCGCGTCTTTGGCGGCTTCGGCATCCTTGATCTGGGCGGGATCGTCGCTGGGGCCAATCAGGACAAAATCGTTATACATGATCTCGCGGCGGTGGGTGCCATATCCGTCGGCGACGAACGCCTCTTCGGCCTTCTTGGAGTGGACGAGGATCGCATCGACATCACCCGCTTCGCCCAAACGCAAGGCCTGACCCGTGCCGACGATCAGCAGTTGTACGTCAAGATTCAGATCTTCTTTGATCGCGGGGAGCAGAACGTCGGACAGACCAGAGTTGTTAAAGGACGTGGTAACGGCCATTTTCATCGTATCGGCCTGAACAGCAGTGGTGCCAAGCGCCACAACAAGGGCGGTAATCAAGGATTTCATATCAAAATGTCTCCGTTCAAAAAGGATTTGAATTCCGGGGTCTGCGGGGCGTCAAACGCATCGGGCGCCGGGCTTGCCTCGTGAATACGACCTTTAAATAGAAACAGTATTTCAGTTGCAAGCCGCCGCGCCTGACCCAGATCGTGGGTCGCCATCACGATGCGGGTCCCGGCCTGATGGGCGGCGGTCAATAAAGCTTCGATGTCCTTCACGGATCGGCCATCAAGGTTCGAACAGGGTTCGTCCAACAGCAGGATTTCAGGGTCGCGGATCAATGCGCGGGCAAGGGCGAGCTTTTGTTTTTCCCCCCCCGACAACCCCGTCGCAGGACGGTCCAGCGCCGCCGTCAGACCGATGCGTGTGGCCCATGCCTCTACCGCGTCATTCACCTGCGCCTTTGGTTGGCCCAGAATCGCAAGCGGATAGCCCAGATTGGCGCGCACGGACCGGCGCAGCATCACGGGACTTTGGAAGACATAGGCCTGCTTCATCTGCGCGACCTCATCCGGCGCGGACCATGTGACCGACCCCGTCGACAGCCGTTCAAGCCCGTGCAACGCCTTGAGGAAGGTCGTCTTGCCGGCGCCATTTGGCCCCAGCAGGATCGTGAACCCCGACCGACCAAGGGTCAGGTCCACAGGCCCCAGCACTTGTTTGCCCTGACGGGTGACGGTCACATCGCGCATATGGGCTGGCAGCAAGGGGGTCACCATCTGCCCTCTCTTTCGGTACGGGACAGTGCGTGGATGATCAGGTTAACGGTCAGCGCCAGCGCGATCAGAACAAAGCCGAGCCCAAGCGCCAGCGCGAAATCACCTTTACCGGTTTCCAGCGCAATAGCGGTGGTCAGCACGCGGGTGGCGTGGTCGATGTTGCCCCCCACGATCATGATCGCGCCGACCTCGCCGATGGCGCGGCCAAAGCCTGCCAGCGCCGCAGTCAGCAAGGCGCGCCGCCCGTCAGAGATCAACGTCAGGATACGCCGCGTCGGCGTGGTGTTCAGCGAGATCAGCAAATCATGGTATTCGGCCCAAAGATCGCGCATCGCCTGATGGGTAATAGAGGCAATAAGCGGGGTAATGATGATCACCTGCGCGATGATCATCGCCGTGGGGGTGAACAGCAGACCCAACACACCAAAGGGACCCGACCGCGACAACAACAGATAGACGATCAGCCCCACCACGACGGGCGGCAGACCCATCAGGGAGTTCAACACGGCAATCGCGGTGCGACGGAAGCGAAAACGGCGGATGGCCAGCCATGTGCCAAACGGCAGCGCGATGGCTGAAGCGATCACCAGCGCGGTCAGGCTGACCTGCAACGACCTGAGCGTAATCTCGATCAGATCAGGGTCACCGGTGACAACCAGCCAGAACGCAGAAGAAAGGCCCGCCCAGATATCATTCATCGGGCGGGCCGTCGGAGTTTGCTATGCATAGGATGCGGTCTTAGTCGCCCAGCCGGACATTACGATCCGAAGAGGTCTGTTCGGCGGCGGAGAACCCGGCGTTGTCCAACGCAAAGTTCATGCCCGCAGCAAGGAGCACCAAGGCGACGATGGCAGTGATAAAAGCTTTCATTCAGTACCTCGTTGATGCGCAGCGGCACGCTGGGTGTGGGGCATTTTTTGCATCATATCACTCTGCCGGCTGTGTGCCAGAGGCAGGTTTACCCTGCTTGGCGACAACTTCGTCGGCCCAGATGCTGTGGTGCTCGCGTGCCCATTCAAGGTCGACATCTCCCGATCCCATTGCTTCGAACGCGCCTTCCATACCGAGCGTCCCGATATAGATATGCGCGATGATCACAGCCATCAGGACGAAGCTGATAACGGCATGCCACAGTTGGGCGTATTGCATTTCCTCTTGCGGGGTCAGCGTTGCATCCACTGTGCCGAGGCCCAGTAGTTGCGGCACGCCCATATCATTCAGCAGCGCCAGCGTGGGTTCGAACATGGTCAGCTCGAACGGGAACAGCAGCGAGATACCCGAGACAGAGATCGAGGTGCCCAGAATGATCACGGCCCAGAAGATCAGCTTTTGACCGGCGTTGAACTTCTTGGCGGGCGGGTGGCCCTTGCCGAAGATACCGCCGCCCTTGAGGATCCAGTTAATGTCAGTGCGGTCCGGCAGGTTGTGGACGATCCACATGACGAACACCATCACCAGCCCCAGCATAAAGGCCCATGAGACGTTGTTGTGCACCCACTTGCCCGCGATGGCAAAGGTCGAAAACGCCTCGTGGCCGAACAGCGGAATCAGCAGTTTACGCCCGGCAAGCGACACCAGACCGGTGATCGCCAGCAGGATAAAGGAACTGGCGATCAGCCAGTGTCCAAACCGTTCGATAAACTTGAACCGTTCAATCGTGATGCCCGCGCGCCCGTGTTCAATTAGGATACGCCCGCGGATCAGATAGAAGATCGCCATCAGCACAACTGTGACGCCCAACAGCAGGCTGCCATAGGTCAGTAGGGGGCCGTGGCGGAAGTTCAGCCACCACATGCCACCGTCCTGCATCAGCACCTTTGCGGCAGGGCCGCGGTTGCTGGCCCGCGCATCGGGCAGGGCGTCAGCGCGAACTTCACGCCACAGGTCGGCATCAGAGGATGCGCCAAGCGGGCCGAGGTGGCTTTCCGCCGGTGGGGCGTCCCCCTCGAGCGGCAAAGGAAGCTCGGCCCCAAAGGGCACGTCTTCGCCGCGTTGGCGGGCCATGATGTCATCGAGCGATTGTTGGCCCGGTGTCAGAACCGAGGCATCGCCGGTGGTGTCCTGAGCGGCGGAGAGGCCGGCAAAGGAAACAAGGAATATGAGAGGCAGCAAAACGCGCAGCAATGTCATCGGGACCTCCGACAGGATAAAGATAAATTGGCCCGCCAGCAGCAGGTGCCAGCGGGCCAAGGAAAGCATCAATATGCAGTAAGGGAATTAGCCGCCCTTACGCTCGTATGCCGTGCCCCAGCCCCAAGCGCCCGAGCCAAAGCCGCGCGCGACAACGCGTTCGCGGTAGATGCCCGAAACGACATCGCCGTCACCGGCCAGCAGCGCTTTGGTTGAACACATCTCGGCGCAGATTGGCAGCTTGCCTTCGGCGATCCGGTTGCGGCCGTACTTCTGGAATTCGGCTTCGGAGTGGTTTTCCTCGGGGCCACCGGCGCAGAAGGTACATTTGTCCATCTTGCCACGTGATCCGAAGTTGCCTGCCTGTGGATACTGCGGTGCGCCAAAGGGGCAGGCGTAGAAGCAGTAGCCGCAGCCGATGCAGAGATCCTTGGAGTGCAGGACAATGCCGTCGTCGGTCTGGTAGAAACAGTCTACTGGGCAGACGGCCATACAAGGCGCGTCTGAGCAGTGCATACACGCGACTGAAATCGACCGTTCGCCGGGTTGGCCGTCTTGGATCGTGACGACCTTGCGACGGTTGATGCCCCACGGCACTTCGTGTTCGTTCTTACAGGCTGTGACGCAGGCGTTGCATTCGATGCAGCGTTCGGCGTCGCAGAGAAACTTTGCTCTTGCCATCTTGTTGGTCTCCTTACGCTGTCCAGATTTTGCAGAGGGTCGCTTTGGTCTCTTGCATCTGAGTTACTGAGTCATAGCCATATGTTTGCGCGGTGTTGGTGGATTCACCCAAGACATAAGGGTCAGCCCCGTCTGGATATCTGTCCCGCAAATCAACGCCTTCCATGTGGCCGCCAAAGTGGAATGGCATGAATGCCACGCCGCTTTCGACACGTTCCGTGACCATCGCCATCACTTTGACCTTGCCGCCTTCGGGGCCTTCGACCCAGACATCGGCCCCGTCACGCACGCCCAGATCGTTGGCGTCCCGGGTGTTGATTTCGATGAACATGTCTTGCTGAAGCTCGGCCAACCAAGGGTTGGACCGGGTTTCGTCGCCGCCACCTTCGTATTCGACCAACCGACCAGAGGTCAGTACGATCGGATAGTCCTTGGAAAAGTCGTTTTCCTGAATGGACTTATACATTGTGGGCAGGCGCCAGAACTTTTTGTCGTCATAGGTCGGGTAGTCGGCGACCAGATCACGACGGTTGGTGTACAGCGGCTCGCGGTGGATTGGCACCGGATCGGGGAAGGTCCAGACCACGGCGCGGGCCTTGGCGTTGCCGAAGGGGGCGCAGCCATGCTTGATCGCGACGCGCTGGATGCCGCCCGAAAGGTCGGTTTTCCAGTTCACGCCACCGGTATCGGCAACGTAATCCGACGGGGTTTCGCCGGTTTGCGATGTCTCGCCGACTTCCTCGTTCGGCTTTGCATTCGCCGGTGCGCCTTCGGGATAGCCCGCGACATAGTTGATCACCGCCATCTCATCGTCGGTGAGGTCTTTTTCCCAGCCCAGTTCACGCAGCATGGACATGGTGAACTCTGGGTAGCCGTCCTTGATCTCGGACCCGGCGCTGTAAACGCCGTCGGCCAGCAGGCTTTCACCGTCACGCTCTACGCCGAAACGGGCGCGGAAGGTCAGGCCACCTTCGGCCACCGGCAAGGACATATCGTACAGGTTCGCCGTGCCGGGGTGGTTCATCTCGGGTGTGCCCCAAGCAGGCCATGGCAAACCGTAGAAATCGCCATCGGCAGGGCCGCCCTTGGCGCGCAGGGTGGTGCGGTCAAAGGTGTGCTGGTTGGCCATGTGCATTTTCATGCGTTCAGGGCTTTGACCGGTGTACCCAATGGTCCACATGCCGCGGTTGAATTCGCGGGTCAGGTCCTCGATGTTGGGCTCGTCACCGTCCAGCGCGATGTTCTTGAACAGGCGATCGCTGAAGCCGAACTTGTCGGCGAACAGTTTGATGATCGTGTGGTCAGGCTTGGATTCAAACAGGGGTTCAACGACCTGATCGCGCCATTGCAGCGACCGGTTGGACGCCGTGACAGAACCGCGGGTTTCGAACTGGGTCGTTGCGGGCAACAGATACAGCCCGTCTTGGCGGTCCTGCATAACGGCGGAAACCGTTGGGTACGGATCGACAACGACCATAAGGTCGAGTTTTTCCATCGCGGTGACCATTTCCTTTTGACGGGTCTGCGAGTTGGGCGCGTGGCCCCACAGAACCATCGCACGGGTGTTGTCCGGCTGGTCAATGTTTTCCTTGTCTTCCAGCACACCGTCAATCCAGCGGCTGACGGGGATACCGGTCAGGTTCATCATCGAGGTGTCGTTGAACGACGCCTTGGAGAAACGGGATTGCAACCATTCAAGGTCTTCTTCCCAAACCCGTGCCCAGTGTGCCCAAGCGCCTGCGGACAGACCGTAGTAGCCCGGCAGCGTATCCGCCAGAACGCCCAGATCGGTCGCGCCCTGCACGTTGTCGTGGCCACGGAAAATGTTGGTGCCGCCGCCAGCGGTGCCCATGTTGCCAAGGGCCAGCTGCAAGATGCAGTAGGCGCGGGTGTTGTTGTTACCGTTGCTGTGCTGTGTGCCACCCATGCACCAGATTACGGTGCCGGGGCGGTTGTTGGCCAGCGTACGCGCGACGCGCTCAAGCTGTGAGCCGGGTGCGCCGGTAACGCGTTCGACCTCTTCTGGTGTCCATTTCGCGACTTCGTCACGGATCTGGTCCATGCCCCAAACGCGGGTGCGGATGAATTCTTTGTCTTCCCACCCGTTTTCGAAGATGTGCCAGAGAATACCCCAGACCAATGCGACGTCCGAACCGGGACGGAAGCGGACATATTCATCCGCATGGGCCGCCGTGCGGGTAAAGCGTGGATCGCAGACAATCAGCGGCGCGTTGTTCTGCTCTTTCGCTTTCAACAGGTGCAGCAGCGATACAGGGTGCGCCTCGGCAGGGTTGCCGCCGATGATAAAGATCGCCTGGCTGTTGTGGATATCGTTATAGCTGTTGGTCATGGCGCCGTAGCCCCATGTGTTCGCAACGCCCGCAACCGTGGTGGAGTGACAAATACGTGCCTGGTGGTCGACGTTGTTTGTGCCCCAATAGGCCGCGAACTTGCGGAACAGGTACGCCTGTTCGTTGTTATGCTTGGCCGAGCCGAGCCAATAGACGGAATCGGGACCGCTTTCTTCGCGGATCACGTTCATCTTGTCGCCGATTTCGTTGATCGCCTGTTCCCAGCTGATCCGAACCCACTGGCCACCCTCTTTTTTCATCGGGTATTTCAGCCGGCGTTCACCGTGGGCGTGTTCGCGAACCGAGGCCCCTTTGGCGCAGTGCGAGCCAAGGTTGAACGGGCTGTCCCAACCGGGCTCCTGACCCGTCCAGACGCCATTCGTCACTTCGGCAATGACCGTACAGCCAACCGAACAGTGGGTGCAGACCGATTTGATGGTCTCTACCGCGCCGCTGACGGCTGTTGCTGCCGACGCTTGTGTAACAGAGCCCGCAGTCGCTGCGATGGCCGCAAGGCCACCGATGGCCAGACCGGACCCGCGCAGGAATGCGCGGCGGTCAACGGATTTTTCCGCGATGTCGGATAGCATGCCCGCCCGCTGGGGCCGCCGTGCCATCCCGTTGGTTTTTTTCCGAAGCATAATAGTCTCCCTAGAGGCCCGCGTGCTCTGACCGCGAGGGTCGGATCGGGGCTAAGTTTTCCTCCCGCGGTTGGGCCCGCGGGTCGTTGATCACTGAATTAGAAGCGTGTGCTTTCCAGATAGGCGCGGGTATGCGCGGTATCCTGCATCCGGTCCGACTGCAGGTCGACCGGCTGCGCTTCTGCGGCGGTGCCGCTGGTGGCCACGGCGACGGCGGCTGCCGGTGCAGCGGTCCCTGCCAGTTTCAGGAAATTGCGGCGGTTGGTGCCTTTGGTATCCTGGGTCATGGGTTAAACCCCTTTCCTTGGTTGCGCGGGGGGTAAGGCCCCGCCTGATGTTGTGCGGTTATCCCGCCGTCATACGAAATGCTTCGCGTTCGATGTCCATTAAGGCGCTGCCGACAGCGGCAACCCCTGCATACAGGACGGAGTTTTTGGCCCCTTGGAGGTCGGTAAAGAAGTGACCTGCCCAAGGCGCGATGTGTTTGTTAAAGAATGCCCGCTGCGCGGCGTCGCTGGCGGGCGTACCAAAGCGGCCCACGATCATGCCGCCCATCATCTCCATCAGGGAGGCGATGTTGTCTTCGGGTTCAAAGACGTTTTCGGCGCGACTGATGCGCTGTGCGGCCATGTCGCTGCGCAAGGCAGCCAGTGGTTTTTCATTCAGAAAACCCGTTAGGTAATAGCTGGCATATGGCAAAAGTTCGCCCCGCCCGAGCCCGATGAACAGCGCGTTAAATTCGGTCTGCACCTTTTTGGGAGTGACGGCCTTGGCCACACGCGCCAGCCCATTGATCGCCTCGCCCAAGGAACTGTCATCCCCCGACAGGCCAGCGGTCTGGTCCAGCAGCATCTGGTCGGCGGGCCGTGCCAGCATCACGCCAAGATAGTTGTACAAATCGGCGCGCAGGCGATCTTCGGCAGTGACTTGTATGGCTTGGGCGGCAGCGGTCATGCGCGGTGCTCCTCAAAACGAAAGGCCATCCGGCGCGGGGGCAGGGCGGCGGGTTCCTCTATCGCGGCGTCGGCGATAGCGGTTTCTGCGGGGGCGTCCGCTTGGGCGACTGCGGCGGGCGCGTCGATCTCTACCGGTGCAGCGGGCTGTGTATCTTCGTCGATCGCAGGAGCCTCTGCCGTATCAGATGCAGCTTCTAGCGATGCCGCCGCTTTGCGTGCGACATCTTCGATATGGCGGCGTAGGCCCTTGCCCACCTCATAGCTTGTGGTGAAATTCGTTACTGCAGACGCTTGGGTGTAGTCGTCGGCATAATCAACAAGATCATCCAGACAGGCCAACGCCGGATCAGACACCCACAGCTTGCGCAGCGCACGGCGGCGCAGGTGTTCAGGAATGGCACGTGCCATGAACGCCGAGAAATCATCGCCGGACTTCATCGTGTCGGGATCGGGTAGGTCAAGCTCTGCCAGCAGGTCTTCGTCGGTCTTTTCTGCCAGCGTGGCCTGATGCTCTGCCTCGGCCTGCGCAACGGCGGCTTGTTGTTCGGCGGCTTGCTCTGCTTTGACGGCAGCGCGGCGACGATCCCAGAAAGAGGTTTGACGGGTCATTGCGATGACCCCGAACGGACCGTACGCGGCGCACGGTATACATCAGAGGTCTGCGAGATGCGCGCATCCCCGATCCCGTCCTGTTTCGGCTCTTGGTATTTGTCGCGTCGCCGCTTCACAAAGGCTTCTTCTTCGTGGTGCGTGTCGACATAAGCGCCGATCCACGCGTGAACCTGTGGCGTCATCATCACCTTTTCAACGATGTCTTCGCCATTGTCGCTGTAGTCTTGCGCCTCATAGGGCGATGCGGTGACCATCACCACGTCAAGCGGGCGGTCGGCGTCGCGGGTCTCGCGGCAGATGATGTAAAGGCAGGGCACATTGGCGGCGAGGCCATGAACATAAGCCTCTGTATCCGACCGGTACAGCGTCAGCGGCACGGTGGTCACGTGATAATCAGAAACGCCGCCTTCGGTGCGCAGCAGCTTCCAGTCGGCAGGGTCGGCACCCGGCAGAACACAAACCGCACGCCAAACGACTTTCGCCCACCGCGTCACGCCGGGTGACTTGCGAAGGACAACCCCGACGGGCATCGTTTGCGCTGATTTAAGCGGTGCGTTCAATTTCAGTTTCCAATGATGTTTCAGGCGTTTCCGGCCCCATACTGACGTAATCATAACGCGGATCAAAGAGGATTCTAGGGCTGAATCACACAGTTTTGTAAATGCCGCAATGCAGCATTTACCGAACGTCAATATTTACCATATTTGCTTGGGGCTTGGCCCTTTCTGACTGTTTTTGTTGGGTAATTCATGCTGTGGATGCAAATGTCCCTTTCGCGGCCAAAGGGGGTAAATAGGGGTTTGCGGCGGGTCGCGAACACCACTAGCTTGTCCGGCAAGCGCTGACAGCACCCTGACGCTTGCTTGATACCCATCGGTGCTGTCCCTGAGGAGATTATGGAAAAGACTTTTCTGTTTTGCGACTGTTTGGGCAGTCAGGATATTGACGCGCCTGCCTTGTCTAAGGCGACGGGTTTGCCCTGTTCGAAAGTGTATAACTGTCTGTGTACAGATCAGATCGGCATTGCCGCAGAGGCGATAGCGGCGGGTGACACTGTGATCGCCTGCCAGCAAGAGCGCCCCCGCTTTGAAGAGCTTGCCGCCGAGATTGAGGCAGAAGTGCCCGAGTTCGTCGACATCCGTGACCGCGCCGGCTGGCATGATGACAAGGGTGACGCGACGCCCAAGATGGCGGCGCTCTTGGCAGAGCAGCAACTAGCGGTGCCGGCTCCGCGTGTGTTGGATGTGGTGTCCGAAGGCACTTGCCTGATCATGGCCCCCCCCGCCCTCGCGCTTGAGGTGGCTGAAACCGTGGCCGATACATTGGCCGTGACGGTGCTGTGGCAGGGTGATTATGACACGGCGGTTGATCCGCGTTTCGACGTGGTCAAAGGCGACCTGCGCAAGGCGTCGGGCGCGTTAGGCAATTTCAACCTGACCTTCGATGGCTTGCAGATGCTGATCCCCGGTGGACGGGGTGCGCCGTCGTTTACCGCGCCGCGGGACGGGGCAAAATCGCAATGCGATATCATTCTGGATTTGACGGGAGATACATCGCTGTTCCCCGCGCCGCACAAACGTGACGGTTATTTGCGGGCCGATCCGGGCAGCAAACCCGCCGTGGCGCAGGCCGTGCGCGACGCCATGCAGATGGTCGGGACCTTTGAAAAGCCGCTGTATGTCCGGCTGACCGAAAGCCTGTGCGCCCATTCACGGGCCGAACAGCCCGCCTGTTCCAACTGTCTGGACTTGTGCCCGACGGGGGCCATTACCTCTGCTGGTGAACATGTCGCAATCGACCCGATGATCTGCGCGGGTTGTGGCAGCTGTTCGGCCGTGTGCCCGTCCGGCGCAATCACCTATGACGCGCCGCCCGTGGATACGCTGTTCCGCCGGGTGTCGACGCTGGCATCGACCTATCGCAAGGCAGGCGGCAACGCGCCGCGCTTGTTGGTACATGACGAAGACCACGGGGCCGAGATGATCCGCCTTTACGCGCGGTTCGGCGCTGGCTTGCCAGTTGATGTTATCCCGCTGGCCGTAGATGCGCTTGCAGGGTTCGGCCATGCTGAAATGTTGGCCGCACTTGGCTGCGGGTTTGTGCATGTCGATGTGCTGCTGTCCCCCCGCACAGAGCGCGACGTGATCGAGGTTCAGGCCGAGCTTGCCCGTGCCATCAGTGGCACTGATACAATCCGCCTGATTGATGTTGCCGATCCCGATGCGCTGGAAACCGCATTGGTCACCGAAACGCTGCAACCCGCGCATGACACCCTGCTGCCCATGGGCACCCGTCGTCAGGTCGCGCGGCTTGCGGGCAAGACCTTGCAGCCCGAGGCCAAGGTGATCGATCTGCCCGATGCCGCTCCCTATGGTGCCGTGCTGGTGGATACGGATGCCTGCACGCTGTGCTTGTCGTGCGTGTCGCTCTGCCCGTCGGGCGCGCTTGGCGATAATCCCGATCTACCGCAGCTCCGCTTTCAAGAAGATGCCTGCCTGCAATGCGGGCTCTGTGCCAATATCTGCCCCGAAGACGCGATCACGCTGAAACCCCAGCTGAACCTGACCGCGCAGGCCTTTACCCAAGTGGTGCTGCACGAGGAAGAACCCTTTGCCTGCATCGAATGCGGGTCGCTGTTCGGCGTGAAATCCACCGTGGAAAAGATCACCGAAAAGCTGGCGGGCAAGCACGCTATGTTCGCCTCGTCCGAGGCGGCAAAGATGATCCAGATGTGCGACAATTGCAGGATCAACGCGCAGTACCACGCGCAGAACAATCCGCTAGCGGGCAAAGAACGCCCCCGCGTACGCACATCCGAAGACTATTTTAGCAAGCGCAAAGACCACTAGGCGCTGTGCAGACCCACCCCAGAACAGGAGAAAATCATGAGCGATGATTTCAACATGTCGATGCGCAAGTTCCTCAAGCAGGTCGGCGTGACCTCGCAGCAAGCCATCGAAGAAGCGATGCGCGAGAACGGGGATACCGGCGGCAAGACATTCGAGGCCAAAGTAGTGCTGACCGTTGACGGGCTGGACCTTGAACATGTCGTGACCGGCAAAATCCAAGGGCAGTCCGAAGCGTGAGCGTCACCCGTGATGCCGTATTGGCCTGCCTGAAAACCCTGAATGACCCCGTGTCCGGCAAGGACATCGTCGAACTGGGCCTCGTTAAAGCGTTGACCGTTGACGAGGGCGCGGTGCGCTTTGTGCTTGAGGTGAACCCAAGCCATGCTGACGCCTACGCCAAGCTGCGCGACGAGGCAGATGCCGCGGTCAAAGCGCTTGAGGGGGTTGCCTCTGTCTCGGCTGTGCTGACCGCCCATTCGAAACAGGCACCGCCGCCCGATTTGAAACTGGGCCGCAAATCCGAACCCGCTGGGCCAGAGAAAATTCCGGGCGTGGACCGGATTATTGCCATCGCGTCAGGCAAGGGCGGCGTCGGAAAATCTACCGTTGCTGCGAACCTTGCCTGTGCGCTGGCCGCCGAAGGCCGCCGCGTGGGCATGCTGGACGCCGATGTCTACGGCCCGTCGCAGCCGCGGATGCTGGGTGTTTCCGGACGGCCTGCGTCGCCTGATGGCAAGACGATCCTGCCGATGCGCAACTTTGGCGTGACAATGATGTCGATCGGGTTGATGACCAATGACGATCAGGCGGTCGTCTGGCGCGGGCCGATGCTGATGGGCGCGTTGCAGCAGATGATGATGCAGGTGCAATGGGGTGCGCTGGATGTGTTGATCGTCGATCTGCCGCCGGGCACCGGCGATGTGCAGATGACCTTGGCGCAAAAAGCCCATTTAGACGGTGCGATTATTGTCAGCACGCCGCAGGATGTAGCGCTGCTGGATGCCCGCAAGGGAATCGACATGTTCAACCAGCTCAAGACTCCGATCATCGGGATGATCGAGAACATGAGCACCCATATCTGTTCCAACTGCGGGCACGAGGAACATGTCTTTGGGCATGGCGGTGTCGTCGCCGAGGCAGAAAAGCTGGGAGTGCCGCTGCTGGCAGAGATACCGCTGCATCTGGACATTCGTGTCGCCGCTGACGGCGGCGCGCCGATTGTCGTCTCCAAACCCGACAGCACGCAGGCTGAAAGCTTCCGCAAGGTCGCCAAAGCGCTGATCGCAGGCGGTTACGCATGAGCGACAGCCCCGTTTTTCCACCCTTGCTGGCGGGTGCGCAGGCTGATGACCCCTTCGCGCAGGCCTGCGCAGAGGCGCGGCAGGGGTGTGATGCGGGGCTGGTGCTGTATGATCTGGGGTCAAGCGTTTTGCAGGCCGCTATCGTCTTTGCGCCCGAGGTGCCGCTGGCCCAAGCAATGGCGATGCTGCCGCTTTGCGCCGTGGGGTTCCAGAATGCCCTTGGCGCGCTAGCGCCGCCCGAGGTGGGCGTACATCTGGCATGGAACGGTGATTTGCGGCTGAATGGCGCGATTTGCGGGCAGATGCGTGCAGCGTCCTCTGAAAGCGATCCGACCCAAGTGCCTGACTGGCTGGTTGTAGCGTTTCACGTGAAGCTATTGCCGCAAAATGACACGCCAGGCGACACGCCGGATGTCACCACGCTGTATGGCGAAGGCTGTGCCGAAGTGAGCCCGGTCGACCTTCTCGAGGCCTGGGCGCGGCATATGCTGGTTGCGCTGAACCGCTGGATGGATGGCGGCGCGGGCCCGCTCCATAAAGAATGGACGGGGCTGGCCTGGGCCATGGGAGAGCAGATGACCCATGGCGACCTGACCGGCAGCTTTACCGGTGTTGACGAAAACTTTGGCCTGCTGCTGAAAACCGACTCGACCACGCATCTTATTCCACTGACCGACCTGCTGGAGCCAGCCTCATGAGTGATCTATTCCTCGCCCGCGCCATCCACTTTGATGAAAGCGACCGTAATGTATTTCATTCTCCGGCGCGTACGGGCGAATGGTGCGTATCCGGAGGGTTCGAGTTTTCAAACTGGTCCCAAGGCGATCTGACCGGCAAGGCGCGCCAGGCGTTTGCGAATGGCTGGATGGGCGTGGAAACCTTTGGCCGCGTGACATTTGTCGCGGTGACCAAGGCGGAACCGTTTGAGGTCGAGGCAATCACATTGCAGCTGATGAAGCACTTCGTCGAGATCTATGGTGCCCCCTCTCCCGAAGCCGCGCGCCCTGTGGCGGAAGAAGAAGTCGCCCAGATGATGGAGCTTTGCGCCGACCACGCCCCCAACACGCTGCTGACCGTCGCACGCGAACTGTCCGACAGTGGTGTGCGCGAAAGCTATCGTTTCATCGAACCGCAGGATGCGGGGATTGACCAGTTTGCCGTGCACGGATCGCTGGATGAGGACGACCACGGTGGGCACGGTCACTCTCACTAATCGTTAACTATACGAAACACCCTGTCCAGTTATCCGGACGGGGTGTCGCATATTCTTCGCCCCAGATCGGGGCGATAATCCCCCCGAATAGATAGAATCAACGCCCTGTTTCACGCGGGCGAACCGCCTGCCTTGCGCAGTGCGGCGCGGGATTGCAGCTGCAATCACCGCGCGAATTGCGTGTTGTGCCCTCGAATTGATAGCGCCGCATATACGGACGGGTAGAGGGCTGCCCAGCAGATCAAAAATCTAACCCTAAGCGAGAATGCACCGCGAGATATTTCCCGTGATGATGAATTCAGGACAGCCCAGCCACTGGGACAGTTCATCAAAACTGCCGGCGAGGGCCGGTCTACAGGGGAAACAATATGTCACTTAAAACCAACCAGATTGCCCGTGCGTTGCTCGCAGGTGTTGCGATTTCTGTCGCCGGTGTGCCGGCTTTTGCGGACGCACTTTCAAGCACCTTTTCCTTCCGTATCGTTGAAGCAACCGAGGGCGAAGAAGCTCTGATCGAACGGGGTACGGTACGCCCCGGCGAGGTCATTCAATACCAGCTGCAGCACGAGAACACGACCGAGCAAGCACTTGCAGGGATCGTCATTGCGGCGCCGGTACCCGAAGGGGTGACCCTGACGCTGGGCGCCGAAAGCACCTCCATCAAGGCTGTGTTCGAAGTGCAGGCCGACCTCGACCCTGAAAACGATGGCCTCGAATGGTCCACACTCCCCGCCACACGCATGGTCGCCGGTGCAGATGGCACACTTCAACCAGAACCGCTTCCTGAGGATCAGATCGCTGCCGTCCGTTGGACGCTAAGCGAACCTTTGGAGTCAGGCGAAATCGCACTCAACAGCTACCGGGTGCGCGTCAACTGATCGGGGGGAACCTGATCCAATTTGCTTATCTCAAATTAAATCAAAGGAACGACTAACGTGAAACATCAATCATTCTTCATGCGCTCTGCAAGCGCGATGGCGGTCACAGCCGCATTTGGCGCAGTCGCCATGGCTGCCTCGCCAGATGCTGGGTCCGTGATCGGCAACCAAGCGGTTGCGACGTATACAAACGAAGCTGGCGATACCATTACGGTCACGTCAAACACAGTTGAAACGATCGTGCAGCAGGTTGCTGGCGTCACGATGACGTCGAATAACATCGAAACCATCGCACCTGGTGGCAAAGCCTTCCTACCGCACATCATCACCAACGACGGGAACGGCGCAGACTTTTTCACACTCGCGGCCGCTGAAACCGATACTGGTACGCTCCAGACTTCTAACATCGTCTTCTATCCGGATGCGAACATGGATGGTGTCGCCGATAGCGCCACGCCGCTAAGCGAAACGCCAACATTAGCACCGGGCGAACAGTTCGGCGTCGTCATCGAGGTCTCTGTCCCATCGAATGCAACAGGCACCGACAACATCGCCGTCACTGCGGTCTCGAACCTCGATGGCACCGAGACAGCCCTCAATACTGATAAGTTGACCATTTCTAACGGTGCGATTGTCGAACTGGTTAAGTCTATGGTTGCGGATGCCGCTTCCGGTGGGAACACAAACATCGTCGACGCCGGTGACACAGTGACCATCAAGCTGACCTACTCTAGCACCGGTCTTGCTGCAGCGGAAAACTATGTTGTCGACGACATCCTTGACGGCCGCTTGGAATACGTCCCGGGCTCGGCTCGGTGGTCTGACGTCGCTGACCCGCTAGATGACACCAATCCGTCTTCTGAAGTCGACGATCAAAACGGTGCGAGTCCAACGCCGGACGAAATCACCTTTGACAACGCCGGTCAAAGCGTGAACTTCACCATCTCGCGCATCGGCTCCGGCCGTTCTGGTAGCGTGACCTTCCAAGCGGTGATTTTAGGCACTGCGGATGCGGGTATCATCGAAAACGTCGCGACACAGGTAATTGACACCGTCGACTTCCCGCCATCGAACACAGCTTCGATCATCGTAGATGACCAGTTCGCAGTTTCCATCTCTGATACAGCGATTGACGGTGCCGGTGCTGCGGTTCCAGCCACAGCTTCTGGAACAGATGATGACGGGCTGAACGACGATATCGTGACAGAGACCGGCGATGCGGCCCAAGGTGGCACAGTCAAACACGAGTTCGTTCTGACCAACCGTTCCAACCAGACCGACAGCCTGACGCTCGACGTTGACACCCTTACCGATACCTACCCAGACGGCACAACCTTCCGGTTTGTAGGCGCAGATGGGGTGACACCGATCATCGGTTCTGTAGGCCCGATAGCTGCAGGTGACAGCGTCAAGGTCACCTTGATCGCTACGCTGCCAACAGACGTCGCACCAACCGCCGCTGCCAATTATAGCGCGACCGTGACAACCACGTCGGATGCGTCGGGTGTCTCGGATATATCGACAGCGACATTCACGGGTGCCATCCTCGCGTCGTCAGTTGATCTTGAGAACGCGGTCGTAGGGTCCGAAGGCGATGGCCTTGACCCCACCAACGGTGGCGCGCCCTGGGTGAACTACCCCACCGATCCCGGTGCGCCGGTCACCTATGACATGGTCGTTCAAAACAACGGTCCGGTATCCGACAGCTACAACCTCTCGCTTGCGCAAGCTTTGCCCGCTGGCTGGACCGTCGAATTCCGCTCTGCTGACGGGTCTGCGATTACCAACACCGGGACCATCCCGGCTGGTTCAAGCGATACCTTCACCGTTGTGATCACCCCGCCTGAAGATCAGGTCCCCGGCGACACATTGGTAGACATCGCGTTGGTCTCTTCTGTATCGGGCCAAGGCGACCGGATCGTCAACGAAGTCACCGTAAGGGAAGTCTACAACGTAGAGATCATCGACGATCAGACGGCTCAAGCTTCGCCCGGTGGGATCGTCGATATGATCCACACCATCACCAACACCGGTAACGTTGCTATCACCGAGGGTGCAATCGATGACGCAGGGCTAGACAACTTCTCGGGCGCATTGTTCTGGGATGCCAATGGCAACGGTGTGATCGACCCCACCGAATTGGTGATCGACAACTTTGATGATCTAACGGACGGGGTATCGGCTGGTGTGAACGGGCTTGCCCCCGGTGACAGCATCTCGGTGATCTACCGTGTCCAGACGCCATCGACAGCGACAAGCGGTGTGACCGAGAACAGCGTTATCACGCTTAGTTCATCGCTGAACAATGCCACAGCGACCGACGCGGATGCGACTGACAACGCAGTAGAAGACCGTATCGTGATCATCTCTGGTGACATCACGCTGAGCAAGTTCCAGTACATCGACGCCGGCTGCACTGGCGCTGTCGGGACCTTTACCAAGACCCGTCAAGACGTCGAACCAGGTCAGTGTATCCGCTACAAGGTTGTAGCTGAAAACACCGGCTCCTCTCCCGCTGCAGACGTCATCATCTCTGATGCCGCACCCGCCTACACGTCGATTGTCGATTGTGGCGGCACATGCAGCGAGACGCTCATCCCGGCAGGCAGCACCGCCACAGTCACGCCGAGCAACATCTCGAGTGACCACGGCACGGTTCTTCCGGGTTGGTCCGCTGAACTCGAATTCACCGTTCAGGTGGACGAGTAAGCGTACCTTTGGTCCCCCGGAGCACCTTCCCCCCCCCTCGCTCCGGGGGGCCGCATTTCCTCTTAACAAAAATAAAACAGGGTTAGATCAAATGGGCCGCACCGTTCACAAAACCGCTCTGCGCATGATGTCGTGTTTCTGGACCTTCGCGCTGGTGATCTCCCTTCTACCACAAGGTACCGCTGCCAAGCAGGTCCCCGCAGGAACCCTTATCCGCAACGTCGCGCAGACGATCTATTTTAACGAAGCGCTGGGCATCATCGAAACGGTTTATTCGAATGCCGTGGACGCCAAAGTCGCCGCAGTGCCTGCGCTGGATGTAAACGGATACTCTGAATTGATGCTGACCCGCGGCGCGATGGCCCAATACTATTTTGAGGTCACCAACATCGGAAACGTGCCGCTGAACGCCGACATGACCATGAGCCACCAGACCGGGGCGGCGATGATGAACGACACGAGTCTTGTCCATGACGCGAATGCCAACGGGCGCATCGACAATGGCGAGGCCACGATGAACTCCGGCGCGCCGATGTTTATGGATGTGGGCGACACTGCTCAGCTTATCTACGAATTCCGCACCTCGTTTCACGCCACGCCTGCCACATTGATGCAGTCGGTGTTGTCGGTGTCGGCCACCAGCGCCACGCGCATCGCCAGCCGTCGCATCCTGTCGGGCGCAGCGGTTGGCAAGACCACCATTGTGGGCAGCACGCTTGAACTGCAAAAGGAACAGACCATTCGCGAGATGGAGGTCGAGACACAGCTGACCTACACGCTACGCCTGCGCAACGATTCTGACGGGGACGTGCTGGCCTATGGTGACGTGCATGGGGCGCAGATCCGCATCGACGGGACGGGTGCCACAGGGGTTCTGCTGCGCGACGAGATCCCGCTGAACGCCCGCTTCCACAGCATCACCGATCCAAGCGCCATGGTTGCACTGTACCACGCAGCGGGCGACGCGCGTCATGACTACCAGACCACGCGCCCCGCCGGCGAGGTCGACGCAGTAGCGTTCTTTCACGAGGGTGACTACGAAATCGGGTTTGCCCGCGACCCCGCCTTTATGGTGAGCGCGCCCATGGGCCTGGGCGATATAGAGGTCGCCAACACCGCCCGCAGCTTTATGAAAATGGAAGATCGCACTGTCGATATAGACTCTAACACTACTGTTTATCGCCGCGATTCATCTGGCGCGGGCATCCTGCGGTTCGAGCATCCTGAAACCGCAGAGGACCAGCCTCATGCTGTGCCCAATAGCGATACGCGCCTACGTCTGACCGCGGGTGCTTGCAACGACACGATGTCGGTGGACCGTGTGATCGTTACCCTGCGCAGCTTTTTGACCGGCGACGTAGAGCGTGTGACCGCGACCGAAACAGAGCCTAACAGCGGCATTTTCCTTACGCCGGCCGTACCCATGGCGCGGATGGACATGCCTGCGTCCGGTGACAATGTCGTTGCGACCACTGATGGGGACCGCCTGATCGCCACCGCTGATTGCGCCGATGCCGCGCTTGAAGATGAATTGCTGATCACTCCCGGTAACTTTCTGTTCAACTCCCTGACCAACGAGCCGATTGGCGATGTGACCATTGCGCTCATGGATATGAACACGGGCGCTGAAATGGCGCGTCGCATGACCGATGCCCGCGGCTTCTTTAGCTTCGGGGTGATGCCTGGGGGTGAGTTCCAGTTCGCAGTCATGAACGCCCCTGAATGGGACGTGCCTTCGGTGCGTGCCGATTTCCCGGGCTTTAACCGTCGCGTTGCCAGTGCCGGTTTCATGGCGAGCTTCCGTCATAGCGGCGGTATGCTGGCGGTATCGGATATCCCTGCGGATCCGCACTACAGCCTGCCACTCACGCTCGGAAAGCAGGCAGACAAAGACACGGTCGGCGCAGGCGAGTTCGTCGTCTATACCCTGAATTTCTCTAATAACATGAACCAAGCGCTGATCGGTGCAGAGATCCTGGATCGCCCGCCTTATGGCAGCCAATTGGTTGCAGGCTCGGTGACCTTCAACGGTGAACCTATCGAAGACCTCACGATCGATCCATCGGGTGACATGACCTATGCCTTGGGGCCGCTTGCACCGCTCTCGAGCCACGAGGTGAGCTATGTCATGCAGTTCACCGCAGCTGCCCGCGAAGGCCGCAACGAGAACACGGCAGTGCTGATCGGGCGTCAGGCCGGCACCGGGACTGTGATCCAGTCCCAGACCGCCCGTGCGATGGTCAAGCTGAACAACAGCGGTGGCGTCTTCGCCCGCGAAGCGACTGTAATCGGGTCGGTCTTTCTGGATTGCGACAAAAACGGTATCCGCGGCGACCACACAGAGCCAGGCATCCCCGGCGTGCGTATCGTGACGCAAGAAGGCCTGTCGGTCGTGACTGATATGGATGGTAAATACTCTCTGTTCGGCCTGCGCCCTATCACCCATGCGTTTCTGGTGCAGGAAGAGACCCTGCCCGTAGGCACCGAAGTGACCGTAACACGCACCAACGATCTGCTGCGCGGTGGTTCGCGGTTGATCCCGCTGCGCAAGGGGGAACTGCGAGCCGAACATTTTGCTGTGCGCGACTGCACCCCCGAAGCGATGGCCGAAGTTGCGCAGCGTCGCAAGGATTTCGAAGAGCAGCCTCAATCCAATGCGCTGACGGCGGCCGATCTGCCCATCGAAGGTCAGCGTGCGCCTGTGCGTTCCGTGCGCAGCGAAGCCGGCGTGGCGACGACCACTCAGCTGACACCGCGCTTGATGCAGCGGTTGGACGAAAGCCGCGCGGCGAACTCCGTTGCTGAAAAAGCGTCCGGTAGGGCACAGCGCCAATCGCTTGAGCTGCTGATCAAGACCCTCGACGACGCGCCTGGTTTTATTGACCTGACCGACGGGCAGACGCTAGACCGCCGCACCCAAAGTGTACGGGTCAAAGGGAAGGGCGAACTGTCGCTGGGCCTGCTGGTGAACGGACGCGAGCTGAGCAGCGACCGAGTGGGCGAGCGTACGCGCTTCGAAAAAAACAACACGCAGGCGCTGGATTTCGTGGCGGTTAAGCTGAACGCGGGGAAAAACACCCTGACACTGGTTGGCCGTGACGGTTTCGGCATCGAACGTGTGCGCCAGCAGATCACTGTTGTTGCCCCCGGCAAGCCCGCAAAATTCGAGGTGATCTTGCCCGCCACCGCACCTGCATCGCCGACCGATGTGATCCCGGTTGTGGTGCGTGTTCTGGATGCCCGTGGCCTGCCTGTGCCTACCTCCGGCACCGTGACGCTAAGCGCCAAGCTGGCACTTTGGGACGTAGCAGACATCCGCGAAGGCACCCCCGGCGTGCAGGTCTATCTCGACAACGGCGAGGCGACCTTTGGGCTGATCCCGCCACAGGTTGCCGGCACGGACCGTATCACCATCAGCGGTGCCTTTGGTCGCGCCGAAGAGACCATCACGTTCACACCTGATCTGGACCAACGCATCATGATTGGCGTGATCGAAGGAGCCGTGGCCTTGGGTGGTGCGAAGGGCGAACTGCTGAACGCGGACCGCTTCAGCTCTTTCGAAGATACCACCACCGGTCTGCGCGGCGAAGTGTATCTGAAGGGCGTGATCTCGGGCGATGCGCTGCTGACCTTGCGGTATAGCTCGGACCGCGACACCGAAGATCGCCTGTTCCGCGACATCCGCGGCGATGAATTCTATCCGGTCTATGGCGATAACTCCGAACGCGGCTTTGACGCGCAATCTTCGGAAAACCTCTATGTCAAAGTCGAAAAGGGGCGTTCCTATATCCTGTACGGTGACATCGCGATCGAACCCGAAGCCAGCGCCTTGAAGCTTGACGGGATGCGGCGTGTGGTGACCGGTGCCAAGGCACATTGGGAAAACGACAAGGTCGGCGTGACACTCTTCGGTGCCCGCACCGCCCAAGAGCAACGCGTGCAGGAATTCCCCGGGCGTGGTGTTTCCGGCCCCTACGATCTGGATCTGGACGGCTATGTTCAAGGCTCCGAACGGGTCGAACTGCTGGTGCGTGACGAAGAGGGCGGTGATGTGATCTCTACCACCGCACTGCGCCGTGGCACCGACTACCTGCTCGATTTCTTTGGCAATTCGATCACCTTTGACGATGCCGTGCGCCAGTTCGACGGTCAGGGCAATCCTGTGTCGGTCCGCGTGACCTACGAAGTGGACGTGGAAGGGGCTGATCGCTACTGGCTCTATGGCGGGGAGGTAAACGTCGCGTTGACCGACCGCACCACCGTTGGCGCGCGTATTGTTCATGCGGACGCCGAACGGGGCAATGCCGCCCGAGAGCGGCTGCATTCAGCCTATATTCGCCACGAGGGGACGCAGGGTGGCGTATGGGAAGCCGAAGCCGGGCGTTCCGAAGATGCGAATGGTGTATCGGATACCGCCTACCGCCTGTCCTATGACATCCGCAAGGAAACCGGTCACTTCAACTTTGAAATGGTGCACACAGGGACCAAGTTCGCCGCGCGCGGTGGTCTGGCGCTGCCCGGTACCACCCGTGCAAGGTTGAACTACGGTTTTGAAATCGACGGGAGCAGCGACTTTGTGCTCGGTGTGGATTATGTGCGTGACCGCACCTCTGCCATAGAGCGTCTGACTGTCGATGCTGTCTATGCCAAGGAGTTCAGCACAAACTTCAAGGGCTACATCGGGCTGGAGTACCGCCTGGACCACACTGCGACCTCCAAAAAGACCCATCCCGGTCTGATCCTTGGTGGCCACTGGACCCCGGCGAACCGCCCCGGCACCGTCATCACCGCAGAGCTGCGTCATCCCTTTGGCAGCTCTGACCGACCGACGGAGCTGACCTTGGGCATGTACCGCGAGCCCGTTCCTGGCTGGCGCGCCTATAGCGAGGTCGAGATGACCTTTGGTGACGACACCGTGACCACACACGCCAAGCTTGGTTTCTCTTACGACCTGAACGACTGGCTGCGCGGAAGCACGGATTTCGTCAAAGGCTTGGGGTCTTCGGACACCTTGTTTACCCAAGCAATGATGGGCAAATGGGCGATGAACGGGAACACGACTTTCAGCTTCGGAATCGAACATTCCCGCAGCATGGAAACCGACGATCACCGTCTGACCAGCGTGGCCCTTGGCGCGAAATGGGGTTCCAGTGCGCAAAGCTGGGTGGGGGATGCCGATGCGGACACAACGTTCGAAGACACCGGCAACACCCATTATGCGAGCTTTGGTATCGCGGGTAAGATCACGCCGGACTTCACCATGTTAGGGCGCACCCGCGTCGCATTGGACAAGCGTGAAGGCCGTGACCACCGGCGTATCCGGTCGCGCGCCGGGATCGCCTATCGCCCGGTTCACGATCCACGCCTCGAAGTTCTGGCATGGTATGAGCACCGCATCGAGCAGCGCGAGACCAAGTCAGTGACCCATATGTGGTCTGTTGATGCTTCCTACGAAATGGATGCCGATTTGCGCTTGAACGCTAAATACGCGGGCCAGTCGCAACGGGTGACGACATCGGGCGGCATCTCTGCCCGTGCCCTAACCCAGCTGCTTCAGGCCGGCTTTAACTACGAGTTTGGCAACAACCGGTTCCAGATTGGCATGAACGTCGCGCATCTGTGGGACAACCAAGGCAACATGACCAACGGCATCGGTGCAGAGATCGGCTTTGCCCCGACCAAGGGTGCGTTGATCGCCTTGGGCTATAACCGCGCGACGAACAAATCCTCCCTGCGCAGCGACCTGTATCAGGAAGGGCTTTACCTTCGGTTCAAGCTGCTGCTCGACAACTCCCTCTGGGATCGTCTGGACGGCTTTATGGAGGGATAAAACGGCAAACACGTATCGTAGACAGGATACAAAAAAGCCCCGGCACTAATGCCGGGGCTTTCTGTATTCAGAACGAGGAGGAAGATTACTCTTCGCTGCCTTCTTCTTTCTTGATCTCTTCGCCGGTTTCCTGATCGACAACTTTCATCGACAGGCGCACTTTGCCGCGATCGTCAAAGCCAAGCAGCTTTACTTTCACTTCCTGACCTTCCTTCAGAACATCCGAAGGGTGGTTCAGGCGGCGGTTTTCGATCTGGGATACGTGGACCAGACCGTCGCGCTTGCCAAAGAAGTTCACGAACGCACCGAAATCAACGATCTTGACGACGGTACCGGTGTAAACCGCACCTTCTTCAGGCTCGGCCACGATGGACCAGATCATGTCGTAGGCTTTCTTGATCGAGTCGCCGTTTGGCGATGCGATTTTGATGATGCCTTCGTCATTGATGTCGACTTTCGCGCCGGACACTTCAACGATCTCGCGGATCACTTTACCGCCGGACCCGATAACTTCACGGATCTTGTCGGTTGGGATCTGCATCGTTTCAATGCGTGGTGCGTGAACCGAGAATTCACCCGCGCCAGAGATAGCTTTGTTCATCTCACCAAGGATGTGAACGCGGCCAACCTTGGCTTGTGCCAGAGCTTTCTCCATGATCTCGGGCGTGATGCCTGCGATCTTGATGTCCATCTGCAGCGACGTGATCCCTGCTTCGGTACCGGCAACCTTAAAGTCCATGTCGCCCAGGTGGTCTTCATCACCCAAGATGTCGGACAGGATCGCATAGGAGCCGTCGTCTTCGAGGATCAAGCCCATTGCAACACCCGCAACGGGCGCTTTCAGGGGTACACCCGCGTCCATCATGGACAAGGAGCCACCGCAAACCGACGCCATCGAGCTGGAGCCGTTCGATTCAGTGATCTCGGACACAACGCGGATGGTGTAGGGGAAGTCGGTGGAGGCAGGCAGAACCGCCTGCAACGCGCGCCAAGCCAACTTGCCGTGACCGATTTCGCGACGACCAGGGCCGGAAACGCGGCCAACTTCGCCAACCGAGTAGGGCGGGAAGTTATAGTGCAGCATGAAGTTGGATTTGAAGTTGCCGTGCAGCGCGTCGATGAACTGTTCGTCGTCGCCGGTGCCCAAAGTGGTCACAACCAGGCCCTGCGTTTCGCCACGTGTAAACAGCGACGACCCGTGGGTGCGGGGCAGGATGCCGGTTTCAGCCACGATATCGCGGATCTCGTCGGTCTTGCGACCGTCGATACGCGTACCGGTTTTAACAACGTCACCGCGCAGGATGGACGCTTCAAGACCTTTCAACGCGGAACCAAGGTTCGCATCGTCTTTTTGCTCGTCGGTCAGGGCTGCTTTGATTGTCTCGCGGGCGGCGGCAACAGCGGCTGTGCGTTCTTGCTTGTCTGCGATTGCAAACGCGGCGCGCATGGCTTCTTCGCCAGCGGATTTGACAGCTGCGGACAGATCCGAGTAGTCAACCGGCTGGAAGTCAAACGGCTCTTTCGCGGTGTCTTCGGCCAGATCGATGATCAGGTCGATAACCGGTTGGATCTGCTCGTGCGCGAATTTCACCGCACCCAGCATTTCTTCTTCCGACAGCTCGTAGGCTTCGGATTCAACCATCATCACCGCGTCTTTGGTGCCAGCGACAACCAGATCAAGACGTTGATCAGGGTTCAAGCGCAGGTCCTGCATGTCGTCGACAGTTGGGTTCAGAACGTAATCGCCACCTTCAAAACCAACGCGGCAGGCAGCAATCGGACCACGGAACGGCGCGCCGGAAATGGTCAGCGCGGCCGAGGCGGCGATCATCGCGACCATATCGGGATCGTTAACCAGGTCGTGCGACAGAACGGTACACATCACCAGAACTTCGTTTTTGAAGCCGGGAACGAACAGCGGGCGGATCGGACGGTCGATCAAACGGGCTGTCAGTGTTTCTTTCTCGGTGGGGCGGGCCTCACGCTTGAAGAAGCCACCCGGTACTTTACCGGCGGCATAGTATTTCTCTTGGTAGTGCACGGTCAGCGGAAAGAAGTCCTGACCGGGTTTTTGCTGGCGTGCAAAGGTGACGTTCGCCATGACGCTGGTTTCGCCCAGTGTCGCGATCACCGAACCGTCTGCTTGACGGGCCACTTTGCCAGTTTCCAGTGTCAGCGTTTCTTCGCCCCACTGCATGGATTTTTTCGTTACATTAAACATCTACGTTTCCTGTTTCGGCCCGGATCGGGCCATTTGCGTAGAGGGCATATTCCCCCTGACTCCGGTATCTTCTTTGTCGGGCGCTGGAGTCCGGGCGCCGGCTTTCAGATTGTGCGGCCATACAGCAGTTTCGATGCGATGGGAAGGGAAGCGTTGCCCGTGTGACATGGGGCTTTCACGCGTCCTGCGCAGGCTCGGGCAGAGGACGCTGACGAGGTCAGTCAGGCAAGCTCTTGAACATCTTGTAGTTTTGCAAGGTGACCTTGTCTTTGATCACCGTGTTAGGTGCGCCGACGGTCCAGCCCATGCGAATGAAAAACGGTTTTGCTTGTTCGCTGGCAAAGGTCCGCAGCCGCGGCGCGCCCAAAACACGGGCGCGGATTTCAACGGCATGGTACATTGATCGGCCGACGCCTGTTCTCGTGTGGTCTGGATGCACAAAGGCAAGATCAATCAGCCCGCTGGCATCAATGGTCATGAAGCCGATCATCCCGCCACCGCTCTCGGCGACGACACCTGAAACGCCATCGAAACGCTTTTCCCAAGCCACTGGTGCAGGTGCTTTTCCGGCCCAGGCTTCTCGCTGCGCGGCAGAATATACATCAGCTGTGCCCCGGTGCACCGCAGCAAAGAAAAGCAAGGCGGCCTCATTGGTATCTATGGGGGTCAGGTCGCGCAGGTGGATCGGCATGGGGGGGGCTTTTACGAACATAAAGATATGAAATGAAAAAACCGCACCCTGTTGTCAGGGTGCGGTTCTAATCGTGGCGGTACTGCAGCGCGGGTTAGCGGCGCAGGCCCAAACGTTTGATCAGGTCCTGATAACGCGCGTCATCTTTACCTTTGACATAGTCCAGCAGCTTCCGGCGTGTCGCAACCATTTTCAAAAGGCCACGGCGACCGTGGTTGTCTTTCTTGTGGGTTTTGAAGTGCTCGGTCAGCGTTGCGATGCGCGAGGACAGAATGGCAACCTGTACTTCGGGCGAACCGGTGTCGCCTTCTGTGGTGCCGAATTCCTTCATGACGCGTGCTTTTTCTTCTGGCGTAATCGACATCGGGGTCTCCTTTTTGAAAGGTTAAAGTGATGGCACAGGCCGGGATGTCGTCCAGCACAGGCCCATGGAGTATCCCCCGCTGACAGGAATCAACGGGCGATGGGGGCGTATAGGAAAGTTTAGCCCGCTTGGCAAAGCATTATTGTCCGGTCGAGGTGTAACCCGCATGGGGTAAGGACGGGCAGGGGCGTGCAATTTTAATTTTCATCCGCGCGTCAGTCCCGCAGCCAAGGCCGAGCTGAGCGGAATAAGCGATAGGTCGCCGGGCATCAGAAGCTGTTCCGATTGCACCTTCGCCACGACCGTCCCGTCCATCGAAATCAGGTGAGAGTGTAAATCATTCGGGTCCGGTTCTATCAACACACTCGGCGCTATTGCGGTTGCATCGCTGTCGTCCCAGACCAGCAACAGGCTGTCATCTACGATGTCGAAAGCACGAATGTCGACGATGCCGTCGGGGCTGACCCAATCACCGAGGATCACGTCATCGCGCCCGTCACCCGGGGTCACCGTGTCGTTGGATCCAGCAAGGATCACATCATCACCCCCACCGCCATTCAGATAATCACCTTCGTCGGTATCGCTGATGCGCGCGTCTTGCGGGTCTTGGTCAACGATACCGTTGATCGTATCGTTCCCCCATCCGCCAAATAGCGCATCCCCCCCGCGCCCACCTGTCAGCACATCGTCGCCAAGCCCGCCCATCAAGGCGTCGGCACCACTGTTTCCATACAACCAGTCCTGCCCGGCAGAGCCATTCAGCGTATCTTGGCCCGCCCCACCTTGCAGCACATCATCATCATTGTGGCCGGTAAGCCTATCCGCGGCTTCGGCACCTGCCAAGACATCGTCGCCGTCATTCCCATGCAGGTCATCATCCCCCGAACCGCCGATCAATGTGTCGTCACCGCCGTCCCCAAAGACAGTGTCATCGCCGCCCGCCGCATGCACAAAATCGTCGCCGTCATAGGCCGCGACATGATCGCTGCTGGCTGAGCCGGTGATCAGGTCATCCTCAGGTGTGCCAGAGATCAGTTGGAACGTAGGGGTATCTTCATCGAGACCAGAGTCTTCTTCTTCCTCCTCCTCGACACTGATGTCGATAAAGGCGGCGGCCCCCACGGTGATCAACCCCATTAACCCAGCAAGAAATAGCATTTAAAAACCCGACTTTATTGCCCGCAAAAATGGCAGGCTTACTCATGAAGAAACCCCGGTACCCCAGGGTCGCGTCACAAGCATAGACGTAATAAAGTTAAGTTGACGCTAAGACTTCCACACAATCGGCACCTGAGAATAGCGGATATACAAAGGATGCTTCGGGTGCCCGTCCTTTGACAGGCCCAGATGGTAAACCGGCCTATCGCTGCGCAAGAGCTGCTCCTGCACTTCAGGCCCCCGCCCAAGATGCGCCCCGTGGGTGCCCCAAGCTGCAATTACCTGATCGGCCCACAGGATGCCTTCTTTTAGAATCAGGTCGTTATCCGGTCCAATGGGATTTTTAGCCTGGCGCATCAGCTTTGGGCTGGTCTCGCGCCAAGCAAAAATGTTGGTGACGCGAAAGCCCCCGAACCCCAAGGCGCGCGCGCGCCGTTCGCAACGCTCGACCGTAGGATCATTCTCAATTTCTGTCGCTTTTGACGGATTTAGCATCACAAACAGCACCCGCCCCGCATCGGGATTCCACACGCGGGTCAGGCTGTAGCGGTAGTTTTCGCAATCCGAGTAGACAGCCGTCGAGGGTGCATCACCCTTGGTATGGCTGCGTGTGATCACGCAGGGTTTGGTTGATTGAACACGCGCGACGGATGAAGCTCTCCGGCTTTGAACCGCCCAACGGCAATCGCGCGGCCCTCGAACGATGCCCAGACCTCGTCGCCGTATTCGACATTGTGGGCAATCACCATGCCGGGGTTCCCGTTGCGCAGACGTGTGGCCCCCTCTGCCGTGGCTTTGACCTCGGGCAGATCCTGCAGCCCCTGTTCTAGCGGCAACAGATGTGCGTCCAAGGCGTCAGTGCGGGCAATTTCCTCGATTTGCGCCAGGGTCAGCCCCTCGGACGCCTCAAACGGGCCCGACCAGATGCGACGCAATTCGCGCACGTGCCCCAGACATCCCAAAGCCTGCCCCAGATCGCGCGCGATCGAACGGACATAACCGCCCTTGCCGCACACCATCTCAAGCGTCACGTGATCAGCGTCGGGACGGTCCAGCAGCAACAGTTGCTCGACAAAAAGCGGGCGGGCTGCCAGTTCCATGGTTTCGCCTTCGCGCGCCAGTTTATAGGCCCGCTGGCCGTCGATCTTTACGGCAGAAAACTGCGGCGGCACCTGCTGGATATCTCCGATGAACTTGCCCAAGGCGTTCTTGATGGCATCATCGTCAGGGCGCAGTTCCGAGGTCGCGATCACTTCGCCCTCTGCGTCATCGGTATTCGTCGCAATGCCAAGACGCACTGTGAACTCATAGGCTTTCAGCGCATCAGTAATGAAGGGTACGGTCTTGGTTGCCTCGCCGAGCGCGATCGCCAAAACGCCGGTCGCCTCGGGGTCGAGCGTCCCCGCATGGCCCGCTTTGTTTGCGTTCAACGCCCAACGGACCTTGTTCACCACGGTGGTAGAGGTCGGTCCGGCAGGCTTGTCCACCACCAACCACCCCGAAATATCCCGTCCCTTGCGCCTGCGACCCATATCAAATGCCCTTAATTGATTTACCGGCCTCCTATCAAAGGTCCGGCGAGATTGCCCAGAGACTCTGGCTTCCAAATGGTGAAAAATCCTCGCCGACGGCAAGAAAACTCTTATGCGCTACGGTGCGTCCGGTTTCACGACGCCGATAATGGGCCCAAGCGGGCTGAAACCTAGATCATTGCGTCCCAGATCGGGGGCGCGCAGTCTCGAGATATTGCCATCGAAATACAGGGCATTCGGCAGTTTCAAATGATCGCGAAACAGCAGCGCAAAGTCGTAGAAATTCACCGTCTCGTTAGAAATGGCAAAGACCGCTCGTTTGCCATCGGCGCTGGTGCCAACCCCATTACGAATATAGCGCGACGTCCCGTCTTTCAGAAAACGCGGGTGCAGCTTGCCGTCGATCACCAGCATCGGCCCTGACTGGGTGGCGCTGCGGCAATCGGGGGCCTTTCGCACAAACGCTTTGGTCTCGATCACATCGGCCCGACCATCGCGCAGACACAGCACACCATTGGGCAACAAACCAAAATTGCCGGGACCGTCGCTGCTGATGACCTTTTGGTGCTCTTTGCCGTTCTCAAGGTAATACCCCACCGGCGCACGGTCATCGTGATACATGCCAGCGTTCATCGCAAAGCCCAATTGTTGGCCCTGCTTTTTCAACGCGGTGTTGAGAGTGTTGAAATACCCGTGCGGTTTGCCATCGGGGTCATACAGGAACAGCTCAAGCCGGTCCTGCGTCAGGTCGACGTCGCATATGGTGTAGCCGGTGCCGTTAAAGGTCAGCGTTTCACATGTTTCCGCATGGACGGGCGCAGCGGCCCAGCCCATGAAACCAAGCGCTGCCCAGAACCGTTTCACGTGTCATCCGATCCGCGGTCCGGGGCGTCGGCGTCACGGCGCACCACGTCCTGCGCGAGCATTCTGCGCGTTTCGTCCATCCGGTCGAACGTCTCGTCCAGCTGGAACCGCAAGTCGGGCGCAAATTTCAACGCCAGCTTTTTGGACATCATGCGCCGCAGTTCGCCTTTGTTGCGGGCCAACAGCTTTAGCACGTCCTCCTGCCCGTTACCGCCCAGAGGCAGCACATAGGCCGTCGCGATCTTTAGATCGGGAGAGGCACGTACTTCGCCTACGGTGATCGACATCCGGTTCAGCTCGGGATCGTGGACATCACCACGCGCCAAAACATCCGATAAGGCGCGACGAATGGTTTCGCCTACGCGAAGCTGCCGTTGCGACGGGCCTGAGCCCTCATGAAACTTGTTTTTTGCCATGCGCTTCATCTAAGGGTTCGCTGAGGTTTTGCCAAGCAGATCACCACGCGCTAAACCGGAACCGAATAAGGAGCATAACATGAGCGACACACCCGGCATAGTGATTACAGGGGCTTCGGGCCGTATGGGCCAGATGTTGATCGGGCAGGTTTTTGCCAGCGACCGGGTGCATCTTGCAGGCGCGGTTGAACGGGTAGGGCATGCGTGGATCGGTCAGGACATCGGTGTGGCCATGGGCGGCGCAGCAGTAGGCGTGATCGTTACCGACGATCCCGCAGCGGCGATGAGGGACGCGCAGGCGGTTATTGATTTCACCGCACCCGAAGCGACCCTCGCCTTTGCGAAGATCGCTGCGGCAGCCGGTGTCGTCCATGTTATAGGCACCACGGGGATGTCCGATGCGCAGATCAACGGTCTGGATGCGCCTTCGAAACAGACAGTTATCGTGCGGGCTGGTAACATGAGCCTGGGCGTTAACCTGTTGACCCAGTTGACCAAACGGGTCGCGGCCGCACTGGACGCAGACTTTGATATCGAGGTGATCGAGGCGCATCACAACCAGAAAGTCGACGCGCCTTCGGGCACGGCGCTGATGCTGGGCGAGGCGGCTGCCGAAGGGCGCGGTGTTGCGCTGGCAGATGTTTCTGATCGCGGGCGCGACGGTATCACCGGTGCACGCAAGCGCGGCAATATTGGTTTTACGGCGATCCGTGGCGGTGACATCGTCGGCGAGCATGACGTGATGTTTGCTGCCGCAGGGGAGCGAATCATCTTGCGCCACATCGCCTCTGATCGCGCAGTTTTTGCGCGCGGTGCTATCAAAGCCGCACTCTGGGGGCAGGGAAAACCTGCTGGCGCTTATGATATGCTGGACGTTTTGGGGCTGAATGACTGAACGCCGACGCCGCCCTGTCCTTTAACTGCGGTGAAACTATCTTAACCTTTGCCCCGTATGTTCGTGTGAACAATCTGGTTGGAGGGTGTAATGAGAAAACTGACGTTACTGACGTGCGCGGCATTTCTGGCGCTGATCGGCCCTGCTTGGGCGGAGTATCAGAAACTGGACAGCCAACGCGACTTTGTCTCGGTGGTGGAGGGTAAGACATTGACCCGCCCCTTGGTCGAATTGCGCGTTTCTGAAGGCGGCGGTATTTCGGGCACGGGTGCCGTTTGGGACGTGTCAGGAAAATGGGTCTGGAAGGGTGGATATTTCTGCCGCAGTCTAACCTGGGGCGATGATGACCTTGGCTATAATTGTCAGGAAGTCGCTGTAAATGGTGGAAAAATCCGTTTCACCTCGGACAAGGGTGCAGGTCAGTCGGCGGTATTCTCGCTGCGGTGATCCGTCGGTTTCTCGGCAGATTGCGCTGCGCTTGACCCTGTGCACTATCCAATTTTCTGATGCGCGACGACTTTAGAAATCGACCGCGATCCCCTTCTTTTCCCAATCACCGTAGCGGACCGGTTCTGGCCCGTCGCGGCCACCAAGCTCCGTCGGAAGGTCCAGCGCCTGTGCTGCCTTCCGGCGTTCTGCGGCCTCCGCCAGCGCGCGTTGCGCGGCGGCGGGAAGCTCTTGGTTTACCATAGGCATCGGATCGGGCGTGGGTTGCGGCGGAATATCCGGCCCGGGCTCCGGCATGGGGGTCGGATCATGGGGTGGGCTTGGCATGGGTCGTTTGACGGCTTCGGTCATTCTCTCATCCTCTTGAGGCCACTGTCACCTTGATATACGCCGGAACCAAGCCCAGACAACCCGGGCACCCTAAAGAAGAAAGCGTATCGCATGTCAGACACCGGCGTTCAGGCCCGCAGAAGTGCGGTGTACCTTTTGGATATGATCCTGGGGGAAGAACGTTTGATGTCAGAACTTCTTGCGGCGGGTGTGCTGGACAAGCTGCCCCCCGATGATCGTGCGCGGGCCCAGCGACTAGCCACTGATACCTTGCGTGGGATGGAACGGGCGGATCGCCTGCTTCAGAAACACCTCTCGAAATATCCGCCGCTGACCGTGCGCAATGCGTTGCGGGTCGGCACGATCGAGCTTTGTCAGGGCGGTGCGGCGCATGGCGTGGTGAATGCGATGGTTGAACTGGTCGCGACGCATAAAAAACTGGGTCACCTCAAGGGGCTGACCAACGCAGTGCTGCGCAAGATTGCCGCCGAAGGGCCTGAAGCCTGGGCGGCCTTGCGCTCTCCGCGTTTGCCCAAGTGGCTGCGTGGCCCGCTTGCCGAGGCGTGGGGGCCCGAGGCAATAACCGGCATCGAAGCCGCGCATTTCGCAGGTGCACCGCTTGATTTGACCGCCAAACGCGACCCCGCCGCACTGGCAGAGGCCGTGGGCGGTGTCGTTCTGCCAACCGGCTCGGTGCGCGTTGTGGATGCAGGGCAGGTGACAACCATGCCCGGTTTCGCCGAAGGTGATTGGTGGGTTCAGGATGCGGCTGCCGCATTGCCGGTCAAAATTCTTGCGCCGCAAAAGGGCGAGGCCGTTTTGGATCTTTGCGCCGCGCCGGGTGGCAAGACCATGCAGCTTGCTGCTGCGGGTGCACAGGTCACGGCCGTTGACAGCTCGAAGCAACGGATGCAGCGGGTCAAGGAAAACCTCGCGCGGGTACACCTGCCGGCCAAATCGGTTGTCGTGGATGCGCGGCGTTTCGAGGGGATGTTCGATGCGATTTTGCTGGATGCGCCCTGCTCTGCGACGGGCACGATCCGTCGGCACCCTGATCTGCCCCATGCCAAAGATGGTTCGGAATTCGGCGACCTGATCGAACTGCAATCGGAATTGATCGACCATGCCTGGTCGCTGCTAAACCCTGGCGGTCGCTTGGTTTTCTGTACTTGCTCGCTGCTGCCCGATGAGGGCGAGGTACAGGTCGACGAGGCGTTAGAGCGTCACGCTGACATGCGTGTGGACCCCGATGCCTTGGCCGTGCCCGGCGTAGATTCGGCTTGGACCACAGAAGAGGGCGGGCTGCGCTTGCGTCCAGATTACTGGCCTGATTTGGGTGGTATGGACGGGTTCTACATCGTCTGCCTGCGCAAGGACGCTTAAACTTCCCCGAATGTGCGGGCGGATTTTCGTCGCCCGCGACAGGGCCTGTCAAAATGCGGTGACTCAGGTGGCAACAGCGGCTACCATCCGCGAAACGCCAGCAGAGCGTACAAGGGCAGCCGCATGACAAGTAACAGCTTCAATGCGCGAAAAACGCGTTTTTTAAATCAGTGGCACGCCCGTGCCGCGACCAAGACGCGTACCAAAGCCACGGGATTCGTATCCTCGCCCGAACCCCGCACGATCGGGTCATTCGCACGCGGGCGGCAGCTAATCGCGGGCAACCTTTTGTTTTCAGGCAGCCTGATCGAAGCGCCGGACGCCTCGAGCCTGTGGGAAGTCGCCACGCCGGATCAGGATTTTGCCCGTGATCTGCACGGCTTTGCCTGGATGGATGATCTGGCTGCGGTCGGCGACGTGCGCGCCCGCGCCACCGCGCAACGTTGGCTTTGGGGGTGGATCGATCACTACGGCAAGGGGCGGGGCATCGGTTGGACGCCTGATTTGACCGGTCGCCGGCTGATCCGCTGGATCAACCATGCGCTGTTTGTCTTGCGTGGCACCTCTCAGGACCAAAGCGATGTTTTCTACCGTTCGCTGGTGGAACAGGCAGATTTTTTGTCGCGCCGTTGGCACGCTGCCGCACCCGGCCTGCCGCGGTTCGAGGCGCTGACAGGGCTGATTTACGCAGGGTTATCGCTCGAAGGGCAAGAGGCGCGTGCCGATCCTGCAATCAAGGCGCTGGCTCGCGAGTGCGAGGCGCAGATCGATGCGCAGGGCGGTTTGCCCACCCGTAACCCCGAAGAACTATTGCACGCTTTCACCCTTTTGACGTGGGCCGCCGCCGCGCTTAGCGATGCAGGGCGCGGCACGCCGGCTGCGCATATGGAAGCGATCGAACGCATCGCCCCGACGTTGCGGACGCTGCGCCATGCAGACGGTGGCTTGGCGCGGTTCCATGGCGGCGGTCGCGGAGCCGAAGGATGGCTCGATCATGCCTTGGCAACGGCCAAAATCAAAACACGGCAGCCGGACGGGTTGTCGATGGGCTATGCGCGTTTGTCAGCAGGGCGCACCAGCGTGATTGTTGACGCCAGCCCGCCTCCGGGTGGGGCGGCGTCGTTCAATGCGCACGCCTCTACGCTTGCGTTTGAACTGACCAGCGGGCGTCGGCCCTTGGTCGTAAACTGCGGACCGGGTGATTCATTTGGTGCTGATTGGCGCCGGGCGGGGCGCGCGACGCCGTCGCATTCGGGCTTGTCGCTGGGGGGGTATTCCAGCGCGCGTTTGGCAGAGCCGGACCGGTACACAAGCGCCGAGGCCCTTATTGAATGCCCGACTTATGTGCCCGTGGAAATTGGGTCGGTCGGGGATGGTACCCAGTTTCAGGGCGGGCATAACGGATATGTCGCGGGCTTTGGTCTGACCCATGCGCGCAGTCTTGAACTGGCCCATGACGGTCGCGGGCTCGCAGGCGAGGATATGCTGCTGGCCATAGAGGACGCGGAAAAGCGCGCCTTTGATCGCGAAATGGACGCGGTGAAACTGGGCGGTATCCCGTTCGAGATTCGTTTTCACTTGCACCCCGATGTGGATGCCACTGTTGATCTGGGCGGGGCGGCGATATCTATGGCGCAGAAAAGCGGTGAAATCTGGGTCTTCCGCCACGACGGGACCCATAAACTGTCTTTGGAACCAAGCGTTTACCTAGAGCGCAACCGCCTTAAGCCCCGTGCGTCCGTGCAAATTCTGCTCAGCGGGCGGGTCGTTGACTATGCCAGTAGGGTCAGGTGGTCCTTGTCCAAAGCGCAGGAAACTGCGATTGGCGTGCGAGATTTATCCCTCGACGATCCATATGATGACCAAGATTGACCAAAGGAACCTCCCTGATGCCTGATCTCTACCCCGTCTCCCGCGCGCTTCTTTCCGTATCTGACAAGACCGGTCTGGTCGAACTGGGGCAGGCGCTCGCGGCGCATGGGGTCGAATTGCTGAGCACCGGCGGCACCGCCAAGGCGCTGCGCGACGCAGGTCTGACGGTCAAGGACGTATCCGAGGTTACCGGATTTCCCGAGATGATGGACGGACGAGTCAAAACACTTCACCCCGTTGTGCACGGCGGCTTGCTGGCGCTGCGGGACAATGACGAACATGTCGCAGCGATGGACAAACATGACATTGGCGCGATCGATCTGGTGGTCGTGAACCTTTATCCATTTGAAGAGACCGTCGCCAAGGGTGCCGGATATGACGAGGTGATCGAGAATATCGATATTGGTGGCCCCGCGATGATCCGCTCTGCCGCCAAGAACCATGGTTTTGTGAATGTGATCGTCGACGTTGAAGATTACGCGACAGTGATGACAGAGCTTACCGAGAATAACGGCCAGACCACCTATGCACTGCGTCAGCGTTTGGCGCAGACGGCCTATGCCCGCACCGCGGCGTATGATACCGCTGTCAGCACATGGATGGCTGCGCAGGTCGGGGGCACACCGCGTCGGCGCACTGTCGGCGGCACGCTGGCACAGACCCTTCGCTATGGTGAAAACCCCCACCAGCAAGCGGCGTTCTACACCGATGGGTCGGCCCGTCCCGGTGTTGCAACAGCCACCCAGCATCAGGGTAAAGAGCTGTCGTATAACAACATTAACGACACCGATGCGGCGTTCGAACTGGTCAGCGAATTTGATCCGGCCAACGGGCCTGCCTGTGCGATCATCAAGCACGCCAACCCCTGCGGCGTGGCGCAAGGCACATCAATGGTCGATGCCTATACCCGCGCGTTCGACTGCGACCGCACCAGCGCTTTTGGCGGAATTATCGCCTTGAACCAGACGCTTGACGCAGAAACCGCCGACGCAATCAGCGCGATTTTTACCGAGGTCGTGATCGCCCCGAACGCCACACCCGAAGCGATGGAGATTTTCGGCAAGAAAAAGAACCTGCGCTTGCTGACCACCAACGGTCTGGCCAATCCGGCACAGGCGGCGCTGTCGTTCCGTCAGGTATCGGGTGGCTATCTGGTGCAGGACAAAGACGTTGGTCGCATCACTATGGATGATCTGAAGGTCGTGACAAAGCGTCAGCCATCCGAAAAGGAGCTGTCGGACTTGATGTTCGCTTGGACCGTCGCGAAGCACGTGAAATCCAACGCAATCATTTACGTTAAGGATGGCGCGACCGTGGGCGTCGGTGCCGGCCAGATGAGCCGCGTCGACAGCACACGTATCGCCGCACGCAAGGCACAGGACATGGCCGAAGCCATGGGCTTGCCTGCACCGTTGACCCAAGGCTCTGTTGTGGCGTCCGACGCGTTTTTCCCCTTTGCTGACGGGCTGATCACCGCCGCCGAAGCAGGGGCGACAGCCCTCATTCAACCAGGTGGGTCCATGCGAGACGACGAAGTGATCGCAGCAGCGGACGAGGCCGGCCTTGCCATGGTCTTTACCGGCATGCGCCACTTCCGCCACTAACCACGGAAAGCGGTCGGTATGCGTATTATTTTCTGGGCCGGTTTCGCGGCGTTTTTGGCGGATCAACTGAGCAAGTACATTGTTGTGCACGCGATGGAGCTGAGCCGCATCCGGTCTATCGACGTATTGCCGCCGCTGATCAATTTTCGCTACGGCGAGAACCGCGGGATCAACTTTGGCCTTTTCGGTGACGGGTCCGACGCAAGTCGTTGGATCCTCATCGGGCTGGCCTGTGCCATCTGCGTGGGTGTGGTCGTCTGGGCCAACCGCCAAACCATGAGCCTTTGGGCCAATATCAGCGCAGGCATGCTGATCGGTGGCGCACTGGCGAATGTCGTTGACCGATTGATCTATGGCTATGTACTTGATTTCTTGAACATGTCTTGCTGTGGGATCAATAATCCTTTCGTCTTTAACATCGCGGATATCTTCATTTTCGCGGGCGCGTTGGGGCTGATTTATTTCACGGGCGACCCCAAGAAACCGGCAAAAGCCACACCGAAAAAGGCCCCAAAAAAAGGCCAGTGACAATTACCGCGTGACTGCGATATTGGTACAAAGACCTTAACAAGTCCTTAAGGAGATCCGTCATGCGCTTTGTCGCCGCTCTTGTCTTGCTACCGCTTGCCCTTGGGGCCTGCGGCAACACTGGCCTGCGGGACATTCGCAGCTCTGCGAAAGGGCCTGACGAATTCATGATCCAGCCCGCCAAGTCGCTTCAGCAGCCTGACAGCTATGCCACGCTGCCCGTGCCGACGCCGGGGCAGGCGAACCTGACCGATCGTAATGCGATTGCCGAAGGGGTCTTGGCCTTTGGCGGCACCCCGCAAAGCAATGCTGAAGGCATTCCGGCGTCCGACGCGGCGCTGGTGCAACAGGCCAGCCGCATGGGTGTAACCAATAATATCCGTCAGGAACTGGCCGAAACCGACGCCGCCTTCCGCAAACGCAAGGCACGGTTCACGCAAATCAAGATCGTACCGACGGATCGCTACGATCAAGCCTATAAACGTCAGATTCTAGACGCCCCCCGCGAGGCCGCGCGTTGGCGTCGTGCCGGTGCGCGCACACCCTCTGCGCCTCCGGCAGAGTGACGCTGGCTGAATTACAATTCTGTTAGGTCCCTTGATCGCCCCGCGAGGTGGCGTAAGTAAGAGGTCTTAGGACCCTGCTCAAAGGACCGACCATGATCAGATTACCGGCCCTCGGGGCTTTATTCGCGCTTGCCTTGCCCACCACAGCGGCGCTGGCGCGAGACAACGAAGACGTCACACATTTCACGCTGAACAACGGGATGGAGGTCGTGGTCGTCGAAGACCACCGTGGCCCGTCCGTGCAGCAGATGGTGTGGTACCGCGCCGGTTCCGCGGATGAACCCAAAGGGTCTTCCGGCGTGGCGCACTTCCTCGAACACCTGTTGTTCAAGGCCACCGACAAGATGGAAGCCGGTGAATTTTCCGGCACGGTTGCCAAGAACGGCGGGCGCGACAATGCCTTTACCAGCTATGATTATACCGCCTATTTCCAACGGGTTGCCGCGGATCGGCTCGAATTGATGATGCAAATGGAATCGGACCGGATGAGAAACATCCGTCTGACGCCGGAAAACATCGCGACTGAACGCGACGTGATCATCGAAGAACGCAACCAGCGCACCGAGAATGACCCGAGCGCGCTATTCCGCGAACAGTTGAACGCGGCGCAGTACCTTAACCACCGCTACGGCACGCCGGTCATCGGCTGGATGCATGAAATGCGCGAGCTGGACCTGCAGGATGCGTTGGATTTCTATAAGCTCTACTATTCGCCCAACAATGCTATTCTCGTCGTCTCTGGCGATGTGGAACCTGACAATGTGCGACAGTTGGCTGAGCAATATTACGGTAAAATCCCCGCCAATCCCGAGCTGCCTGAACGTTTGCGCACCCAAGAACCGCCCCAAACCGCTGAACGCCGTCTGACTTTCCGCGATGACCGCGTCGCGCAGGAATACGTGAGCCGATCGTATCTTGCCCAGGAACGTGACCCCGGTGATCAACAAACCGCAGCGGCGCTCACGATATTGGCGGAGCTTTTGGGCGGCGGCACGACATCCTATTTCTCCGAAAAGCTGCAGTTCGATACGTCAATTGCAACCTATTCTGCTGCATTCTACAGTGGCCAATCGCTGGATGATACGACCTTTAACATTGTCGTAGTCCCGCAGCCCGGCGTCTCCCTACAGGACGCCGAAGATGCAATGGACGCGGCCGTTGCCGGTTTCATGAAAGACGGTGTGGATGCCGAACAGCTTGAACGCATCAAGCAACAGGTCCGCGCCGAACAAATCTATGCGCGCGACAATGCCGATAGCGTCGCCAATCGCTATGGCAGCGCATTGGCGATCGGGCTGAGCGTGCAAGACGTGCAAGACTGGCCAGATGTGCTCGAGGCTGTGACAGCCGATGACATCATGCAGGCCGCCAAGGATGTGTTTAACCGCGAGGCTTCTGTCACAGGGTGGCTGATGCGCGAAGAGGTGACAGAATGAGACTGTTTTACGCTGTAGTTCTGACGGTTTTAGCCGCTCTGCCCGCCCGCGCCGAGGTGGATATCCAAGAGGTCACATCCCCCGGTGGCATCACCGCTTGGCTGGTAGAGGAACATTCGATCCCCTTCGTGGCGCTTGACCTGCGGTTTCGCGGGGGCGCGTCGCTGGATGCGCCCGAAAAACGCGGTGCTACCAACCTGATGACCGGCTTACTCGAAGAAGGGGCCGGTGACATGGATGCCCGCGATTTTGCGCGCGCCGCCGAAGGTCTCGCCAGCAGTTTCCGGTTCAGTGTGGATGATGACGCACTGGCAATTTCAACGCGCTTTCTGACCGAAAATCAGGACGCCTCTATCGCGCTGCTGAAACAGGCGGTGCAGTCCCCTCGTTTTGATCCCGACGCGATTGAACGTGTGCGCGGTCAGGTTCTGTCTGGCATCCGTTCCAGTGCCAAGGACCCCAACGATATCGCGCGCAAGACGATGGATGAACTGCTCTATGGCGATCACCCCTACGGCTCGCCTCTCAGCGGGACGAAGGACACCGTGACCGCCCTGACCCGTGACGACCTGATCGCGGCGCATAAGGCGGTTCTGGCCCGCGACCGCATCTTCATTGGCGCGGTCGGGGATATTACGCCCGAAGCGCTTGGCCTGATGCTGGACGACCTGCTGGGAGATCTACCTAAGACCGGCGCGCCGCTGCCCCCTCGTGCCGAGGTGACCATCCCCTCGGGCACGACGGTCGTGGATTTCCCGACGCCGCAATCGGTCGCGCTCTTTGCGCAGAACGGTATCTCGCAGAAAGACGATGATTTCTTTGCTGCAACGGTACTGAACCAGGTTTTGGGCGGCGGGTCTTTTGAAAGCCGTCTCATGACCGAAGTCCGCGAGAAGCGCGGGCTGACCTATGGCGTGTATTCCTCCTTGGTTCCTATGGATCTGGCAGAGACGATCCAAGGCTCCGTCAGCTCGGCCAACGATCGGATCGGGCAGGCGATGGACGTGATCAAGGAGGAATGGACCAAGGCCGCAGCCGACGGTGTGACCCAGCAAGAGCTGGATGATGCCAAGACCTATATCACAGGTTCCTACCCGCTGCGCTTTGATGGCAACCAGACCATCGCCAGTATCCTTGTGGGGATGCAAATGATCGACCTGCCCATCGACTATATCGCCACCCGCAATGACAAGGTCGAAGCCGTGACGCTGGATGATGTGAAACGCGTTGCAGACGAGTTGCTTGATCCCGAAGGACTGGCCTTTGTCGTCGTCGGGCAACCCAAAGGGGTCGACGGCACCGCACCAGGTCAGAACGACTGACGGCTCCTTTAGCAAACCACACATACAAAAAAACGGGCGCTCCACAGCGCCCGTTTTTCGTTTCAGCAGGACAAGAATACGTTATTCGCCGTAGGGAATCCAGATATTCTTGACCGAGGTCGCGGCTTGCAGGAACGCTTTGCCTTCGCCCTCTGCGCCATCCCAGTCGCGCATCATGCCGTTGTTCACCCATGTGCGTTTCAGGTTCTGCGCGCTGGCCCGTTCAACGGTTTCGCTTTGCGCTTTGTCGCCAAAGCTCCAGACCGCATTTACATCCATATGCCGCGCCAGCGTTTCTGCCGTGTCCTTCTGCGGCCCGGTTACGATATTCACCACGCCCGCCGGCACATCAGAGGTTTCTAGAACCTGAACAAAGTCCGTCGCAGCAAGCGGGAAGGGGCCGCTGGCCGCAAGAATGACACGGTTGCCCATGGCAATCGCCGGGGCCATGCAGGAGATCAACCCAAGCAATGGGGCCTCTGCGGGGCAAAGCGCGCCGATAACGCCAACAGGTTCTTTCATCGCAAGCGCAACCCCGCGGATCGGCACGCCATGCACCTGACCGTCGTATTTGTCGGCCCAGGCGGCATAGGTGAACAGCCGTTTGACCGCCATATCGACCTCGGCTTTGCCGGTCTTGCCACCCTGCATTGCATCCAGCCGTTGCGCGAACTCATCCCCGCGTGCGGCCAGATTTTCAGCGATGTAATACAGGATTTGCGCGCGCAAATGGCCGGTTGTCTTGCTCCAGCCCTTTGCAGCGTGAGCGGCCTCCACGGCGTTGCGCACATCCTTGCGCGACGCAAGCGAGACATGCCCCAGCAGATCGCCGGACTTACCCCACACAGGTGCGGAATAGCCGCTGTCGGGACGGCTTTGCTTGCCCCCGATATACAGCTTGGCGGTTCGGTCAATCGGGTCCGCTGGCGTGCCACTGCCGGTAAAGGCGGCGATCTCTTTCAACGGCTTTTGCGTGGTTTTCGAACGGGTGTAGGCTGTCAGGCCTTCCCAGCCGCCTTCACGGCCAAAGCCGCTTTCGCGCACCCCGCCAAAGCCTGCGGCGGCATCCATCATGTTGGTCCCGTTCACCCATACGATGCCCGCGACCAGCTTGGGCGCGATATCCAGCGCCAGATTGATGTTCTCGGACCAGACCGTCGCGGCCAGACCGTAGCGGGTGTTATTGGCCAGTTCGACCGCCTCGGCGGGGGTGCGGAATGTGGTGGATACCAGCACGGGGCCAAAGATTTCGTCCTGCATCAAGGGATCGGCAGGGTTCATGCCTGTGATCAGCGTGGGGGGATAATAGCAGCCGGTCGCAGGGATCTCGCCTGCGGTAAACACTTCGCCACTGGTGTTGGCGGCGACCATATCGGTCACGCGCTGCACCTGAACGGGATCGACCAGCGCGCCCACGTCAACGGATTTATCCAGCGGATTACCGACCCGCAGCTTTGCCATGCGCACGCGCAGCTTGGCATAGAACTGATCCGCCACAGGTTCATGCACCAACAGGCGCGAGCCTGCACAGCAGACCTGACCCTGATTGAACCAGATCGCGTCGACCAGCCCCTCGACGGCTGAATCCAGATCCGCATCGTCAAACACGATATAGGGCGACTTGCCCCCCAGCTCGAGCGTCAGCGCCTTGCCGCTCCCGGCTGTCACCTCGCGGATATGCCGGCCCACGGGCGTTGATCCAGTAAAGGCGATCTTGTCGACATCCGATTGCACAATCATCTCGCCCACGGCACCGTCGCCTGTCACGATATTCACAACCCCCTTGGGCAAGCCAGCCTGTATACAGATATCGGCAAACAGCAGCGCGGTCAGCGACGTATACTCGGCAGGTTTCAATACCACCGTGTTCCCCATCGCCAAAGCAGGTGCGACTTTCCACGCCAGCATCAACAGCGGGAAATTCCACGGGATGATCTGCCCACACACGCCAAGCGCCTCTGCGTCGGGCAGCTCGGACTCCATCAGCTGGGCCATGCCTGCGTGATAGTAGAAATGCCGCTGCGCCAGTGGCACATCCACATCGCGCGCTTCGCGGATGGGTTTGCCGTTATCCAGCGTTTCCAGCACGGCAAATAGCCGGCTGTGTTTTTGCAACAACCGCGCCAAGGCATACAGGAACCGCGCCCGCCCGTGTCCGCCAAGCTTGACCCACTTTGGCTGCGCCTTGCGTGCAGCAGCGACGGCGGTGTCGACCTCGGCCTGACTGGCTTGCGTCAGCGTCGCCAGCACATTCCCGTTGGCAGGGTTGCGGCTTTCGAAATCATCGCGTGCGTCGGTGAACGCGCCGTCGATGAAATGCCCGAAACGGCTGCCTTGATCGACCAGCCACGCCAGCGCGTCAGCGGCATTTTCCGGTGCCGTCCCATAGTCCATGGTTTCATAGATTTCGGACACGCTCATGGGTTCACCCTTTTCAAAATACTCAAATCCGACATTGGTTTCACGCGGCTCAGCTGATGGCGTGACGATGGCTTGCGGAATAGCTGCCCGACACATGGTGGTCGAGCTGGCGTTCGATGTCGCCCAACAGCGACGACGCCCCGAAACGGAACAGGTCAGGCTGCAACCAGCGGTCGCCCAATTCCTCTTTCATCATGGCAAGATAGACCAGTGCGTCCTTGGCTTTCGAGATCCCGCCCGCAGGTTTATAGCCGACGCGGAAGCCGGTGCGGTCGAAATAGTCGCGGATCGCGCGGATCATCACGAGGGTCACGGGCAGGGTCGCATTGACGCTTTCCTTGCCGGTCGAGGTCTTGATGAAATCCGCCCCTGCCATCATGCAGATCAGCGACGCACGCGCGACGTTGCGCAGGCTGCCCAACTCTCCGGTCGCAAGGATCGCTTTGACGTGGGCGTCACCGCATGCGGCGCGGAAGGCACGCATTTCATCATAAAGCGCCTGCCAGTCGCCCGATAGGACATGGCGGCGCGAAATAACGATGTCGATCTCGGCGGCTCCTGCGGCGACGCTCATCTCGATCTCGCGCAGGCGCAGCTCGAACGGGGACAGCCCGGCGGGAAAACCGGTGGACACTGCAGCTATCGGGATGCCGGTGCCTTCAAGTGCTGCTTTGGCGGGGGCGATCATCTCGTGGTAGACACAGACCGCGCCCACGGTGATCCGCGACATGCCAAGCGCGTCCAGCAAAGCGGGTGCAATCGGCTGACGGGCCTTGGCGCACAGCCGTTCCACGCGGCGGGCAGTGTCATCGCCCGATAGCGTCGTTAGATCGATGCAGCTGACGGCGCGCAGCAGCCACGCGGCTTGATGGTCTTTTTTCACGGACCGGCGTGCGGGCAGGCCAGCGGCACGACGCTCTACCGCAGAGGTGTTTACCTGCACGGCGCGCACCCAATCCATATCCAGCGGCATCCCCGGATTGCGGGGTTCAGTCACCTGCGGCAGGTGGCTTTGTGCCAGTTCGGTCGGGTTGTTTACATGCGTGGACATGGGCGCTTTCCTGTCTGATCAGACAGTCAATGTGCCACGGGGCAAGCGCGCAATGCAAGCATCGCGCCCTCACGTCACATCTGGCAGTGGCGTTCAGCTGCCGCGATAGGTGGAATACCCGAAAGGCGATAGCAAAAGCGGCACGTGGTAATGCGCGTCCGTGTCCGAAATGCCAAAACGCAGCGGTACTTGGTCAAGGAACCGCGGTGACTCGGGCTCTGCCCCGATCGCGTCGAGATAGCCTCCGGCGTCGAACACCAGCTCGTACGTGCCGGCTGCAAACTGGCCTTTGGGCAGAATCGGCGTGTCGGTGCGTCCGTCGGCATTTGTGCTCATTTGAACCAGCTTCATGCGGTTGGTCCCTTCGATCCGGTACAGCGTGATCTCCATCCCCCCTGCGGGGCGTCCGCGTGCGGTGTCCAGAACATGCGTCGTCAAGTAGCCGTTTGCCATGAGTAGGGTCTTTCCTGATCCGTTGAACCCTTACGATAGGCAGGTGTCACGGCAGGTCAATGGCGGATCAGCGGGGAAGGCCGAGGGGTGGGAAAAGCCTGCGATTCGGGGGGCGGCGAAAAAATATGCACATACCGATTCGTTTTTGCTTGAGCCGCGAATCATCCTGAGCCTATATGGTAGACAACATACAATCGGAGGTGTCGCCTGCCAGCGATCCATACAATCCGAATATGTATTCTGGGGGACAGAATTCTTATGATCGGGCAAGCCGCATCTGGTGCGGCGATCATTGGGCAGGGGCCGGCAGGACTCGTGTTGCATAGCGCAGCAAGAGCGGCCCCTTCCACTCACCTTCCCGCCCGATTTTATCCCCGCATGTGTTTTAGTTTCAGGCCGGCCAGCGCCTTAGAACTTTCGGTATAAGAGAGCAGGGCCACTCGAGCCGATCTGGCAGCCAGCCAACCTTCTGTAAGGGGGTGGCTGGCTGTACATTGCGAAAAATCAGTGCCAGAAAACTGTAGGTTGAACAAAACAATCGGCCCACAGTGCGAGGTTTCCCTTTGCAGGCGGGCGCTGACCAAAGGACGATCTCATGACACGTTACCCTCGTGATTTTCACGGCTACGGCCCGACACCGCCTGACGCTCAATGGCCGGGAGGGGCGCGGATCGCTGTACAATTTGTGCTGAATTACGAAGAGGGCGGCGAAAACTGTCTGCTCCACGGGGACGCCGCATCAGAGGCATTCTTGTCCGAGATCGTCGGGGCCGCCCCTTGGCCGGGGCAGCGTCACTGGAATATGGAATCTATCTACGACTACGGCGCGCGAGCGGGGTTCTGGCGGCTGCACCGCCTGTTCACCGGTGCCAATATTCCCGTCACCGTCTATGGTGTCGCCACCGCCTTGGCGCGGTCCCCCCAGCAGGTAGAGGCAATGACCCAAGCCGACTGGGAGATCGCAAGCCACGGGCTGAAGTGGATCGACTACAAGGATCACACCGCCGAGGTCGAAAGCGCTAACATGGACGAGGCCATCCGTCTCCACCGCGAAGTCGTCGGTCACGCTCCCCGCGGCTGGTACACAGGACGCAGCTCTGTGAACACGGTGGCGCTGGCAGCCGAGACAGGCGAATTCGATTATATCTCTGACACATACGACGATGATCTGCCCTACTGGACACAGGTGGCGGGCCGCGATCAACTGATCATACCCTATACGCTTGACTGCAACGACATGCGGTTTGCCACGCCGCAGGGCTTTAACTCGGGCGAACAGTTCTACACCTACCTGTGCGATACCTTCGATGCGCTTTATGCCGAAGGCAGCGCAGGTCAGGGCAAAATGATGTCGGTCGGCTTGCACTGTCGCTTGATCGGGCGCCCGGGGCGGATACAGGCGCTGAAACGCTTTATCGACTATATCAAAGGGTTCGAGGGCGTCTGGACGCCGCGCCGCATCGATATCGCAGACCATTGGCGCGCGACCCATCCGCCGCAGCCGCGCCTGCGTCTGGATCAAATGGACCGCGCCAGCTTTGTCGCCAAATTCGGTGGCGTGTTCGAACATTCGCCGTGGATCGCGGAACGCGCCTTCGAGCTTGAACTCGGGCCTGCGCATAACTCTGTCGCGGGGATTCACAATGCACTGGCGCGGATGTTCCGGTCGGCGACGCGGGCGGAACGCTTGGGCGTGCTGACCGCGCACCCCGATCTGGCGGGCAAGCTGGCGGCGGCCAAACGGCTGACGGCGGAAAGCACACAGGAGCAAGCCAGCGCCGGGCTGGACGCACTGACCGACGCCGAGCGTACGCGGTTCGAGACGTTGAACAGCCAATACGTCGCCAAACACGGGTTTCCGTTTATCATCGCGGTCAAGGATCACGACAAGGACGGCATCTTGCGCCAGTTCGAAACCCGTATCGCCAATGCAACCGAAGATGAATTTACCACCGCATGCGCGCAGGTCGAACGGATCGCACGTCTGCGGCTAGAGGATATGCTATGACCTATGCCTTCCCCCCCGGCGGTCTGCCGGATCAATCCGTGTCGCCCGAAAGCACAGCTGTTTTCACCGATGCCTATGCGGTGATCCCCGCCTCGGTGCAGCGCGATATCGTGACCAGCCTGTTGCCGGGTTGGAAGAATACACGCGCTTGGGTATTGGCGCGGCCGCTGACCGGATTTGCCGAAACCTTTGCGCAATACGCGATAGAACTTGCCCTCAATGGTGGCAGCGACACCCCCGAGCCGGACGCACAGGCGCAGGCGGTCTTGTTTGTGGCGACGGGGACGGCGCGGCTGACGCTGGATGGCGACGCCCACGATCTGGTGGCGGGGTCCTACGCGTATATTCCCCCTGCTACCCCGTGGACGCTGTGGAACACCGGCGATACGCCGTGTGGTCTCCATTGGGTGCGCAAACGGTATGTCCCTGCCCAAGGGATCGATGCGCCAGATGCGTTCGTCACCCATGACAAGGATGTCGCGCCTATTGCCATGCCCGATACCGATGGGGCTTGGGCAACCCAGCGTTTTGCCGATCCCAGTGACCTGCGCCACGACATGCACGTCAATATCGTGACCTTCCAGCCGGGCGGTCGCATTCCGTTTGCGGAAACCCATGTGATGGAACACGGGCTCTATGTCATTCAAGGCACGGCGGATTATTTGCTGAACCGCGACTGGGTGCCGGTAGAAGCGGGCGATTTCATGTGGTTACGCGCTTTTTGTCCGCAGGCCTGTATCGCGACGGGCGATGAGCCGTTCCGCTATCTCCTGTATAAGGATGTGAACCGCCACATGCCGCTGTCGCTATGACCGGCGCTGCCATGCGCGAGATCGCCGTTCAGCCGCTGACCGCCGCCGCCTTCGCCCCCTTCGGAGAGGTGCTGGACGCCTCTGGTACACCGGACCGTATCATCAACGCAGGGCTATGCGGACGGCATCATGATCTGGCAGCGCTTGATTTCGGGCCGGAGGGGCGCGCGGGCATCAGCATTTTTAACGCGCAGGCACGTAGCTTGCCTTACCGGTTGGACCTGCTTGAACGTCACCCCGAAGGATCGCAGGCGTTCCTCCCGCTGTCTGGTCAGCCGTTTCTTGTCATTGTCGCACCGGACAAAGGCGATGCCCCCGGCACGCCGCTGGCCTTTGTTACCGCGCCTCATCAGGGCGTGAACTTTCGCCGCGGGACATGGCACGGCGTGCTTACGCCTTTGGCAGAGCCAGGGCTATTCGCGGTTGTGGACCGCATCGGCACAAGCGCGAACCTTGACGAATACCCGCTGGACCCGCCTTATGTGATCAAGGGGTAAACCCCGCGCCTAAAAGGACCGCACAAACTGCGGCCAGCGATCAACAAGGGACATTGATTATGACACGCCACGCCATCGGCACGCCGGAACAACTGCGCGACCCCAATTACATGCCGCCGCTGCATCGCGCCATTCCCTTGGGTGTTCAGCATGTGCTGGCGATGTTTGTGTCAAATGTCACCCCCGCCATCATCATCGCGGGTGCGGCGGGCTTTGGCTTCGGGTCGAACTCGCCTGACTTTCCCGAACTGCTGTACCTGATCCAGATGTCGATGCTGTTTGCCGGTGTCGCGACGCTGTTGCAAACGCTGACGCTCGGGCCGGTCGGGGCAGGGCTGCCGATTGTGCAAGGCACATCCTTTGCGTTCATCCCCATCATGATCCCGCTGGTGGCGGGCAAAGGTGTCGACGGACTGGCTGCCTTGTTTGGCGGCGTGGTGATCGGGGGCATGTTCCACGCGTTTCTGGGGCTGTTTATTGGCAAGATCCGCTTTGCATTGCCGCCGCTTGTTACCGGGCTGGTGGTCACGATGATCGGTCTGGCTTTAGTCAAGGTCGGCATTCAATACGCCGCAGGTGGGGTGCCGGCAATTGGCACGCCGGCCTATGGCAGCCTGCTGAACTGGTCAGCCGCGCTGGTGGTGATCTTTGTTACGCTGGGGGTCAAGTTTTTCACCCGCGGGATGCTGTCCATTTCCGCGGTGCTGATCGGATTGATCGTAGGCTACGTCTATGCACTGGCCGTCGGGATGCTCAGCTTTGGGGATATCAGCGGGTCATGGTCACGGTCCGCCGCCTTTGCACTGCCCAACCCGCTGAAATACGGGTTCGAATTTTCGGCCGCAGCGATCATCGGCTTTTGCTTGATGGCGTTCATTTCGGCGATTGAAACCGTGGGCGACGTCGCAGGGATCACCAAAGGCGGCGCGGGCCGCGAAGCGACGGATAGCGAAATTCAGGGCGCGACCTATGCCGACGGGATCGGGTCAGCTATTGCGGGCATCTTTGGTGGCCTGCCCAACACATCGTTCAGCCAGAACGTCGGCCTGATCGCGATGACCGGCGTCATGAGCCGCCATGTCGTCACCATCGGCGCGTTGTTCCTGATCGTCTGTGGGCTCGTCCCCAAGGTGGGCGGCGTGATCCGTACCATCCCGATCGAGGTGTTGGGCGGCGGGGTCATCGTGATGTTCGGCATGGTTGTGGCGGCGGGCATGTCGATGCTGTCGGATGTGGACTGGAACCGCCGCAATATGGTGATCTTCGCCATCTCGATCTCGATCGGTCTGGGGCTGCAGCTGGAGCCGGGTGCGGTGCAACACCTGCCTGACACGGCCAGGATTCTGCTGACCAGCGGACTGCTTCCCGCCGCTCTGATTGCTATTGTGCTGAACCTGCTTCTGCCCGAAGAACTGGCCGAGGAATCAACCGAGGAAGTCTCGGGCGGGTTGTCGGGCAGCTCCAAAGGCACGCTGCCGCATACAACCAAGACACGTCACTAAGGAGCTACCCCCATGTACGATATGGCCGCCATTGGCGCTTGGATCGAGTTTGCCGTTCGCTGGGTGCATGTCATCACGGCCATTGCGTGGATCGGGTCGTCGTTCTACTTCATCGCGCTGGATCTGGGCCTGCACCGCGACCGCAACCTCAAAACCGGCGCAGACGGGGAAGAGTGGCAGGTCCACGGCGGCGGGTTCTATCACGTCCAAAAGTATCTGGTGGCACCTGCGCAGATGCCCGACGATCTGATCTGGTTCAAATGGGAAAGCTATTCGACCTGGCTCTCGGGCTTTGCGTTGCTGATCCTGGTCTACTACCTCGGGGCCGAATTCTATCTTGTTGATCCCAGTGTTGCAGAGCTGGCGAACTGGCAGGCGGTGGGGATTTCCCTGCTGTCGCTTGGCTTTGGCTGGCTGGTCTACGATCAAATTTGCAAAAGCAAATTCGGCGACAACAACACGCGGCTGATGATCGGCCTGTATGTGATCCTCGTGGGGATGGCCTATTTCTATACGTCAGTCTTTTCGGGGCGCGCAGCGCTGCTGCATCTGGGGGCTTTCACCGCGACGATCATGTCGGCAAACGTGTTTTTCATCATCATGCCGAACCAGCGGATCGTGGTGGCCGACCTCAAGGCGGGGCGGGTGCCGGATGCGAAATACGGCAAGATCGCCAAACAGCGCAGCACGCATAATAACTATCTGACGTTGCCGGTGATCTTCCTGATGCTCAGCAACCACTACCCACTGGCATTTGCGTCGGAAATGAACTGGCTGATCGCGGCGCTGGTATTCCTGATGGGGGTCACAATCCGCCACTACTTTAACAGCTTGCACGCGCGTCAGGGCAACCCGACGTGGACATGGGCGGTCACCGCGCTGTTGTTCGTCACGATCATGTGGCTGTCGACTGCGCCCATGTTCCGCAGTGTCGAACCCGAAAAGGCCACGGGCCCTGCGCTACGCTTTGCCCAAGCCGAAGGGTTCGACCGGGTGCATGACATCGTGCGTGGCCGGTGCAGCATGTGCCACGCCGCAGAACCGGCGTGGGACGGGCTGCTCTGGCCGCCGAAATCCGTCCGGCTCGAGACCGAACACCAGATCGCCAGCGCCGCGAAACAGATCTATTTGCAAGCGGGTGTGACAGATGCGATGCCCCCTGCAAACCTGAGCCATATGCAGGCCAGCGAACGCGCCGAGATTGTCGCCTGGTTCAACGCGGCCACACAGGATTAACACCGCCGACAGGCGTTAACCGTCTCTATTCGCGGCTTTCAGAATCGCGCGCCTCTATGCTAGGTCTAGCCGCATGGCGCATCCAAACCCCAACATAAGCGAAAATCCTCCGGTTATCCGGCAACTGGACGACTCTGCGATTAACCGTATCGCCGCCGGAGAGGTCGTTGAACGCCCTGCCTCTGCGGTAAAGGAACTGGTCGAGAACGCGATTGATGCGGGTGCCCGCCAGATTACGGTTGAATATGCGGACGGGGGCAAAACCCTGATCCGCGTCACGGACGACGGCTGCGGCATTGCGGCGGGCGATCTGGCGCTGGCGCTGTCACGGCACGCGACCTCCAAGATCGACGGAACGGACCTGCTGAACATCCACACATTCGGCTTTCGCGGCGAGGCGTTGCCATCGCTAGGCGCTGTCGGGCGGCTTACCATTTGCAGCCGCGTGGCTGGGCAAGACGGGGCAGAGATTTCGGTCAACGGGGGCGTGACTGGCCCTGTGCGCCCCGCAGCGCTGAACGGCGGCACGGTGGTCACGCTGCGCGACCTGTTCTTTGCCACCCCTGCGCGTTTGAAATTCCTGCGGACCGACCGCGCCGAGGCGCAGGCGATCTCTGACATCATCAAGCGGTTGGCGATGGCGGAACCTTTCGTGCGTTTCACCCTGCGCGATGTGTCCGGCGATGGTCCGGGCCGCGAGGTGTTTCGCGCGGACGCAGAACAAGGCGATATGTTCGCTGCGCTGCATGGCCGTCTGGCACAAGTGCTGGGGCGCGAGTTTGCCGAAAATGCGCTGGCCATTGATGCCGAACGCGACGGTCTGCACCTGACCGGATATGCCGCCTTGCCCACTTACTCGCGCGGCTCTGCGGTGACGCAATATTTGTTCGTTAATGGCCGCCCTGTGCGCGACAAGCTTTTGGTGGGCGCGTTGCGCGGGGCTTATTTTGACCTGCTGAGCCGCGACCGCCATCCTGCTGCCGCGCTGTTTGTCGATTGTGACCCCAAGCTCGTCGACGTGAACGTCCACCCCGCCAAATCCGAAGTGCGCTTTCGCGACCCCGGTTTGGCGCGCGGGTTGATCGTTTCAGGGTTGCGACATGCGCTGGCGGACGCGGGGCACCGCGCCTCGACCACTGTGGCGAATGCAACCTTGGGGGCGATGCGGCCCGAACAACCTGCCGGGCGCGTATATCAGATGGACCGCCCCTCTCTTGGTGCGCGCACGACCGCCTATCAGGCCCAAGCACCGGAGCCGGGATTTGCCGAAACCGCTGGCATGTGGGGCCGTGTAGATACGCCGCCGCAGTATGGTGCTGACGCCCCTGACGCACAAAGCCATGACGCGCAGACGCCGGCACCCGCGCCGGACTTTCCTTTGGGAACCGCACGCGGGCAGGTGCATGAGAATTACATCATCGCACAAACGGCGACGGGCATGGTGATTGTTGACCAGCACGCGGCGCATGAACGTCTGGTCTATGAAAAGCTGAAACGCCAGATGGCGGAAAACGGTGTCGCAGCGCAGGCCTTGTTGATCCCCGAAATCGTGGATCTGTCGGCCTCTGACTGTGCGCGGCTGCTTGAGGTCGCGGATGAACTGGCGCGCTTTGGACTGGGGATCGAACCCTTTGGCGGTAGCGCGATCGCCGTGCGTGAAACGCCCGCGATCCTTGGCACGGTGGACGCCAAGGCCATGGTGCTGGATATCCTCGATGAACTGGCGGACCAAAATGAAAGCAACACACTGCAGGCCCGGATCGAGGCGATCCTCAGCCGTGTGGCCTGTCACGGATCAATCCGGTCGGGACGCTGGATGCGCGGCGAGGAAATGAACGCGCTGCTGCGCGAGATGGAGGCGACCCCCCATTCCGGCCAGTGCAACCATGGCCGCCCCACCTATGTCGAGCTGAAGTTGAGCGATATTGAACGTCTGTTCGGACGCACATGATCCAGGTTGGTGATGAAACCTATGTGCTGACAGACCCTGCGATGCTGCTGCTGATCGGTGGCGGTTGCGTGGTCTTGCTGGTGCTGATCTTGCTGGTGATGGCCGTGCGGGCCGCGGGCCGGTCGGCGCGTGTTACCGCCCCGTTGGCGCGACAGATGCAAATCTTGGGGGGCCATGTGCAACAGCTTGGCATGGGGCAGGAACAACTGCGCGGCGGCTTGCAGACCGTGTCGGACACGCAGGCCAATGCGCAAGCCCAGATGGTACAAAGCATCGAGACGCGGATGGCCCATGTACAGCAGCAGATGCAGGACCGGCTGGCCGATAACGCTGCCCGATCCGCGCGGTCGCTTGCAGAGATGCAGGAACGCATGAGCGCGACGTTGCACGGGTCAAGCAAGCAGACAAACACCAGTCTGACCCAGCTTCAGGAGCGGCTGGCGGCGATCGACAAGGCGCAGGATAATATCACCAAACTGTCCGGCGATGTACTGTCACTGCAAGACATCCTGAGCAATAAGCAAACCCGTGGCGCATTTGGTGAAATCCAGCTGCGTGATATCGTTTCCAAGGCGCTGCCAAGCGACAGCTATACCATGCAGGCGACGCTCTCGAACGGCAAACGCGCGGATTGTATGATCCACCTGCCGAACCCGCCCGGGCCGATCGCGATCGACAGCAAATTCCCGCTTGAAGCCTACGAGGCGCTGCGCCGTGCCAAGACCGATTACGAGGTCAAGGACGCCTCCCGTGCGATGCGTGTCGCGGTCAAAGCGCACATCCAAGCGATCTCCACGAAATACATCATCGAAGGTGAAACAGCCGATGGCGCGCTGATGTTCCTCCCCTCCGAGGCCGTGTATGCGGAACTCCACGCCAACTTTCCCGAATTGGTGCGTGAAGGCTTTGACGCGCGGGTCTGGATCGTATCACCGACCACCTGCATGGCGACGCTGAACACCATGCGTGCGATCCTGAAAGACGCGCGGATGCGGGAACAGGCGGGGGCCATTCGCAAGACGCTCAAGATGTTGCACCGCGACGTAGAGCTTGTGGTGGAACGCGTGGGCAAGCTGAACACCCATTTCGGGCAGGCCCGCGCCGACCTTGAAGGGTTGGGCACTGCCGCCGAACGCGCGGGCAAACGTGCGGCGCGGCTTGATAATTTCGATTTCGAAGAGTTGTCAGAGCAGGATAGTCGCGTTGTACCGTTGTCGCGCCCTGACAAAACGCCCTGACGGGCTAACTAAGCGAGGAGCCACGACAGGGGTGTTACAGAAAGTCGTAGTTAGTGCGTTATTAACTGCAACTCATGTACAGTCCGGCCCGTGTATCAGCCCAAGCACAGACCAAACCTGACAGACTGGAATTTCTCGCCTTATGCCATTTGAAGCCATCGACCCGCCACAGAACACCCCTTTGGCTGGCCACCGAAAAATTGCCGTCATCGGCGCGGGTATTTCCGGCATGGGGGCTGCGCATATGTTGGGCGACGACCATCAGGTCACTTTGTTCGAAAGCTGCCCCCGTTTGGGCGGTCATGCGCGCACCAAGATGGCGGGCAGGAAGGGCGATCAGCCTGTGGATACGGGCTTTATCGTGTTCAACTATGCCAATTATCCCAACCTCGCCGCACTGTTCAAAGAACTGGACGTGCCAGTCGTTAAATCCAACATGAGCTTTGGTGCGTCCATTGACGGCGGGCGGCTTGAATATGGCCTGATGACGCTGGATTCGATCTTTGCGCAGCGGCGCAATGCACTGAACCCCAAATTCCTGCGGATGCTGACCGATATCGTGCGGTTCAACAACACGGCGACCAAACTGGCGCAGGATCGCACGCTGACCATCGCGGGCTTTTTGGACGAGCTGGGCGCGGGCGAATATTTCCGCAAATATTACCTGACGCCGCTGTCCGGCGCGATCTGGTCAACACCCGTGGACAAGATCATGGATTTCCCAGCCTATTCGATGATCGACTTCTTTGAAAACCACGCCTTGCTAAGCCACACAGGCCAGCACCAGTGGTATACGGTCGACGGCGGGTCACAGGAATACGTGAACCGTCTGGGGGCATCGCTGTCGGACAAAGGCGTCGACATCCGCCTTGGCACCCCTGTCCAATCCGTCCGCCGTACCCCGTTGGGGGTAGAGGTGAAAACCAACGGCGCGGAATGGGAAGCCTTTGACGAGGTCGTGTTTGCCAGCCATTCGGATGACGCACTTGCACTGCTGGCCGACCCCAGCACGGCAGAGCGTGCAGCCTTGGGCGCGGTGAAATACCAACCCAACGATGTGGTGCTGCATGCGGATGCATCCGTGATGCCCAAGCTGCGCAAAACTTGGGCATCTTGGATTTATGCTGAGGACAAGGGACAGCAGACCGACCGGATCGACCTGACATACTGGATGAATTCGTTGCAACCTATCCCGATGGACGATCCGCATTTTGTCACGCTCAACACCAAACGCCCGATCCGCGAGGAACTGATCTATGATCAGGTCACTCTGCGCCATCCGGTCTATGATCTGGGCGCGTTGGCAGCCCAAGAGCAGGTGCGCGGATTCAATGGCGCACAGAACACCTGGTTCTGCGGCGCATGGATGAAGCACGGCTTTCACGAAGACGGGCTATCCAGCGCTGTCGATGTGGTCCAGGGGCTGCGTGCCAAGGCCAAGGTGTCGCTGGCCGCCGAATGACAGCGCGCGTGGATCATATCCGGGGCGTTACCTATCATGGGCGCAAGGGGGCGGTCGAAAACAGCTTTCGCTATTCTATCGATTATGTGGTGCTGGATGCAGAGGCCGATCTGCAAACGCCCGCGCTATTCGGGCGCAACCGCGGCGCTGTGACATCCCTGTGGAACGCGGATCACGGTGGCCCCAAAGGTGCGGGTCGCGGGGCCGCTTGGGTGCGCGATGTTCTGGCGCAGCATAACGTCACCGGCGTCGCGCGGATCGAGCTGATGGCACAGCCTCGGGTTCTGGGGCATGTCTTTAACCCCGTTAGTTTCTGGCTTTGCCGACGCGCCGACTCGGCGTTGATCGCGGTGATATCAGAGGTGTCGAACACATTCGGCGACCGCCACAGTTATCTGTGTCACCACGATGACCTGCGCCCGATAGAGCCGACCGATCACCTGCACGCGACGAAGATTTTTCATGTCTCGCCCTTTCAGCCGGTCGAAGGCGGATACAGCTTTCGCTTTGATATTCGCGATGATCATATCGGGGTCTGGATCGACTATACCCGGACCACTGGCGGGTTGATCGCCACGCTAACCGGTACGCGCACCCCGCTGACGAACCGCGCAATCGTGTGGTCGCTGCTGCGGCGTCCGTTCGGGGCGCGGCGTGTGCTCGGGCTAATCCACTGGCAGGCGCTAAAACTCTGGTGGAAGGGCGGCGGCTATCGCCCGCGCCCCGAACCGCCGGTGAATGACGTCTCGAAAACGTGACCCGCTCGGCGCATCAACTGCCGGCCTATGCGCTGTTTGCGTCACTGCTGGCGGCGGCGGGGCTGCCGATTTACATCCATGCGCCAAAGTTCTTTGTTGATGAATACGGGGTGTCCCTTGGCGCTTTGGGGTCGGTGCTGTTTGGGCTGCGCCTGCTTGATGTGGTCCAAGACCCGCTGCTGGGGCGCTTGTCGCATATGCTGCGCCACAAGCGCGAGGTGGCTGTCGCTGTCGGCACAGCCCTGATGGCAGGGTCGATGTTTGCGCTGTTTGCGGTTCCGCCGTTGCTGCCGCCGCTGATCTGGTTTGCGCTGACCCTGACGGGCGTGTTTTCTGCGTTCAGTTTCCTCACAATCTGTTTTTATGCCCAAGGGGTCGCCAAGGCGGTGACGTTGCCCGGGCGTGGGCATCTGATGCTGGCACGCTGGCGCGAGACCGGGGCGTTGCTGGGCGTCTGCGTCGCCTCGGTGCTGCCTGTGATGCTCGGGGTGGTGTCAGATGCACCGTTTGCGGGGTTCGCCGTCGGCTTTGCCGTGCTTGGCGCGGCGGGCGTTTTTGCCATGCGGGGCGAGTGGCACAGCACAGGCATCGTGGGCACCACGGGTATCGGCGTGGTCCTGCGCGATCCCGTCGCGCGCCGGCTGTTGCTGATCGCGCTTTTCAATGCCGCCCCCGTTGCAGTCACATCGACGCTCTTCCTGTTCTATGTCGAAAGCGTGCTGCGCGCACCGGGGTGGGAGGGGCCGCTGCTGTTGCTGTTCTTCCTCTCTGCTGCCGTCGCGGCCCCGTTCTGGGGCAAACTGGCAGAGCGTTTCGGCCCCAAGCCCGTCTTGCTCGCTGCGATGACGCTGGCGATTGTGGTGTTCGCGGGGACATTGTTGCTGGGGGCGGGGGATCTGGCGTGGTTCGTGCTGGTGTGTCTTGCCTCCGGTGCGGTGCTCGGGGCCGATCTGACGCTTCTACCTGCCATGTTTGCAGCACGTATGGCGGTTGTGGCCCCATCCGCCGCCGAAGGGTTCGGGCTGTGGTCACTTGTGTCAAAATTCTCCCTTGCCTTCGCTGCCATAGCGCTACTTCCCACCCTGCAGGCGTCCGGTTTTGACAGTGTTGCCACGGGCAATGGACCTGTGGCGATCTCTACCCTCATAGGGCTTTATGCCGGTGTGCCTTGCGTGCTCAAGCTGATTGCCATCGGGTTGATGGCCGCCACGCCGCTGCAAAAGGATGACGAAATATGATCGATGTTCTGTATGTTTTTATAGGGGCTGCCCTGGTGCTTGCGGTCTGGCTGGCGCGGCGGCTTGTCATGAGCTTTTCTGCACAAAAGCCGTCGGACTATGCGGACGACTACACGGCCTTCGACATGAAGAAACATCTGAACGGGGCCATGGTCTGCGAAGGCGTAATCTTTGGCCCGTCGGGACGGGTAACCAGCAGCTTTGTGGCTGACTTTGTTGTGACATGGGATGGCGACACCGCGCAGATTAACGAACATTTCGTCTACGACGATAATACCACCCAAGACCGTGTCTGGACGATCACATTGGGCGAGGCAGGGCATTTCACCGCGACGGCGCCCGACGTCATCGGCGCTGCCAAAGGGCGCAACGTTGGCGCGACGGTACAGTCGAAATATGTCATCCAGTTGCCCGACGATGTCGGTGCGCACCTGCTGAAAACCGTGGACTGGATGTATCTTACCCGGGACGGCACGATCATCAACCGCAGCCAATTTCGCAAATTTGGCCTGAAGGTGGCCGAGCTTGTTGCGACAATTCGTAGAAAGGATGAACAATGACCGAATGGACCAGAAAGCGCTATTGGCTGATCGGGGCGAGTGCGGGATTAGGCGAAGCTCTTGCGCATAAGCTTGGCCGACTGGGTGCCGAAGTCATTGTCTCGGCCCGATCCGAAGACAAGCTGGCGGCATTGACGAAGGAATTGCCCGTGTCCGCCAGCTATCAGACCATCGATGTGCAGGATATCGATAGTATCCGTGCTGCGGTCAAAGCTGTTGGTCCGGTGGACGGAATTGTCTATCTGGCGGGGGCCTACTGGCCATTCGCCGCGCAGGCGTGGGAGCCTGAACACGCAACCACGATGATAGACGTAAATCTTACCGGCCTTGTGCGCGTGATGGGAGAAGTCGTGCCTGATATGGTCAAGCGCGGCGCGGGGCATATCGTTATTACCTCGAGCCTCACGGCCTATCGTGGATTGCCAAAATCTATCGGCTACACTGCCTCCAAGGCGGGTACCCTGTCGCTGGCGGAATGTATGCACGCTGATCTGCGCAAAACCGGCATCAAGGTGCAGGTGATCAACCCCGGTTTTATTAAGACGCAGCTGACCGACAAGAACGACTTTAAAATGCCGTTTCTGATGGAGCCCGAGGCCGCCGCCCAACAGGTGGTCGAACACATGAGCGGCACCAGCTTTAAGAAAAGCTTTCCGTTCGGATTTTCGCTGTTCTTCCGGCTGGCGCAGTTCCTACCCGACGGCATTTATTACCGTCTGTTCGGGTAATCCGGTCGGGCAGGTGACCTGCCCAACCGCAAGGCATTACAGCTTTGCGCTATGCGTGGCGAAAACTGCGCGTGCACGCTGCCAGACAGGGGCATCATCATCGGCCAGCGCGGACAGCGTGGGCAGCAGCTGCGCGGCGTAGTCTTCAGAGCTTTCCAGCGGCAGCATCGATGGCAGGTTATCAATCGCGGTGACGTCCAGTGGCGGGGTATTGTGGACGCGCAAGGCAGGCTCTTGCCATGTTGTCGCACGGTCATAGATCGGCACCGGGTTGAAATCGCTATCGGGGTCGCAGGCGATATCCCCGATCACCCGCAGCGCCCGTGAGCTATCGAGCGCGCTTTTGGGCACAAAAACCGGCGTTTGAGGCCCCGCCAGAATGCAGTTGAAAAACAGCACGTGCTGCAAGATTTCCGGGAAGGGGCCGCCGTGAGCAGTTTCCTTCACGTCCCAACCGGTTACTTTGATGCCAAGGCGCGCGCATAAATCCGTCGCACCGCTGCCGACCCGACCAAGCGCGCCGATGACCAAAGCGTCCGGCACCTCGAGCCCGTCAATCTGTGCCGCAAGGTCGCGGGTCAGCGCGTCGGCGTCTGGATAAGGCGTGATCGCGGCGACGACCTTGTTGCGGGTTTGGGCTGCCCAGCATTTGACGGCCACCGCAGCACCCGCAAACCCTGCCCAATACCCAAAGGCGGCGACACGGCGACTGGAATTATCTGTTAGATATTCCAAATCCAGCAACATGCCGCCGCCAGCCTTGAAGCGTTGCAGCAGGATGCGCCCTGCCGATTGCCCTTTATAGGCGTGCCCGAACATGATGTGTCGATGGACCAGTGGCGTGCCGTTTTCGGGTAGCTCTTTCAGGCCAAAGATGATCGCATCAGCGGGGGCATCAGGCCAGCTGTTCTGGGGCGCGATGGCGCAGCCTGTGGCCTTGTAGCCGTCGGTTGCGATGACGCGGGTATCCGACGCTTCGACCGTGACGCGGAAACCCTGTTCCATCAGCGTCGAAACCCCTTTGGGCGTAATGCCCACGCGGGTTTCATTGTCGCGCTGTTCGGCACGGACCCAGAGATGTGGCGCGGTCATAGCATGCCTTTGTCTTTTACCGCGACGACACTGTCGCGGGCGGTCATCTGCTGCATGAACTCGGTGATCTTGGGGAAGGCCGCCGTCTCTACGCCGTCCCCCGCAAGCCAGTTGCACACGACGAACAGATACGGATCGGCGAGGCTGAAAGCGTCGCCCAATACATACGGTCCGCGCAGGATATCATTTTCGACAAAATCGGCGCAGGCGGCCATGGTCTCGGGCACCTGAGCGGTCATATCGTCAAAGCTTGACTGGTGCTTGGCCCACCGCGATCCGCGCATTTTGTGGGCGTGTGCGACATGCATGGTCGAGGCGAGGTAATACATCGCACTGCGCATCTGTGCCGCTGCGGTCGCGTCCGACGGGGACAGCCCTGCCTTGGGGGCGATGGCGGCGACATAATCAAGCAAGGCACCCGTTTCTGTCAGGATCGTATCATCCTCAAGGCGCAGCGCGGGGACGCGGCCCTTGGGGTTGATTGCCAGATAGTCGGGTTTTGTCTGCTCTGCCGTGGCGAAATCGACGCGCACCGCGCGATAGGGCAGGCCCGCTTCTTCGAGGGCGATCGCCACCGCAACAGAGATGGTTCCGGGCGTGTAATAAAGCGAAAGCATCATTTTACCTTTCAAATATGGGTCTGCGCGACGCGGCGTGCAGGCGTGTCCAGATGGGGCACCGCGTTGAACAACACCGGTGACCAATGGCCGCCGATGGGGAACAACCGGTGCATTGACGTGTGCATGATCGCCAGCGCAATGCGCGACATGGCCGGAATACCCAGCCCCATCGCCTGCGCCATCACCATAGAAATCAGCCCCCCCGACGTCACCACCAGCGCGGGACCGTCCCCGTCCGAGATTTCCTGGAGCACGGATTTGATGCGGCTTTCGAAGTTGGCGTAGCTTTCGGGCGGGTTTTCAAGCTGGTCGCTTTTCCACGTCTCGAACACCAACGGGAGGTGTTTGGTAAAGCCGCCCTGCTCGGTCGGAAAGGGGATGCCGTGCTGTTGCTCCATCATGGTGGCAAGCGTGAAATACTCAAGCTCGTTCAGCCGTGCATCGCGGACCGGTTCAAGCCCGGTGTTCATGCCTTCGGCGGTTTCTTTATGGCGCCGCAGCGTGCCGGTATAAAGCCGCGTATGATGCGTTTCCGACTGCCGCAGGTGATCGCCCAGCCACGCGGCCTGTTCATGACCAAGCGGGCTGAGCTTGTCATAACTGATTTCGTCTTTCGCTTGTGAATTTGCCTGACCGTGGCGGATAAGAGTAATGTGGGACATGGCGCGCCTTTTTCTGTTGCGCCATTGATAGGCAAGCCTTGCGCGGGTTGAAAGGCTGCCCGCACCTTGCGCAGGGATTTTTTGCCGCAGGCCCCCCGCGCCGCATATCGGAAACGCCGGTGGCGCAAAAACGGGGCAGGGTGTCGGGATTATGACTGCCGCCGCGCACATGCCCTGCCTATACTGCGGGACGGTACAGGAGGTTTCCACATGGCGAACAAGGTTAAATTCACGCTCGATGGCGAAACGGTCGAGGCCGATGCCGGGCTGACCATATGGGAAATCGCCAATGGTCGCGGGCTGAAAATCCCGCATCTGTGCTTTACGCCAGAGCCAGGGTATCGCCCTGACGGGAACTGCCGCGCCTGTATGGTCGAGATCGAAGGTGAGCGCGTTCTGGCTGCGTCTTGCCTGCGTGAACCAAGCGACGGCATGGTCGTGACCACCAACAATGCCCGCGCGGAAAATGCCCGCAAGATGGTGATGGAGCTGCTGGTTACAGATCAGCCCGCGCGTGAGGTGGCACATGATAAGTCCAGCCATCTGTGGGATATGGCCGAAATGGAAGGGGTTACAGCAAGCCGCTTTCCCAAGCTGGAAGAGGGGCGCATTCCGCTGCTGGACGACAGCCATGTCGCAATGCGGGTCAATCTTGATGCCTGTATCCAGTGCAATTTGTGTGTGCGTGCGTGCCGCGAGGTGCAGGTCAACGACGTGATCGGCATGGCCGGTCGGGGGCAGGACAGTTATCCGGTGTTCGACATGGCCGACCCGATGGGCGCGTCCTCTTGTGTGGCATGCGGCGAATGTGTGCAGGCCTGCCCCACCGGAGCCCTGATGGAAGCGACGGTACTGGACGCTGATCAGGTCGGCGACAGTGCGGATTTCGACAGCGAGGTCGACAGCATCTGCCCGTTCTGCGGTGTCGGCTGTCAGGTGTCGCTCAAGGTTAAGGACGGCAAAATCAAATACGTCGATGGGATCAATGGCCCCGCGAACGAGGGGCGGCTGTGCGTCAAAGGGCGCTTTGGCTTCGACTATAACCACCACCCGCACCGGCTGACCAAACCGCTGATCCGTCGCAAGGATGCACCACCCAAAGGGCTGAATGTCGATCCCGGCAACTGGCAAACCCACTTCCGCGAAGCGACCTGGGACGAAGCGCTGGATTTTGCCGCGGGTGGCATGAAAAAGATCGGCGGCACGGGCGTGGCGGGCTTTGGGTCGGCGAAATGCACGAACGAGGAAGCCTACCTGTTTCAAAAGATCATCCGTCAGGGTTTTGGTCATAACAACGTCGACCACTGCACGCGGCTTTGCCATGCATCGTCCGTGGCAGCACTGATGGAGAACGTCGGTTCGGGGGCCGTTACCGCGACCTTCAACCAGATCGAAAACGCCGATGTAGCGATTGTGATCGGGGCGAATCCGACCGAGAACCACCCCGTCGCGGCGACGTTCTTTAAGCAATTTGCCAAGCGCGGCGGCAAGCTGATCGTGATGGACCCGCGCGGGCAAGCGCTTAAACGTCATGCATCGCATATGCTGCAATTCCGCCCCGGCACCGATGTGTCGATGTTAAACGCGATCATGCATGTGATCGTCGAGGAAAAGCTGTTCGATCAACAGTATATCGAGGCTTACACCGAAAACTGGGAAATCGAGAAAGCCCACCTGAAAACCTTTACCCCCGAGAAAATGTCCAAGATTTGCGGTATTGAGCCTGAGGTCCTGCGCGATGTGGCGCGGACCTTTGCGGGGGCCAATGCGGCGATGATCTTTTGGGGCATGGGCATCTCGCAGCACATCCACGGCACCGATAATTCGCGCTGCCTGATCTCGCTCGCGCTGATGACGGGGCAGATCGGTCGGCCCGGTGCGGGGCTACACCCGTTGCGGGGGCAGAACAACGTGCAGGGCGCGTCTGATGCGGGGCTGATCCCGATGTTCCTGCCCGATTACCAGCCGGTGTCTGACGACGGCGTGCGGTCTGCCTTTACCGATGTGTGGCAAAGCAGCGATTTCAGCAATCAGAAGGGTCTTACCGTGACCGAAATCATGGACGCGGTGTATGATGGCGACATCCGCAGCCTATATGTTCTGGGTGAGAACCCCGCCATGTCCGACCCCGATGTGGAACATGCCCGCGATGCGCTGGCCAAGCTTGATCATCTCGTGGTGCAGGATATCTTTTTGACCGAAACCGCGAACTTTGCCGACGTGATCCTGCCCGCCAGCGCCTTTGCCGAGAAATCCGGCACTGTGACCAACACCAACCGTCAGGTGCAAATGGGCCGCCCGGCCGTGCCGCCGCCGGGCGACGCGAAAGAAGACTGGTGGATAGAGGTCGAACTGGCGAAACGTCTGGGGCTAGGGTGGACCTATACCGACCCGAGCGAGGTCTTCGCCGAGATGAAGCTGAACATGTCGTCGCTGAATAACATCACATGGAACCGTCTAGAGAGCGAAGGGGCCGTGACCTATCCCTCGACCAGTCCCACTGATCCGGGGCAGGCGATTGTCTTTGCCGACGGGTTCCCGCGGCAAGACGGGCGCGCACGGTTCACGCCTGCCAGCATTATCGCACCTGATGATGCGCCCGACGAAGACTATCCGATGATCCTGACCACAGGGCGCCAGCTGGAGCATTGGCACACGGGGTCAATGACACGGCGGTCCCATGTGCTGGACGGGTTGGAGCCCGAGGCGAACTGTTCGCTGCACCCGTCGACGCTGCGCAAGCTGGGGGTGCAGCCGGGGGCGTATATCCGTCTGACGACAAAGCGTGGGTCGATCGAGCTGATGGCGCGCGAAGACCGCGCCGTGTCGCCCGATATGGTTTTTCTGCCCTTCGCTTATGTCGAAGCCGCGGCGAATATCCTGACCAATCCGGCGGTTGACCCCTATGGGAAAATCCCCGAGTTCAAATTCTCTGCCGTGAAAGTAGAGGCCGCGACAGTCCCCCAACCCGCAGAGTAACCCTGCAGATCAACCCCAACCTTTTGCGCGACCACAATATCGCGTGAGACGTTGGGGCAGATGCCGGCCCGGGTCGGCACCCATTTGGGATCAGTGGCGTAGATACCCGCGGCGTTCAGCACGGTTGCGATAGCGATCGGCCATTTTTGACGCCTCGCGCAGGTTGCCGAAACACTGGATGACCGCTTTGGGTTGTCCGCCGGCCACACCCCATTCGCGCAGTACGGATACTTCGCTGAAAAGGTTCATCGCGATTTCCACGCGGTAGAACAGCCGTCGGTGGGCAGCGTTGGTCCGGTAGAGCAAACATTCGATCATCGGTGGAAACTAACGGGCCACAGGGCAGGCGCGCAATACCAAGGTTCGTGCGGTCGCTAAAAAGATGGGACATGAACGGGGTGTCAGCTCCATGTGACGTCGCCCAGAAAGATATAGCCCGCCCCATAGATCGTCTTGATAAGCTGGGGGTTCTTGGGGTCTTCGCGCAGCTTGGTACGCAAACGAGAGATGCGGACATCCATCGCCCTGTCAAAGCTTTCAGAGGCGACGCCGCCCAAGCTTGATTGCATCTGTGCGCGGCTCAGCAGGCGTTTGGGCGCGTCGAGAAACAGGCGCAGGACCTCCCCCTCGGCATGGGAAAACGGGATTTCGGCACCGGTATCATCCTCCAGCGTATAGCGGTCGAAATGCGCTTTCCACCCGCTGAACGCCGCGACCGTGCCTGCCTGGGGCGACGGCTTGGCGCTGCGCAGGCGGGCGCGGATACGGGCGACGACTTCGGCAGGATCAAAGGGTTTGATGATATAATCATCGGCCCCAAGCTCCAGCCCCGTGACGCGGTCCTGCACCTGGGCGCGGCCCGAGATGATGATAACAATCGCGCCCTGTTCCAACGCGAGACGGTGCACCAGCGTCAGCCCGTCGGAATCCGGCAGGGACAGGTCGACAAGGCAAACGTCGGGGGTGTGGGTCGCCAAGGCGGCCTCGAACGCGCGGGCGCGGCCGAACGAGAGCGTGTCAAAGCCCGCTTCCTCCAGCGCGTCAGCCAGCAGCGTGCGGATTTCGGGTTCATCGTCCAGTATGGTGACAAGGGGGCGGGTCATTGGGCGGCGATCTCTTTTGGGGCAATCAATGCGGTCAGGTCCGCGGCTTCGAACGGTTTGCGCAACACGGGTGCGAGGGCTTGCGCCTCTAGGAACTGGGCGTCATCGGGCGGCAGCGAGGTCATCAGCACCAGTGGCGGCGCGTCGGGTGGTAGCCGTTTGGCAAGGTCCAGCCCTGTCGCCTCGCCGACAAGCTGGATGTCAGACAGGATCAGCGCGATATCGGGCAGATCGGCGAGCAGCGCGGTCGCTTCGTCCGCGCTGGCAGCTTCGATCACGGAATGGCCGAGGCCCATCAGCATATCCCGCACCAGAGCGCGCAGATCATCGGCGTCTTCGACCAGCAACACCAGCCCGGTGGTGGCGGTAACTGCAGGGCGATAGGGGAGGCGCATGGTCACCTGAGCGCCCTTGGTGGTGTTGCCAAGCCGCAAGTCGCCCCCCGCCGATTTCACCATGTCATAGACCATCGGCAGCCCCAGTCCCGATCCTTCGGCCCCTTTGGTCGTAAAAAACGGGTCGAACCCGTGTTCAAGCGCCATGGGCGAAAAGCCGGGGCCGGTGTCGAGCAAGACCCATTCGATCCAGGTATCATGGACCTGGCGCACCTCAAGCGAGATGGCCCCCGCGGCCCCGCAGGCATCGCGGGCGTTCAGGATCAGGTTCAACAGCCCGTCCTGCACCAGCCCGCTATCCAGTAGAACAGGCGCGTCGACCATCTGGCTGTCGATGCTCAGCGTCATTCCCTTGGGCAGGGTAGGCCGCGCGATCAGGGACAGATCCTCAAGCAGCCGCGGGATATGTGTTGCGGTCGGGCGCAGCGTGCGCGCCCCCGTCATATCCGCAATAGAGCTGAGCAAGGTGCCACCCCGACGCGCGGCTGCAAGGGTGCCCTCGATCAACGGGGCGGCTTCAGCCGGTTGGCCATCAAGTCGCCCAAGCCGTGATTGCAGGCCAAGGATGATGGTCAGCAGGTTGGAAAAATCATGCGCCAGCCCAGAGATCACCTGCGCTGCGATCTCGCGTCGTCGGGTCTGTTGCAGGGCGACACGGTTTTGGGTTTCTTCGGTCACATCCATCGACAGGATATAGACACCGCCATGGGTATCAGGGGTAAAGGCCCCCCGGATGCGGCGGGCGCTAAGGTCGTCGGTAAATTCGATCACCGACGGTTTCCCAGCGAGCGCCTGGACCAGCGACGGGGCGACGCATTCATAGGCCTGCTGGCCCAGAACGTCGGCGATATGGTTGCCGATCAGGTCAGCGCGGCGGCCCGGCATGACAGAGGCGAGCCGCCGGTTGGTATAGGTATAGCGTGCGTTTGCATCGACATGCGCAATATGGGCTGGCATCATTTCGGTCGTGAGACGGGACCGCGCCTCTGACAAGGTCAGCTGGCGTTTCGCTTCCTCCAGCGCGGTGTTCATGGCGGCAAGTTCGCGGTTGGTCGCCGACAGCTCTTCGGCGTGGGCCAACACCTGCCCCGACAGCGCGTCCGACCGCGCGCGCAGCAGGGCCTCATGCTGTTTGGTACGGGTAATATCGGTATAGACGGTGACCCATCCACCTTGGGGCAGCGGGGACCCTTCGACCGAAATGGTACGCCCGTTCGCGCGGGTGCGTTCCATATAATGCGGTTCAAACGCGCGGGCCTGTTCCACGCGTTCCGCCACAAACGGCCCCACATCGTCCACGTCGCCGTATTCCCCTGACTGCGCCAGCAGCGTGATCGTTTCCTGAAAGCTGGCACCGGGTGTCACAAGCGCTGTGGGCAGGTTGAACATCTGCTGGAACGGCGCGTTGCAAAGCACCAGCCGCAAATCGGCGTCATAGATTGTCAGTGCCTGCGCGATCAGGTTCAGCCCCGCAGCCGTCATGAGTTTCGTCTGATTATCGTCAATCTGCATCCGGCCGCCCCCCGCGTCAGACTGCACCATCGCCACCGTGCCGCCAAGCGCAACCTGTGAAATCACGCCTGTTACAATTCGTTAGGATTGAGAAATCATTAGGTAAAAGTTGACGTAGAGCATCGGGTCAACATCATGGTGCGACATCAGAATCGCACCAGCGATCGACCTGCCGAAAAAGAGCAGGGTTTGGGAGGAAGACATTTGGCTCACACGCTCGTGAGCGCCGACGGACCGCAATCGGTTCCGGCGCTGCTGCATCGTAATGCAACGCAATTTGCGAACGCACCCGCGTATCGCGAAAAAGAATATGGCATCTGGCAAAGCTGGACCTGGTCGCAGACCCGCGACGAGGTCGAAGCGCTTGCGCTTGGCTTGCTGGAACTTGGCGCGAACGAAGGCGATTTTATCGCCATCATCGGTCGCAACCGCCCCTATCTCTATTGGGCCATGATGGCCGCAGAGATGGTTGGCGCGGTGCCGGTGCCGCTGTATCAGGATGCCAACGCAGAAGAGATGGCCTATGTACTGGACCATTGCGGCGCACGGTTTGCCGTCGTGGGCGACCAGGAACAGGTCGACAAGGTGCTGGACGTTCAAGACCAGCTGACCCAGTTCGAACGCATGATCTATCTCGATCCACGCGGCTTGCGCAAATACGATCACGCCGCGCTGGACCAATATAGCGCCGTCCAAGACATGGGCCGCAAGGCACGCGATAAACACATCAAAGAGCTTGAGGCACGTCAGGCCAAGCTGGATTACGACAGCACGGGCGTCATGCTTTATACCTCAGGCACCACGGGCAAGCCCAAGGGCGTGGTGCTGAGCAACCGCAACATTATCGAGACAGCCAAATCTTCCTCTGTCTTCGACAAGTTGCGCCAGACCGACGATATTCTGGCCTACCTGCCGATGGCTTGGGTGGGGGATTTCATCTTTTCCGTAGGTCAGGCGCTGTGGACAGGGTTTTGCACGAACTGCCCTGAATCGGCTGATACGATGCATGTTGATTTGCGCGAGATCGGCCCGACCTACTACTTTGCCCCGCCCCGCGTATTTGAAACCCAGCTGACATCGGTGATGATCCGCATGGAGGACGCAAGCCGGTTCAAAAAGTGGCTGTTTGATAAATTCATGTCCCATGCGCGCAGGGTTGGCCCCGCGATTCTGGATGGTAAATCCGTCGGTGCGATGGACCGCGCGAAATATGCCTTGGGCGAGTTGATGATCTATGGCCCGCTGAAAAACACGCTGGGCCTCAGCCGCGTGCGCGTCGGCTATACCGCGGGCGAGGCGATCGGGCCCGAGATTTTCGATTTCTATCGCTCGCTCGGGATCAACTTGAAACAGCTTTACGGACAAACAGAGGCGACGGTGTTTATTACCGCGCAGCCGGACGGCGAAGTGCGTAGTGACACGGTTGGTGTGACCTGCCCAGGCGTGGAGCTAAAGATCGCCGAAAATGGCGAAGTGTTCTACCGCAGCCCCGGCGTTTTCGTCGAGTATTACAAAAACCCCGAAAGCACCGCCGATACCAAGGATGCCGAAGGTTGGGTCGCGACCGGTGACGCTGGCTTTATCGAGGAAAGCTCGGGCCATCTGCGCATTATCGACCGCGCCAAGGATGTGGGCAAAATGGCCGATGGAAGCCTGTTTGCGCCGAAATATGTGGAAAACAAGCTCAAGTTCTTTCCCAATGTCCTGGAGGCCGTGGTTTTCGGCAACGGGCGCGACGCCTGCACCGCCTTTATCAATATCGACCTGACAGCGGTCGGAAGCTGGGCGGAGCGCAACAACATTGGCTATGCGTCCTATCAAGAACTGGCGCGGCATCCCCAAGTAATGGACACGATCCAGAGCCATGTGGAAGAGGTCAACGCCTCTATCGCCGAGGATGAAATGCTGTCGGGCTGTCAGGTGCATCGCTTTGTCGTGCTGCACAAAGAGCTTGATGCCGACGACGGAGAGTTGACGCGCACGCGCAAAGTGCGGCGCAAAGTCATCGGCGAGAAGTTCGCCGACATCATCGCCGCACTTTACGACGGGTCGCCTTCGGTCAGCACGGTCACCGAAGTAACCTATGAAGACGGGCGCAAGGGGTCGATCGCGGCTACGCTTGAGGTGCGCGACGCCAAGGTGTTCGCAGACACCCGCAAGATGGCCGCGCAATGAGCATGACATCAAACGGATCATGCGGGCGCTGCGGTTGCGCAGTGGATTTTAAGACCATTTGGAAGGGGGCTGCGGCGTGAAAGATATGACCGACGGCTATGTCACAGCGGATGGGCGCCAGATTGGCCCCGTTGTGATGGAAATGAAAAACATCACCCTGCGGTTCGGTGGGGTAGAGGCGATCAAGGATATCTCCTTCGATATCCGTCAGGGCGAAATCCGCGCCATCATCGGCCCGAACGGCGCGGGCAAGTCATCCATGCTGAACGTGATCAGCGGGTTCTATGTGCCGCAAGAAGGCGAGGTCTGGTACAAAGGTGCCCCACGTCCGTCGATGAAACCGTTCGAGGTGGCGCAGCAAGGCATCGCACGCACGTTCCAGAACATCGCCTTGTTCGAGGGGATGTCGGTGCTGGACAACGTCATGACGGGGCGTTTGACCAATATGAAGACCGGCATGTTCTGGCAGTCGATCTGGAAGGGCAAGGCAGAGCGCGAAGAGACCGCGAACCGCGAAGTGGCCGAAAAGATCATCGACTTCCTTGAGATTCAGGCGATCCGCAAGACGCCGGTGTCGCGGCTGTCTTATGGTTTGAAGAAGCGGGTTGAACTGGCGCGCGCGCTGGCTGCTGAGCCGTCAATCCTGCTGCTGGACGAACCGATGGCGGGGATGAACGTCGAGGAAAAAGAGGACATGAGCCGCTTTATTCTGGATGTGAACGATGAATTTGGCACGACGATTGCCCTGATCGAACACGACATGGGCGTTGTGATGGACCTGAGCGACCGCGTAGTCGTGATGGATTACGGCAAGAAGATCGGCGACGGCACCCCAAGCGAGGTGCGCAACAATCAAGACGTGATCGACGCGTACCTGGGGGTTGCCCATGACTGATTTTGCCACTGGTTTTGCGATGAGGAGGGTCTGATATGCCTGAGCAACTGGCCTTTACAATCGAGGTGTTCCTGAACGGTCTGATGGCGGGCGTGCTGTATGCACTGGTCGCGTTGGGGTTTGTTCTGATCTACAAAGCCTCGGGAATTTTCAACTATGCCCAAGGGGTGATGGCGCTGTTCGCGGCTCTGACCCTTGCCGGGATCATCGACGGGCAGGTGCCGTTCAGCCATCTGATCAACGCGATCTTGGGCACGGATATCCACCATTTCGGATGGCATGTACCGGCGTTCCTTGCGATCTTGCTGACCATGGTGGTGATGATCGGTCTGGCTTATGCGGTCCAGCGGTTGGTGTTTCGCCATCTGGTCGGGCAAGAGCCGATCATCCTGTTCATGGCGACCATCGGTCTGGCCTATTTCCTTGAAGGGGTGGGCGATCTGATGTGGGGGTCTGACATCAAATCTATGGATGTGGGCCTGCCGCAGGGTTTGAACACCTGGATCGACGACACCACCTTTAACGCCTTTGGCTACGGGTTCTTCATCGATAATCTGGATATCGTAGCCAGCATTATCGCCGCGTTGCTGGTGATCGGGCTGGTGATGTTTGCGCAATACACCAAACAGGGCCGCGCCATGCGCGCTGTGGCGGATGACCACCAAGCGGCTTTGTCGGTCGGCGTGTCGCTGAACTTTATCTGGATCCTCGTGTGGTCGTTGGCGGGCTTTGTCGCACTGGTGGCAGGCATCATGTGGGGCACGAAATCGGGGGTTCAATTCTCGCTCTCGCTGATCGCGCTCAAGGCGTTGCCGGTGCTGATGCTGGGGGGGTTCACCTCTATTCCCGGTGCCATCGTGGGCGGCTTGATCATCGGTGTGGGTGAGAAACTGTTCGAATTCCTGATTGGAGCGCCTTTCCTTGGCGGTGCGACTGAGAACTGGTTTGCCTACATGTTGGCGCTGATCTTTCTGGTGTTCCGTCCGCAAGGCTTGTTCGGGGAGAAGATCATTGAGCGTGTGTAGTTTTGGCAACTCCCTGACTGGGGCTTTGCCAATGTGTAGGGTTCGGGCCCCAGGATTTAAAACCATTTGGAATGAGGGGCGCATCTGATGCTTTATCGTGAATCAGGGGATTTCAGCTCCACCTATGCGGAAGACAGCCAGACGTTTCCGATCAAGTTTGACCGGTATCGCTATTACTTTGTGCTGTTCATCGCCATCGCGGTGATCCCGTTTATGATCAACGACTACTGGGTGAACTCGCTGTTCCTGCCGTTCCTGATCTACGCCATCGCGGCGATCGGGTTGAATATCCTGGTGGGCTATTGCGGACAGGTCAGTCTGGGGACCGGCGGCTTTATGGCTGTGGGGGCCTATGCCTGCTACAAGTTCATGACGGCTTTTCCCGAAGTCAGCATGCTGGTGCATGTGCTGCTGTCGGGTCTGGTCACGGCCTGTGTCGGCGTGTTGTTCGGCCTGCCGTCACTGCGGATCAAAGGGTTCTATCTGGCTGTGGCCACGTTGGCGGCGCAGTTTTTTCTGGTGTGGCTCTTTAACCGTGTGCCGTGGTTCTACAACTACTCTGCCTCGGGCCAGATCAGTGCGCCTGAACGGACCTTTTTCGGGATCGAGGTCACGGGCCCGAATACCGAAGCTTGGGCGACCTATCTGTTTTGCCTGATGTTCGTGATTTTCAGTGCCTATGTGGCGCGGAACCTGACCCGCGGGTCGGTGGGGCGCAAATGGATGGCGATCCGTGACATGGATATCGCCGCCGAGATCATCGGGGTGAACCCACTGCGGGCAAAACTGACGGCCTTTGCGGTCAGCTCGTTCTTTATCGGTATCTCGGGTGCGTTGTTCTTTTCTGTCTATTTGGGCGCGGTCGAGGTCGGCGAAGTCTTTGGTATCCAGAAATCATTCCTTGTGCTCTTTATGATCATCATCGGCGGGCTGGGGTCGATCTTTGGCAGCTTTGCCGGGGCCGCGTTCCTCGTGCTCTTGCCTGTGGCCCTGAAAATCGTGGGTGTCGACTGGCTGGGTTGGCCGACGGATATCGTGGCGCACTTGCAGCTTGTGATTGTGGGCGGGTTGATCATCATCTTCTTGATCGCGGAACCGCACGGGCTGGCGCAACTGTGGCGCGTCGCCAAGGAAAAACTGAGATTGTGGCCCTTCCCGCACTAGCGGGGGGCGGCATGGCCAACGGGGGAGGAGACCCAAGGCCGAAGAAGACGACCGGGACAACCCGGCAAGATCGGATACATCCAAGGGAGGAAACACCGATGAAACTGAAGATGACTACGTTGGCGCTAGGCGCTGCTCTGGCTGCGGGCCCCGCAATGGCAGAGCTTGTATTCCCGTCGCTCAGCTATCGCACGGGCCCCTATGCGGCGAATGGCATTCCGTTTGCCGACGGCTATGCGGATTATTTTACGCTGCTGAACGAACGTGACGGCGGCATCGGTGGTGAACCGATCCGGATGATCGAATGCGAAACCGGCTATAACACCGAAAAAGGTGTGGAATGCTATGAAAGCACCAAGGGCGAAGGCGCGTTGGTCTATCAGCCGCTGTCTACTGGCATCACCTACCAGCTGATCCCTAAAGCTACGGCAGACGGCATTCCTGTCCACTCGATGGGCTATGGCCGCACATCGGCCAAAGACGGGTCAGTCTTTAGCAACATCTTTAATTACCCCGCGAACTACTGGGACGGCGCATCGGTCGCGATCAAGCACTTGCTGGATCTGAACGGTGGCAGCCTTGAGGGTAAGAAGATCGCGCTGGTCTATCACAACTCTGCCTACGGCAAAGAGCCTATCCGCACGCTGGAAGAGCTTGGCAAAAAGCACGGGTTCGAACTTTCGCTGTTGCCCGTTGACCACCCCGGTCAGGAACAGAAATCCCAGTGGTTGCAGATCCGTCGTGAAAAGCCGGACAACGTGATCATGTACGGTTGGGGCGTGATGAATCAGGTCGCCGTCCAAGAGGCCGCGAACATCCGCTATCCGATGGATCAGTTCATCGGCATCTGGTGGTCCGGTTCTGAAAACGACGTGCGTCCAGCAGGCGAAAAAGCCAACGGCTACAAGGCGCTGACCTTCCACAATGTGGGCGATGACTTCCCCGTCTTCGACGACATCCAGAAGTTTGTTGTTGATGCAGGTAAAGCGGCAGGCGCGGGCGACCAGATCGGGACCGCTTTGTATAACCGTGGTCTTTATGCGGCGATGCTGGCGGCTGAAGCTGCCAAAACGGCACAGGGCATTCACGACACCAAGGCGCTGACACCGGCGCAGATGCGTGATGGCATGGAGGCACTGGAAATCACCGAAGCCAAAATGGCGGATCTGGGTCTGCCCAACTTCGGGCCGGAGTTCACCGTGTCGTGCGAAAACCATGGCGGCAACGGCTTTGGTGCTGTGGCGCAATGGGATGCAGCGGCCGACAGCTGGAGCCTGATCACTGACTATATCCAGTCGGACCAAGACGTGCTGGCCCCGCTGGTCACCGAAGATGCGCAGGCCTTTGCAGCAGAATCCGGTATCGAACCCAGCTGCTAAACGCAGCCATTAAACAAGGGCGCGGCGGCAGTGCTGCCGCGTCCGATCCCCACGTCACCTAGTGAAAGAGACACCCATGCTGGATGCCACCCCAACGCCCGACGCGCAGGTCGAGACCCTTCTTGAGGTCAATAATATCGAGGTGATCTACAACTCGGTCATTCTGGTGCTAAAGGGCGTGAGCCTGAAGGTGCCCAAGGGCGGTATCACGGCCTTGTTGGGCGGCAATGGCGCGGGCAAGACGACGACGCTCAAGGCGGTCTCCAACCTTCTGCATTCAGAACGCGGCGAGGTTACCAAAGGGTCGATCAAATACCGCAACGAGCCGGTCCATAACTCGGGCCCTGCAGATATGGTGAAACGCGGTGTCGTGCAGGTAATGGAGGGGCGTCACTGTTTCGAGCACCTCACCATCGAAGAGAACCTGCTGACCGGTGCCTATACCCGCAGCGACGGCAAGGCGGCCATCGCGCGTGATCTAGAGATGGTCTATGAATATTTCCCGCGGCTGCGCGAACGGCGCAAATCGCAGGCGGGCTATACCTCGGGCGGGGAACAGCAGATGTGTGCGATCGGTCGCGCCTTGATGTCGCGCCCCGAAACGATCCTGCTGGACGAGCCGTCGATGGGCCTTGCACCGCAGCTGGTTGAGCAGATTTTCGAGATCGTCAAATCGGTGAACGAAAACGAAGGCGTAACGTTCTTGCTGGCCGAGCAAAACACCAACGTCGCGCTGCGCTTTGCGCACTATGGCTATATTCTGGAATCCGGTCGCGTCGTAATGGACGGCCCTGCTGCGGATCTGCGCGAGAACCAGGACGTTAAGGAATTTTACCTTGGCATGTCGGACGACGGGCGCAAATCGTTCCGCGATGTGCGCAGCTACCGTCGCCGCAAACGCTGGCTCAGCTGATCTAGCGCACGCCTCACGACCCTTCCATTTCCTGATCACCCAAATGAATTGCGAGCAAGCGACATGGCACAGACGTCCCACTTTGACCGCCTAGAGACCCGCAGCCCAGAGACGCGGGCGGCTGACCTTGCCCGCTCTTTGCCAGCCCAGATCGCACGGGCGCAGGCGCTGCCGGGTTATGCAGGATCGCTGGACGGGGTCACAGCAGAAACGATCACCAGCGCTGACGATCTTGCCACGTTGCCCGTCCTGCGCAAATCCGAGATCGGCAAACAGCAGGCGCAATCGGCGCCCTTTGGCGGTTTCACAACCAGGCCTGCGCATGCGTTCACCCATATCTTCCAGTCTCCAGGCCCGATCTACGAACCATCCTCCGATGCGCCGGACTGGTGGCGTATGGGGCGGTTCCTGCATGCGGTGGGGATCGGTAAAGGCGACATCGTGCAGAACTGCTTTGGCTATCATCTGACGCCGGCGGGGATGATCTTTGAATCCGGTGCGCGGGCTGTGGGGGCGGCGGTTTTGCCTGCGGGCACCGGCCAGACCGAACTGCAGGTCATCGCGGCCCGTGATATCGGCACGACCGCCTATGCCGGCACGCCAGATTACCTCAAGATCATTTTGGAAAAAGCCGACGAGATGGGGGTGACACTTGGCATCACCAAAGCCGCCGTTGGTGGCGGTGCGTTGTTCCCATCCTTGCGCGACTATTATGCGCAGCGCGGCATCACCTGTCTGCAAAGCTATGCGACAGCCGATTTGGGAAACATCGCTTATGAAAGCCCCGCCGCAGAGGGCATGATCGTGGACGAGAATGTGATCGTCGAGATCGTGACCCCCGGTACGGGCACGCCCGTCGCACCTGGTGACGTAGGCGAGGTCGTGGTCACTACGTTGAACCCCGATTATCCGTTGATCCGTTTCGCGACAGGCGATCTGAGTGCGGTTTTGCCGGGGGCGTCGCCCTGCGGTCGTACCAATATGCGGATCAAGGGCTGGATGGGCCGTGCCGATCAGACCACCAAGATCAAGGGGATGTTCGTGCGCCCCGAACAGGTCGCCGCCCTTGTCGCGCAGCACCCCGAGGTAACTAAAGCCCGTGTTGTGGCAAGCCGCGCCAACGAACAAGACGTGATGACGGTCCACCTTGAGACGACAGGCGACGATACCGAAGCCTACGGTGCCTCTGTCGCGGCGCTGCTCAAGCTGAAGGGCAAGGTCGTGCTGGCCGCCCCCGGAAGCCTGCCGAACGATGGCTTGGTGATCGAAGACCAGCGTAGCTATGACTAAATCGCGCCGGTGTCCGGCGTGAAACAGGCCGCAAAGGCAAGATCACGCCTTTGCGCATGGGGCGGCGGTACAATTTTCAGTCATCCCGCTGGTATTTCCGACTGAATTAGTCGAAACCAATCGCATGACGACACAGGATATAAATACAAGCCCCGCCGCCGTGAAAAAATCGCGCGATGGCGTGCGTTTGCTGGCGGGGGTTGCGGTCGCGATTGCAGCGACCTGTGCCTTGCCTATGATTGCCGTACTGCTGGCTGCATTGGTCGGGGGCACCGATACGGTGCGCCATCTGATTGATACTGTTCTGCTGGGCTATGCTGGCACGACGCTGCTCTTGGTGGCAATGGTCGCGATGGGGACCTTTGCCTTGGGCGTCGGGACCGCGTGGCTGGTCACCATGACGCGCTTTCCCGGTGCGCGCGTGCTTGAGATCGCGCTGGTGCTGCCGCTGGCTTTTCCTGCCTATGTATTGGCCTATGCCTATACGCATATCCTTGACCATCCGGGCATTGTGCAGACCGCTCTGCGTGACCTGACAGGCTGGGGCCCGCGCGATTACTGGTTCCCCGAGATACGGTCTTTGGGGGGGGCGGCGCTGATGTTGGTGCTGGTGCTTTACCCCTATGTCTACCTGCTGGCGCGTGCAGCCTTCTTGCAGCAATCCGCCACGACGTTTCTGGCAGCGCGTGCTTTGGGCAGCAGTGCATGGGCCGCGTTCTTTAAGGTCAGCCTGCCGCTGGCGCGCCCTGCGATTGCCGCAGGCGTCCTGCTGACGGTAATGGAGACGATCGCCGATTTCGGGACCGTCGCCTATTTTGGGGTGCAGACTTTTGCCACAGGGATCTACACCAGCTGGTTCTCCCTGTTCGACCGCGCTGGTGCGGCGCAGCTCGCGCTGTGCTTGCTCAGCTTTGCGCTGCTGCTCGCGATGCTTGAGCGTATCCAGCGTGGCAAGGCGAAGTACCATGATCCGGCCCGCCGTGCCGTAGCCATGCCTCCGGCACCGCTGACAGGCTGGCGTGCTGCTGCGGCGCTGTTGGCCTGCGGTATCCCCGTGATCTTTGGTGCGATCCTACCGGTCATTGTGCTGATCTGGATGGGCACAGGGTCAGAGCAGGACCTGCTCAGCCCGCGCTATCTGGGCTTCATCCGTAACTCTGCCACGCTGGCGGGGGTGGCTGCGGTGCTGACCGTGGCCGCGGCGGTCTGCGTTGGCTTCTTCCAGCGGCTACGTCCGGGCAAGCTGTCCTTTGGGGCGGGGTATATTGCGCGTCTTGGCTATGCGGTGCCGGGCGGGGTGATCGCGGTGGGGCTGATGGTACCTTTCGCGACATTCGATAACCAGCTTGACGCATGGATGCGCAGCACCTTTGACATCTCGACCGGTTTGTTGGTGACGGGGTCGATCTGGCTTCTGGTGGCCGCCTATATGGTGCGCTTCCTCGCGGCTGCATTGGGCGCGTATGAGGGCGGACAAGCGATGGTGCATGCCAATATGGATTCCGCCGCACGGTCGCTCGGAGAGACCCCCGTGGGGACGCTGCGCCGTATTCACCTGCCGATCCTGTCGCCCAGTCTGCTGACCGCGCTGTTGATCGTCTTTGTCGATGTGATGAAAGAGCTGCCGGCGACCTTGATCATGCGGCCTTTTAACTACGACACGCTTGCGGTGCAGGCCTACCGGCTGGCCAGCGACGAACGGCTGGACGGGGCTGCGGTGCCGAGCCTTGTAATCGTGGCGATGGGGCTGCTTCCGGTCATCCTGATCTGCCGGCAGGTCGGGCGTCAAACCTAACCGTTTGGCATCGCCCATGAAAAAACCGCACCGGCCAAAGGCCGATGCGGTTCAATGGCATGTCGCTGCCGTGGCAGGCTGGGATTATTCCCAGCCAACCGCATTAAAGATTTTCTGTGCCGCCGGAATGTTCTTGGCCACTTCCGAGAGGTTGACCTCGTCTGCTTTGAATTCGCCGAGCTTGGCAACCGACTCTGCCAGTTCCACACCCTGAACGGCGGGGTATTCGTCGTTACCCGCAGAGAAGTAGGACTGTGCGCTGTCGGAGGACAGGTACTCGAGGAATTTGACCGCGTTGTCACGGTTTGGCGCATTGGCTGCAACACCGGCACCGGACAGGTTCATGTGTGCGCCGTTGCCTTCTTGGTCAGGGAAAACCACGTCGATTTTATCAATATCAGCGCTGAGCCCGTCCACGTCGGTACGGATCGCGCGGGCAAAGTAATAGGAGTTCGAGACAGAGATTTCGCATTCGCCCGAAACCAGACCGCGCAGCTGGTCGGTGTCACCGCCCTGTGGTGCGCGTGCCATGTTGTTCACAACGCCCTGCGCCCATTCGGTGGCTTTTTCTTCGCCGTGGTGCGTAACCAAAGCCGCCAGCAGCGTCTGGTTGTAAGAATTGGTAGAGGAACGGATGCATACCTGACCCTCGTAGGCCGGGTCGGCGAGGTCCAGATAGGTTTGCGGTGGGTTGTCTACGGCATCCTTGCTGTAAAAAATGATCCGCGCGCGCTGCGAAAAGCCGAACCATTCGTTGTCGGCGTCTTGCAGATTGCCTGGGATACGCTCTTCGAGGATGTCGCTGTCAACAGATTGCAGCAGGCCCATTTCCTTGGCGCGGCTCAGGCGGCTCGTATCGACGGTGATCAGTACGTCCGCAGGAGAGTTCGCGCCCTCGGCAGCCACACGGGCCAGCAGCTCGTCTGCTTTGCCTTCGATGCGGTTAATAGTGATGCCGGTTTGCTCGGTAAAGTCCGAATACAGACGCTCGTCAGTGTCGTAGTGACGTGCAGAATAGAGGTTCAGCTGACCTTCTGCAAAAGCGGGTAGGGCAACCGTTGCCAACAAGGCAGCCGTGAACGTGGTTTTCGTAAAAGTCATGAGGTGACCTCCATCTGTGTAAAACTTATAAAAAGAGTAAGAAACAGATTTGAGGTCAGACATCAAGGAATACTTGACTGTATTTATAAGATAAGCGTCTCGCCGCACAGGGACGGCAAGACGCAGTCGTTTAGCCGTCGATTTTGTCTTGGGTTTTGGTGTCGAAATCGCTGGCGTCGTGACGTTCGTGCAGCTGCATTTCGGGTTCACCGAAGGGACGGTTGACCATACGGCCACGCGTCACCGCGGGCCGCGCATCGATTTTCTTGGCCCATTTCATCAGGTTTTCATACGAGTCGACGTTCAGGAATTCAGCCGCATCATAAAGCCGCCCCAGAACCAGCTGACCATACCAAGCCCAGATCGCCATATCCGCAATCGAATACTCGCCCGCCATATATTCGTTATCGGCCAGATGCCGGTCCAACACGTCCAGCTGACGCTTGGTTTCCATCGCGAAGCGGTCGATGCAGTATTTAATCTTGACCGGCGCATAGGCGTAGAAGTGGCCAAAGCCGCCGCCCAGATAGGGTGCACTGCCCATCTGCCAGAACAGCCAGGACATACATTCGGTGCGTTGGCTTGGGTCTTTGGGGATGAATTCGCCGAACTTCTCGGCCAGATGCAGCATGATCGAACCGGATTCGAACAAGCGCTGTGGCGCATCGCCGGACCGGTCCATCATCGCGGGGATTTTAGAGTTCGGGTTGATCTCGACAAAGCCGGACCCGAATTGGTCGCCTTCGCCGATGTTGATCAACCAAGCGTCATATTCGGCGCCTTTGTGGCCCGCAGCCAGCAGTTCTTCCAGCAGCACGGTGACTTTGACACCATTGGGGGTCGCGAGGGAGTAAAGCTGATAGGGGTGTTCGCCGACTGGCAGCTCTTTATCCGCGGTCGGGCCTGCGACGGGGCGGTTGATGTTGGCGAATTTACCGCCGTTGCCGGGTTCCCACTCCCATACGGCGGGTGGGGTATAGTCGGGCAGATCGGTCATGAGATCCCTTTCAGTTCATCTTTTGAAGTTAAAGATGAACCTAGGGGGTATTGGGGGGATCGCAAGGGGCCAGCCGCGAATGGCCGGGGTGCCGGCGCAGGGCGTGGCATGTTTCATCAGCCCAAACGAAAAAAGCCGCCCCCGAAGGAGCGGCTTTTAATCAAATGCGCGCGAAGCTTAACCCTGACGGGCTTTGAAACGGCGCTGCGTTTTGTTGATTACGTAAACGCGGCCTTTGCGACGCACAACGCGGCAGTCACGATGCCGATTCTTGAGCGAGCGGAGCGAATTGCGAACCTTCATGGTCTTTCTCCTGTGTCGTGGCGCGGGCCAGCGCCGGGTTGCGGGCAGCTCAGCGAATGCTGAGCCATGAATTAGGTGGTGGGCGATACTGGGATCGAACCAGTGACCCCTTCGATGTCAACGAAGTGCTCTACCGCTGAGCTAATCACCCCCTATGTAGCACAAAATTTGCACCCCGAACCAAATCAGGGCACGAAATATCTGCACCAGTAGCGGGGTCTATAAATAGAGTCGCAGGCATGATCAAGGGGTTTTGGCTTTGTAAAAACATGCGCTATGTTCATTTTTGAAAGGTGCAACAATGCCACACATCGCCTACGAAGTCGTTCGCCCTGATCAAGCCCATTCCTGCACGGTGTTCGCGTCGCCCCATTCGGGTCGGAATTACAGCTTTTCCTTTCTGCGGTCCACAGTGTTGGACGGGCATAGCATCCGCTCGTCAGAGGACGCGTTCGTTGATCTTTTGTTCAAATCCGCCCCCCATTTCGGGGCTCCATTTCTGATGGCGGGTGCCCCGCGTGCGTTCCTTGATCTGAACCGGTCGCGAGACGAGCTGGACCCCGCCTTGATCGAAGGGGTGCGTCGGCAGGCGCATAACCCGCGGGTGGCCTCGGGTTTGGGGGTTATCCCGCGCGTTGTGGCGAATGGGCGGTCGATTTATCAGGGCAAATTGACGCTCGACGAAGCCCGAGAGCGAATCGCGGCGTATTGGGTGCCGTATCACGATATGCTGCAAAGCCTGCTGAATGACGCCCGTGCCGATCACGGGCAGGCGATTCTCGTGGATTGCCATTCCATGCCGCATGAGGCGATGGAAGGGGTCGCGCGGATGGGGCTCAAGCGGCCCGATGTTGTGTTAGGCGACCGTTTTGGTGCGGCTGCCGGCAACGATGTCGTTGATCAAATCGAAGCCGCTTTTTCGAGCGCGGGTTTTACCGTCACACGAAACACGCCTTTTGCGGGGGCATATATCACGCAGGCTTATGGCCGCCCGGCGCGGGGGCAGCACGCGGTACAGGTCGAATTGGACCGATCCCTGTATATGAACGAATCATTGGTGCGTCCCAATGGCGATTTCGAGGATGTCCAAAAAGCGCTGAGCGGCGTTGTTGCTGAAATCGCGCGTATCCGGCCTGAAAGCCTGGCGCTCGCGGCGGAATAATCAGCGCAGCGCGCGCCCTTTGACGATGGCCTTGTCCCCGAACCGGTTGCGGATGGCATCGGTCGCCCGTTCGGCCCGACCACGCCGCACGGCATCGGGGTCCAGCAGATCACCCGCCGTGTCGGCCCCATCAGCGGCGCTAAGATCGGAAATGCCACATCCCAGAAGTCGGAACGGCCCCGGCTCGCCCAGCTGATCAAACAGCCCGCTTGCAGTGCGGTAGATGCGGTCGGCCAGCTGAGTGGGGTCATACAAAGACACCCGCCGGGTAATCAGCGAAAAATCGGCACGCTTCAGCTTGAGAACAACAACGCGCCCCGCAAGCTCTTTGGCCTTTGCGCGGTCCGCCACTTTTTGCGCCATGCGCCACAGGTGACCGTCCAGCAGTTCGGGGTCCGAGGTGTCCTCGTTAAAGGTGGTTTCGTTGCTAATGGATTTCATCGGTTCGTGCGCGGAAACGCGACGGTTGTCCTGGCCTCGGGCCAGATGCCAGAGGCGGTCGCCCATGTTGCCGAAACGAGCAATCAGATCGGTCCGTTCCCACCGCAGCAGGTCAGCAAAGGTGCGTATGCCCGCCTTGTTCAGCGCCCCTAGGGTGGCAGCGCCCACGCCCCAGATCATGCTCACCGGTTTGTCGGTCAGAAATGTCTGCGTTTCCCCTTTGCCGATGACCGAAAACCCGTGTGGCTTATCTAGATCAGAGGCGACCTTGGCCAGAAACTTGTTGTGCGACAGCCCGATAGAGCCGGTCAGCCCCAGCTCTTGCTTCATCCGGCGCACCAACCGCGCGAGCATCACCGCAGGGGGCGCGCCGTGCAGCTTGGTCGTGCCGGTCATGTCCAGAAATGCCTCGTCCAGTGACAGCGGTTGCAGGGCGGGCGTGAGCTCTTCCATCAAGGCGCGGATCGCACGGGAGGCTTCGACATAGGCGTCCATGCGGGGCTTGATGATGACCGCTTCGGGGCAGAGCTTGAGCGCCTGAAACATCGGCATGGCGGATCGAACCCCTTTGACCCGTGCGATATAGCAAGCGGTCGATACCACGCCGCGCCGCCCGCCGCCGATGATTACGGGTTTACCGTTCAGTGCGGGGTTGTCTCGTTTTTCCACCGACGCATAAAAAGCATCGCAATCCATATGGGCAATGGAGAGGTCAAATAATTCGGGATGCGACGTGATGCGCGGGCTGCCGCAGGCAGAGCACCGGCGGGCAGGCGTGATTTCGGACAGGCAGTCACGGCAGAGTGCGGGCATGGCGAATAAATGGGGTTAAGGGAAGGTTAAGGCAAGTCTATTCGATTGCGTGCCGTTGCGCCATGGGCAGGCGCGTCGCGATCATTTCGCGGCTGGGTGCAAAATTTAGACTGGGAAAAGAAAGACCCCCGCCTAAAGCGGGGGGAGGTGACGAACTTCAGGAAGAACCAGTTCGTCGGGGAGTATCACCAAAGTAAGGTTGCCATATGAATGTCATAAAACATACACGCAACTGCGCTTGATCGGTAGCCAGTTTGGGTTTGTTACCGATTTATCACATAGGCCAAGCACGCTATTAAACGGGTTTGATGCCATTTGGGGGTGATTAGGGCAGCTCTGCCAGGACCGCGCGGGCGGCGGCTGCGGGGTCTTCGGCTTGCCAGATCGGGCGGCCGACGACGATATGATCCGCGCCATCCTTGATAGCTTGGCCCGGCGTCGCGACCCGTTTTTGATCGCCAAGAGCCGCACCGGTCGGGCGCACGCCGGGGGTTACGATCAGCTTGCCTTTTGCCTCTGGCAGGGCGCGGATCAGCGCGGCTTCTTGAGGGGAAGCGATGACCCCGTGGGCGCCTGCATCCAGTGCACGACCGGCCCGGGTTTGTACCAGATCGGGAATGTCGCCCGCCTGGATCATAGCGGCGTCCAGATCGTTCCGGTCCAGCGACGTCAGAATTGTCACTGCGAGAATTTTGGTGCGCGAACCCGCGGCACCCTGCATCGCGGCGCGCACCACGTGGGGGTCGCCGTGAACAGTCAGGAAATCAAGATCAAACTGCGCAAGACCCCGTACCGCTGCTTCGACGGTCGCGCTGATGTCAAAAAGTTTCATATCCAGAAAAATGCGTTTGCCATGCTCTTGGATGAGCTCATTTGCCAGCGCCATGCCGCCGCCTGTCAGCATTCCCAATCCGATTTTGTAAAAGCTCACCGTATCGCCAAGCTTTTTCGCGAGCTCAAGGCCGGCAACAGCATGGGGAACATCAAGGGCGACGATCAGGCGGTCATCTGACATGGGGCGGGCTCCGATAGTAGTGAAATTGGACAAACGCCGGAGGCTTACGGCGTTCATACTCTCGTGTCTACGCAAACACCTCGCGACGGGCACAAAAAAACCCGGGCAGCACAAGGGCTGTCCGGGCAAGTGTCAGAGACGTGCAGGCAGGCAGAAGTCTCTGGATCGGGCGGGACATGCGCCGGGACGGGCGCACAGGCAGTTCCGCCGAAACTGAAAATCAAGCGGCGCGGTGGCCGTTGAGCTTTGCAACAGATTGCAACCAAGCCTTGGGGTCGAACCGTGGGCGACCGCTGCGGGGCGATGGTTTGATGCTGCGAAATTCCGAATGCATGCCGCCGCGGCCCAAGTGTCGACGTTCTGCCTGTTTGGTCAGTCCTTCGGCGGCTTGATCAAATGACATTGTCATCGGCGCATTGATTGCGCAGGCATATCTGCGGGAGCGATCGCCATCATGAACAGTAACCAGTGCCTCGAAGCATTGCTCTGTCGCATTATATATAACGTCGTTCATCTGGATTTGGCGCGTCTGCATGTTCGTACCTCAAAACTTGTTGTACTGATTAAACTTGGCTTGATCGGCTTTGTCATTCTCTGCCGGTACAACGTGGGTGTGACTAAAAAGTTCCATCTATTGTCGCTACCCTTGTGGATAAATGTAAATTTTCCCTTAAAAACAGTCAATTAACTTTTATTTGATTGCCTATTGCTATAAGCGGAATTTTGCGAAACTGTAATTTTTACAGCGAATCCAATGACTTCGCGGTGTGATTAAATTTCATCATCCGTTCAAATATTGGCTTGATACGCATTTTTTTGTTGACGTATTTGTGAGCGCCTTCTCTTGAAGCCGCCCCTGCCTGTCCCCAAATCCTAGTACGAGGATCACATAATGACGCGCTGCCAAGCAGGCGTCGCACCCGTGGTCGCTTTGAGAAAAGGAGAAGCTCATGGACTTGGGCAAGTTTACAGAACGGTCGCGCGGCTTCATTCAGGCTGCGCAAACAATCGCTACGCGTGAAAGCCACCAACGGCTGACGCCGGAACATTTACTAAAAGCGTTGTTGGACGATGACCAAGGGCTGGCAAGCAATCTGATTGTCGCTGCGGGTGGCAATCCGGCGCGCGTTACCGAAACGCTGACACTCTCTTTGGGTAAGTTGCCAAAAGTGTCAGGCGATGCGGCACAGGTCTATCTGGACAATACCACAGCCAAAGTTCTGGCCGAAGCAGAGGCGCTTGCGAAAAAAGCAGGCGATAGCTTTGTGCCGGTAGAACGTGTGCTGATGGCGCTTGCCATGGTCAAATCCGGTGCCAAGGACGCATTGGTCGCGGGCAAAGTCACCGCGCAGGGTCTGAACGCTGCCATCAACGATATCCGCAAGGGCCGCACGGCTGATAGCGCCAGTGCCGAAGACGGGTATGAAGCGCTTAAGAAGTATAGTCTGGACCTGACCGAACGTGCCCGCGAAGGCAAAATCGACCCGATCATTGGCCGGGACGAGGAAATTCGCCGTGCCATGCAGGTTTTGAGCCGCCGTACAAAGAATAATCCGGTGCTGATTGGTGAACCGGGGGTGGGTAAGACCGCCATCGCCGAAGGTCTCGCGCTGCGTATCATTGATGGGGACGTCCCTGAATCGCTGCGCAACAAACGGCTGCTGGCGCTGGACATGGGCGCATTGATTGCCGGCGCGAAATATCGTGGTGAGTTCGAGGAGAGGTTGAAAGCCGTCCTGACCGAAGTGACTGAAGCCGCGGGCGAGGTGATCTTGTTTATCGACGAGATGCACACGCTGGTCGGTGCCGGTAAGGCTGATGGTGCAATGGATGCTGCCAACCTGATCAAACCTGCCTTGGCGCGGGGGGAATTGCACTGCGTTGGTGCGACGACCTTGGATGAATACCGTAAATACGTAGAGAAAGACGCGGCTTTGGCCCGTCGGTTCCAGCCTGTCATGGTGAGTGAACCTACGGTCGAGGACACCATATCGATCTTGCGGGGTATTAAAGAGAAGTATGAGCTGCACCACGGTGTGCGGATCAGTGACTCTGCGCTTGTTGCTGCGGCCACGCTGTCGCACCGCTATATCACGGACCGCTTCTTGCCCGACAAAGCCATCGACTTGATGGACGAGGCGGCCAGCCGTCTGCGGATGGAGGTCGACAGCAAGCCCGAAGAGCTGGACGCGCTGGACCGCCAGATCATGCAGCTGCAGATCGAAGCAGAGGCATTGAAGAAAGAGGACGACGTCGCCAGCAAGGACCGGTTGGACAAGCTGGAGAAAGAACTGGGTGATCTGCAGGAAAAAGCAGACGCAATGACGGCGCAGTGGCAGGGCGAGCGCGATCGCCTTGAAGGCGCGCGCGAGCTGAAAGAGCAGTTGGACCGCGCCCGTGCCGAGCTTGAGATTGCCAAACGCGAAGGCAATCTAGCCAAAGCGGGGGAGCTTTCCTATGGTGTGATCCCGCAGTTGGAACGCAAGCTCGGCGAAGCGGAGGAAAGCGAGGCAGACGTCATGGTCGCAGAGGCCGTACGCCCGGATCAGATCGCGAGCGTGGTCGAGCGTTGGACCGGCATTCCAGCTGGCCGTATGCTTGAGGGTGAACGTGACAAGCTGCTGCGGATGGAAGACCAGTTGCACAACCGTGTCATTGGCCAAAACCAAGCGGTCAAGGCCGTGTCGAACGCGGTCCGCCGTGCGCGTGCTGGCCTGAACGACGAGGCACGTCCCTTGGGCAGCTTCCTGTTCCTTGGGCCAACAGGCGTGGGTAAAACCGAACTGACCAAAGCTGTAGCCGAATTCCTGTTCGACGACGAGAACGCAATGGTGCGGATCGACATGTCGGAGTTCATGGAGAAACACGCCGTGGCCCGTCTGATCGGTGCGCCTCCGGGGTATGTCGGCTATGACGAAGGCGGTGTGTTGACCGAAGCTGTGCGGCGTCGCCCTTATCAGGTTGTGCTGTTCGACGAGGTCGAAAAAGCGCACCCCGATGTGTTCAACATCTTGTTGCAGGTCTTGGACGATGGGGTGTTGACCGACGGTCAGGGTCGCAAGGTCGACTTCAAGCAGACGTTGATTGTGCTGACCAGCAACCTTGGTGCCCAAGCGCTGAGCCAGCTTCCTGACGGGGGCGACATGGTGCAGGCAAAGCGGGATGTAATGGATGCGGTGCGGGCCCACTTCCGCCCCGAGTTCCTGAACCGTCTGGATGAAACGGTGATCTTTGACCGTCTCGCACGTGGCGACATGGCGGGGATCGTCGATATCCAGATGAACCGTCTGCTCAAACGACTTGCCGGTCGTAAGATCGGGTTGGATCTGGACGACGCTGCGCGCAAATGGCTGGCCGACGAAGGCTATGATCCGGTGTTCGGGGCGCGTCCTTTGAAGCGGGTGATCCAGCGTGCACTGCAAGATCCGTTGGCAGAGATGATCCTGGCCGGTGATGTGCTGGACGGGGATCTTATTCCGGTACATGCCGGTGCCGAAGGGCTGATCATCGGCGACCGCGTTGCTGCCAGCAATCGCGCGAAACCGGACGAGGCGACGGTCCACTGAGCACATAGTATATAGTGTCAGTATATAGTGCGATAACTTGAACGGGCAGGGCCGGGGGAAACCTCGGCCCTGTTTGCATGAGGTGCCCTGACATTCCGGTGTGTCCCTTGAAATGTAACGGATTGCGTTTGGTGGGCACGCTAACCCGCAGTAGGCTTGTGCCGGTATATTGGTAAGGAGCGCCTGTTATGGCCTATCGCTGGATCAACACGCTAACGGACAAAGACATCACCCCGCATGCTACATTTCTGAATAGACGTCAGATCATGGGGGGCGCTTTGGCGGGGATCGGGCTGGCCGGTATGGCGGGCCGTGCCTCTGCCGCGCCCGAGGGGCTTGTGCCCAACAGCTATGAAGATATCACCAGCTATAATAACTACTATGAATTCGGCACCGGCAAGGACGACCCCGCAAAATACGCAGACCGTCTGACAATCGAACCCTGGACGGTGCAGATCGACGGGTTGGTCGATAAGCCGGGGGCCTATGGCTTCGACGACATCATGCAGCAGATGAGCATCGAAGAGCGTATCTATCGTTTCCGCTGCGTCGAGGCGTGGTCGATGGTGGTGCCGTGGAACGGGTTCGAACTGGCCGACCTGCTGAATATGGCCGGCGTTCAGTCAGGTGCGAAATACGTGTCGTTTGAAACCGCGCTGCGCCCCGATGAAATGCCGGGTGTCGCGTATAAGGTGCTCGACTGGCCCTATGTCGAAGGGCTGCGGCTAGATGAGGCGATGCACCCGTTAACGATTATGGCGACCGGAATCTACGGCAAGGAAATCCCTAAACAGAACGGCGCGCCGCTGCGTTTGGTGGTGCCGTGGAAGTATGGCTACAAATCGATCAAATCCGTGGTGCGGATCACTCTGACAGATACGCAGCCGCCCACCAGCTGGAACAAGGCGAATGCAGGGGAATACGGGTTCTATAGTAATGTGAACCCAGAGGTAGACCATCCGCGTTGGTCCCAAGCGAGCGAGCGGGTCATTGGCGGCGGGTTGTTTTCCAAGCGTGTGCCCACACTGATGTTTAACGGCTATGAAGATGACGTCGCTGATCTTTACGCAGGGATGGACCTGAGCAAGGATATCTAAACCAGTGTGCCGTAAAGAAGTGAGCGAGGCGGTATGATTGACCGCCTGAATACCATCGCCCGACGCGTCCCAACATGGGTTGTATATATAGTGGGGCTGATGCCGGTCCCGTGGTTCCTGTTTCAGGCCCAGACCGGTGGGCTGGGGGCGGAGCCGATCAAGGCGCTGGAAAAAGAGCTCGGCTTGCTCGCGCTTCAGCTTTTGGTGGCGGGATTGGCGATCACGCCTGCGCGCCGCTACCTGCGGCTGAACCTGATCAAGTTTCGTCGGGCTCTGGGATTGCTCGCCTTTATCTATGTCGCGTTGCACCTGTTGGTGTGGTTGGCTCTGGATGTCGGGATACTGTCACAGATTTGGGCTGATATTCTAAAGCGGCCGTATATCACGATCGGCATGGCCGGTTTTGCCTGCCTGTTGCCTTTGGCCGCGACGTCTAACAGCTATTCCATTCGCAAGCTGGGGGCCAAATGGCGCAAGCTGCATCGGCTGACCTATCTGGCTGTGGTTCTGGGCGCGGTGCACTTCATTTGGTTGGTCAAAGGTTTTCAGATCGAGCCGCTCCTTTATATGGCAGCGATTCTGGCTTTGCTGGCACTACGAGTAATCAAACGCCGCTGATTCCGAACCCGCCCTGCGATTCTGACCGGAATTCCCCGAGATTCGGGGGGGCGAGGGGGGCCAAACAATCCACATTTGCGCCGCCAGTCTGTGGATAACCCTTGAGGGGATGAGCGAGTCGGCTGAGCGTGATGTTAGCGTACGAAATAAAGCTGCGCAAAATGACGGCTGAACGGAATTTTCAAAAATCAAACTGTTGTTTTTATGGGAAAATTCAGAAAATAGCGAAAAACTGTCATAATCCTAAAAAAGGGGTTGCGGGTATTTGGAACAAACCTTAGAACGCCCCTTACCGGAGACGCAGACATGCAGACACGGGGCGCTAGACGGGGATGACGGGCTAAGGTTCGGAGCTTACGTAGTGGGGAAATTCAGAGGTAATAGAGGCGGGGCGCGCTGAA
>NZ_CP040753.1:2902500-3097372 GCF_006064855.1 Sulfitobacter sp. BSw21498
GAAAGAGACGTGTTGTCCAAGTCAAGTACACTAACCAGAGTAGTGACGCCTACTTCCTGCACGGAAGGTAGGCTAGATGCACTGCTCGCTGTCCAATCTATAGTGATTGGGCGGGTAAAAAAGTATGCTTTTGATCTGGAATAAGGAAAGACAGTTTCTTACCAGCTTCTGTCTTCCACGTTGGACTGACGTCCTGCAATCTACCGGCCTTTGAGGGTGTAAATAGTCCTCAAGTAGCCGAATAGGGGGTAGGACATTAAATCAGTCTTTCTTTTTCTGGATCAAATCAAGCGCGAAAAGGGCGTTTGGTGAATGCCTTGGCAGTAAGAGGCGATGAAAGACGTGATACTCTGCGATAAGCCATGGGGAGCTGAGAATAAGCTTTGATCCATGGATTTCTGAATGGGGCAACCCACCTGATACTTTGTTATTATTGCTCGGCAACGAGCAGCTAATAACTTGGTAAACCAGGTATTTATAGACTGAATACATAGGTTTATAAAAGCAAACCCGGGGAACTGAAACATCTAAGTACCCGGAGGAAAGGAAATCAATTGATACTCCCCTAGTAGCGGCGAGCGAACGGGGACCAGCCGAGCCTCAATTGTGGTTAGAATGCGTTGGAATGCGCAACCAAAGTGGGTGATAGTCCCGTATAAGAAGCATGAGAGGACGTATTAAGTAGGGCGGAACACGTGAAATTCTGTCTGAAGATCGGAGGACCACCTTCGAAGGCTAAGTACTCCTTACTGACCGATAGTGAACCAGTACCGTGAGGGAAAGGTGAAAAGCACCCCGACGAGGGGAGTGAAACAGTACCTGAAACCGAACGCCTACAATCAGTTGGAGGGACTTTACGTCCTGACAGCGTACCTTTTGTATAATGGGTCATCGACTTGGTCTCACAAGCAAGCTTAAGCCGTTAGGTGTAGGCGCAGCGAAAGCGAGTCTTAATAGGGCGTTGAGTTTGTGGGATCAGACCCGAAACCGAGTGATCTAGGCATGGCCAGGTTGAAGATAAGGTAACACTTATTGGAGGACCGAACCCACATCCGTTGAAAAGGATCGGGATGAGCTGTGCCTAGGGGTGAAAGGCCAATCAAACTCGGAGATAGCTGGTTCTCTGCGAAATCTATTTAGGTAGAGCGTCATCCGAATACCCTCGGGGGTAGAGCACTGGATGGGTAATGGGGCCCCACAGGCTTACTGATCCTAACCAAACTCCGAATACCGAGGAGTACTAGATGGCAGACACACAGCGGATGCTAACGTCCGTTGTGAAGAGGGAAACAACCCTGACCTACAGCTAAGGCCCCTAATTCATGGCTAAGTGGGAAAGCAGGTGAGACGACCAAAACAACCAGGAGGTTGGCTTAGAAGCAGCCATCCTTTAAAGATAGCGTAACAGCTCACTGGTCTAAATAAGTTGTCTTGCGGCGAAGATGTAACGGGGCTCAAGCCATGAGCCGAAGCTTAGGATGCATTTATTGCATGGTAGCAGAGCGTAGTGTGACATAGTTCCATGTGTCCTTATCCTCCTTCGGGTGGAATTGGACACAAGGAGCTTTCTGTGAAGCGGGCCTGTGAGGGATCCCGTGGAGAGATCACTAGTGAGAATGATGACATGAGTAGCGACAAAGAGTGTGAGAGACACTCTCGCCGAAAATCCAAGGGTTCCTGCTTAAAGCTAATCTGAGCAGGGTAAGCCGACCCCTAAGGCGAGGCCGAAAGGCGTAGTCGATGGGAACCAGGTTAATATTCCTGGGCCAGATGGAAGTGACGGATCTCGAAGGTAGTTCATCCTTATCGGATTGAATGGGCTGCTTAGAGGTTCCTGGAAATAGCTCCATCGTTAGATCGTACCCTAAACCGACACAGGTGGATAGGTAGAGAATACCAAGGCGCTTGAGAGAACTATGTTGAAGGAACTCGGCAAAATACCTCCGTAAGTTCGCGAGAAGGAGGCCCGGTCTGTACGCAAGTACGGGCTGGGGGCACAAACCAGGGGGTGGCGACTGTTTATTAAAAACACAGGGCTCTGCGAAGTCGTAAGACGACGTATAGGGTCTGACGCCTGCCCGGTGCCTGAAGGTTAAAAGGAGGGGTGAGAGCTCTGAATTGAAGCCCAGGTAAACGGCGGCCGTAACTATAACGGTCCTAAGGTAGCGAAATTCCTTGTCGGGTAAGTTCCGACCTGCACGAATGGCGTAACGACTTCCCCGCTGTCTCCAACATAGACTCAGCGAAATTGAATTACCGGTCAAGATGCCGGTTACCCGCGGTTAGACGGAAAGACCCCGTGCACCTTTACTACAACTTCACACTGGCATTAGGCCGAACATGTGCAGGATAGGTGGTGGGCTTTGAAGCGTGAACGCCAGTTTGCGTGGAGCCTCCCTTGAGATACCACCCTTGTTCTGCTTGATGTCTAACCGCGGTCCGTTATCCGGATCCGGGACCCTGTGTGGTGGGTAGTTTGACTGGGGCGGTCGCCTCCTAAATCGTAACGGAGGCGCGCGAAGGTTGGCTCAGAGCGGTCGGAAATCGCTCGTTGAGTGCAATGGCAGAAGCCAGCCTGACTGCGAGACTGACAAGTCGAGCAGAGTCGAAAGACGGCCATAGTGATCCGGTGGTCCCAAGTGGGAGGGCCATCGCTCAACGGATAAAAGGTACGCCGGGGATAACAGGCTGATACTGCCCAAGAGTCCATATCGACGGCAGTGTTTGGCACCTCGATGTCGGCTCATCTCATCCTGGGGCTGGAGCAGGTCCCAAGGGTACGGCTGTTCGCCGTTTAAAGAGGTACGTGAGCTGGGTTTAGAACGTCGTGAGACAGTTCGGTCCCTATCTTCCGTGGGTGTAGGATACTTGAGAGGAGTTGCCCCTAGTACGAGAGGACCGGGGTGAACGATCCACTGGTGGACCAGTTGTTATGCCAATAGCAGTGCTGGGTAGCTATGATCGGACAGGATAACCGCTGAAGGCATCTAAGCGGGAAGCCCCCCTCAAAACAAGGTATCCCTGAGAGCCGAGGTAGACCACCTCGTCGATAGGCCAGAGATGTAAGCGTAGTAATACGTTCAGTTGACTGGTACTAATTGCTCGATAGGCTTGATTTGATCCAGTAGAAGAAAGACTAATCTACTGAGACAAAAGCATACACATACAATCAGTTGTACTGACTTGGACATTTAGAGGTTTTACTCGGTTTGGTGGTCATAGCGTAAGCAAAACACCCGATCCCATCCCGAACTCGGCAGTTAAGTGCTACTGCGCCAATGGTACTGCGTCTTAAGACGTGGGAGAGTAGGTCACCGCCAAACCTAGCAAAACCTCTAAATAACGTATCTCTCTGCGATGACAATTAATAAGCCAATACATACTCATTGGCACCCGGCGCGGGATGGAGCAGCCCGGTAGCTCGTCAGGCTCATAACCTGAAGGTCGTAGGTTCAAATCCTACTCCCGCAACCAAACTTAACACACAAGCCGCACCCAATCAGGTCGCGGCTTTTTTGCTGTACGCAAAGCTCAACAATCCCGACGGCTTACCCTCCAGCAGCGCCGTATGGCCACGCTCCGCATCGTGACGGATTGTAATGCTGTCGATAAGCGCGCCGAGGACTTCAGACGCGCGATGCACAACATCCGGGTCGTTAAGGATGTCGGAGATGTCGTCAATCGCCGCACGGTGGAGTGCTGCTAAGTCCGGTGTGATCTCAATAGGATCCTGAGCCTGAGTAGCCAGATCCGCCTCAAGCTTTTTTATGAAACGATGTCCAAAGAACCTCTACTATGAACGCCCCCCTCTCGTGGGGACAAAATTTAAAACGGACGCTAAATGACGGATCTGGAATCGCGACAGATCGAAGTTCCATCCTGTTTTCAGGCCGATGACCGGCAAGCATGGTGCAAAGCTGCGAATGCCATACCGCAACTTCTAGACTGAATCCGGACTGACCTGCCCCCCGAGGCTCCCTCATTCATAACGAGAGTTTGCGGGTCTGGGTTTCATATTCTTCGTCGTCAGTTTGGGCAAGCGCGTCTTGCGCGGAGCCCTCAAATTGCTCAAGCGCTCGACGAGCTTCTGCCGGTGTTTGGTTCCCAAGCGATGAGTGCGGCCTGACGTTGTTGTAGTCGTATCGCCAGAGTGCCAGCTTGCGACGGGCGTCATCCAACGTATCGAAGATTTCCTCATTCAACAGCTCGTCGCGCAGGCTGCCATTGAAGCTTTCTATGAAGCCATTCTGCTGGGGTTTGCCGGGGTCGATGTAATGCCAATCAACGTCGTTATCACCGGCCCATTTTAGGATCGCACGACTGGTAAACTCCGTGCCGTTATCACTGACAATGCAGGCAGGCTTTCCATAAATACGGACAAGCGCGTCAAGTTCCCGCGCGACACGAGCGCCCGAGATGCTGGTGTCAGCCACCAAGCAGAGGTTCTCGCGGCAACAATCGTCGTTTACAGCCAGCATGCGGAACTTGCGTGACGCGCCGAACGTATCCGACACAAAATCTAAGGACCAACGCTCGCCAGGACGCAAAGCAACCGGCATTGGTGTCCGCGAGCCACGCGCACGCTTGCGGCCCCTGCGCCGTCTAACGCCCAGCTTTTCTTCAGTATAAAGGCGATACAGTTTCTTGTGGTTCATGATCCTTCCCTTGCGTTCCAGCAGCACACCGATCCGGCGGTAGCCAAAGCGCCGTCGCTTGCTGGCAATCGCTGTCATCTCTTCGCGCACTTCTGGAGTATCCGGTGACTGATCGCGCCGGACGGTCTTGGGATCGACACCGACAAGCCTGCACGCCCGGCGCTGCGAGATATCATGGTCTCGCATTGCCTTGCGTGCTGCGGCCCGTCGCACATTCGGTGTCGTCAGTTCTTTCCCAGCAAATCCTTCAACACAACATTGTCCAACATCGTGTCCGCCAGAAGGCGCTTCAGCTTGGCGTTCTCATCCTCCAGCGATCTAAGGCGATGAGTATCAGAAACGTTCATGCCACCATATTTGGCTTTGAACTTGTAGAACGACGCGGGACTCAAGCCATGCCTGCGGCACACCTCTGCCGTCGGCATGCCAGCTTCCTGTTCTTTGATCATTCCGATAATTTGGGCTTCAGTAAAACGGCTCTGTCGCATCTGTTTGCTCCTTCGAAGGTTGAGCAAACTCTACATTAAACTGAGGGAAGTTTCGGGGGGCAGGTCAAAAGAATTATCGCTATATGGAGAAATAGGACAGCTCTCTGCACATCAGCCGTACCGATATTCATGCATTTAGCTTTTTAACGGGAAACGTGTTGTAGAGGGCGGCTTCTGCGCTACTTCACACTGGACTAAACATAATTCAGCAGGGATGCACATGGAACACGTTTCGATCGACCTCTGGGCGTCAAATCTTGAACCCGTTGTCCCTGACCTTGCGGCATGGCTTGCTGAGCTTGAGGCGCGCGTCGCACAGACCGCTGCACGCGGCGGCCACATGCTTGTTCTTCCAGAATTTGCATGTGCGCAATGGTTAAGCTTTGCACCTGTGGATCTACCAACCGAAAGCACGATGGGGTGGTTGTATGAATGTGGCGAAATCGCATTGGATGCCATTGCTGATATGTCGGCGCGATACGGTATTTCGATCCTCGCTGGAACGATACCTTTTGCTGCAGGGCTTCAGGAAGGCACGCCAACATATCTAAACCGTGCATGGTTACTGACGCCCGAAGGCGCGCGCCACGCGCAGGATAAGCTAAGCCTAACGCCACTTGAAGCGCAGGGAGCAGGCGGCGTTACCGTTCATGGTGAAACGATTAACGTGATTGAGTGGAATGGTCTGCGCATCGCAATGATCATTTGTCTGGATAGTGAATTCACCCACCTCTGGTCACGGCTTGGGCAGCTCGATCTTGATCTGATCATTATTCCGGCCAAAACGGATATGATCACAGGCTATAACAGGGTCTTTAGTTGCGCTCGTGCACGGGCGATTGAGCTTCAGACTGTTGTTTGCGTTCTTGGCGCAGTTGGTGTGCCATTTGGACAGCCCCTGACGGATACAGGCGTGGGTGGTGCCAGCGTCTTTCTGCCGTGCGATGTCGGTGTCGCGCTTGATGGTATTCACGTCACTCTTGCACCGCAGACGGCCGCGATGATGACAGATCGCATTCTGATTGCGACTGATATTCCAGTGGGTGCGTGCCGGAGAGTGCGTAACGGTCATGCCGAGGCCGAAGTTTGTCCGGCAATATGGAACGCTGATCATCTGTCCGTCGTTGACCCGGCCTCTCAATAACATCTGATTTAGAAGTTATGTTTTTGCTTTTAGTTCAACCGGTTACCTTCACGGTGGTCCAAACCCCGCTTTGCTAAGGCTGACCTTCGATCACTGGACGGCATCAAATAATGGGCCGACTTTGCCGCAGCTTCTTGGTGTGCGAAGAGCCTATCGGCGCTCGGACAAGTTAATATTGGAGCGTCCCGTAAGTGGACATGACGCAATACGCCCCCTTCCCAAACCAAATTTTTGACCGCTGACACTGGCGAATATTGCAATTAGCTTTCTCAAGAGCGCCTAGGAGTTCTGACATAGTGAGATGCTAAGCCATGAATGCCCCATCCAACGCTCACGATTTCCTGCAAGATATTGACGCGATCGGTCGCAGCGCGGTCATTCCAACACTACTTGAAACGATAGTGCCCGCGATCGGTATGGGCTTTGCAGCTGTAGCGCGCGTAATCGAAGCGCGCTGGATCACATGCAGCGCTCTCGACAATATATCGTTCGGTCTAACGGCAGGCGATGAGCTCGTGGTGGAAACCACACTGTGTCACGAGGTCAGGCAATTCGATCAGGAGATTGTGATCGATGACGTGAACAACGATCCCACCTACGCCGCGCATCACTGCCCCGCCCGTTATGGTTTCCGTAGCTATATCTCCGTGCCGATCCGACGCGCGAACGGGTCATTCTTCGGCACACATTGCGCCATCGACCCCAACCCTTTCCGCGTTAAGGATGAACAGGTTTTGGCTATGTTTCGACTGTTTGCCAAGATGATATGAGAAATCCGGGATGCTGATGAGAAACTTTTGGCGAGCAAAGATGCCTCGTCGCACGAGCGCGGTCTGGCTCACGTCCAAGAGCAGTTCATAGCTATCTTGGCGCATGATTTGCGCAATCCGATAAATGCACTGTCGTCTGGCTGTAGGTTGATAGAGCGGCGAAATATTGATGCCGAGACGGTTGAGCTCGTAGGTTTGATGCGCGCTTCGGTTAATCGTATGGGGCTCTTAGTCGAGAACCTTCTGGATCAGGCCCGCAAACGCAGTGGTGGCGGAATCGTTATCGAGCGGCACCTATCCGAAGATTTGGGCCCAGCTTTACATCAGATCTGCGCCGAGCTTCGGACCGTGACGCCAGATCAGCCGATTGAGATGACCGTCGAGTTGCCATACCCTGTGTCTTGCGACGTCGCGTGCATGTCACAGTTGTTTTCGAACCTGCTGGGAAACGCAGTCACCCACGGCACTTCAGGAAAACCTATCAAGGCCGCAGCGCGGCTTGTAGATAATGACTTCATTCTGACTGTTGCTAACAGCGGGGACCGCATTCCCGAAGAACTGCTTCCGACGATATTCATGCCATTCGAACGCACAAGAAACCGTTTCAGTCGCGAAGGGACACGGCGGGACGCTAACAGTAACTTCGGACGATGATGAGACCGTTTTCACTTTTCAAATGCCCATGTCATCCAGCCTATCACGCGCGAATAGGGCTGTGCTTGTGACACCAGCGGATACAGTAAAACGCCATTCGTAAGCTTGTCGTAAGCTTTGACTGGTCATGAGCACGTAATTAATCTTGCGAAAGCTCTGCCATGCCCTTTGTCCAAGCCCTTTTATACCGAACATCCCTTCTGCGTGCGCAAATAAGCATCTCACCAGCCCTACTGACCGTCTTTTCCATCGCTTTCATGTTTGGTGTCGACAATAGTACGTTCTGGTACATCGCCAGCGACGTCTTCTCGGGCCACCTACTTTCACTCATGGGCTATATGGCAGCCGTGTTCTGCCTGACGTTGGCGGCCTTCAGCCTGTTTGCATTTCGGTGGACAGTAAAACCGTTTCTAATTTCAATGCTCATATTGGCCGCCATGACATCGTATTATGTCGATACGTTGGGCATCATCGTTGATCGCGACATGATCCAGAATGTCATGGTGACCACCGTAGCTGAATCCAGGCATTTGATAACGCTTGGCTATGTGACCCATATTCTTGCCTTCGGTGTTTTCCCCTCGCTCATTGTGATGTGGGTACGCATTCGACCTCAGCGACGGGTCTGGGCTGCGGTGACGCCGATAGTGACATTTGTTGTCAGTCTTGCTTTGGCGACAGGGTTGCTGATGGTGGATTTGAAATCCTATGCGTCGATCCTACGCGAACGGAAGGATTTCATGAGCAGCTACCAGCCCGGCGCGCCGCTGGTGGGCGCGATCCGTTACGCCAAGATGATATCGCGTTCTGCCAACCTGGTCCTGACCAGCACAGGTATGGACGCAAAAGCCGGCGCTGCCTATGACGCGCCGCAAAAGCCTATGCTGACGATTGTCGTCGCGGGGGAAACCGCGCGGGCCCAGAATTTCAGCCTGAACGGATATGATGTCGACACAAACCCGGAACTGTCCAAGCTGCCCGTCATCAATTTCAGCAACACGCATTCATGTGGCACGGCCACAGCTGTGTCGCTGCCTTGCATGTTCTCCAAGTTCAGCCAAGACAGCTACTCTTTTGAAAAGGGTACCTCGACCGAGAACGTGCTGGATGTGTTGGGACATGCGGGGCTGAATGTCGAATGGTGGGACAATAATACGGGCGACAAAGCGATTGCCGCGCGGTTTGACACACGCAGATTGACCAATCTCAAGAACCCGGAATTCTGTGCAACGGGGGAATGTATCGATGGCATATTTCTCGAACCCCTAAAGGAATACATAGCATCGGTCAATAAGGACACGGTATTGGTGCTGCACCAGATCGGCAGTCACGGGCCGACCTACTATCAGCGTTACCCGGCAGAATTTGAACGCTTCACACCCGCCTGCCGCACCGCAGAATTCAAGAAATGCACGCCGCAGGAGATTACCAACGCTTACGATAACACAATCGCCTATACGGATCATATTCTGGCCCAAACCATTAACATGCTGGCCGCAAATGACGGACTGGCCACGTCGCTGATTTATGTGTCCGACCACGGTGAATCGCTTGGCGAAAGTGGGCTCTATTTGCACGGGGCACCCTATTTCATGGCACCCGAAACACAGACCCATGTGCCGATGATCCTGTGGATGTCTGACGCATTCCAATCCCGCTTTAGCATTGATGAAAGCTGTGTGGCCGACCAGAGGGACAAGGCGCTGTCGCATGACAACCTGTTCCACTCGTTGCTGGGATTGCTCGATATCCACACAGCAGAGCGCAATCCAGATCTGGATATCTTTACCCCCTGCAAAACAAACGTTGAGGTAGCTAAGTTATGAAGCCTGACCTAACAAACCCACGCGAGAAACCTGAACGGGTGACCGGGGTTGCCCATCTGTTTGCCGCTGCCGGCTACTCGATCGGGGGTGTCCGACGGCTTTGGACGGAAACTGCGTTCAGGCACATCATCGTGGCTCTGCCGATTTGTGGGTTGCTCCTCTACGGTATGGATGCGGGTGTCGCAGATTTTCTTGTCCTGTTGATCCTCTTTTCGGGCCTCATTGCGGTCGAGGCGCTGAACACGGCGATCGAATGCATCGTCGACCACTTGGCACCACAATGGGAGGTCTTTGCCCGTGACGCGAAGGATCTGGGATCCCTTGCGACGATGTGTCTGCTTTTCGCCAACGGCGTTTTTCTGGGCGCGGTGATCTTGCGCTTTTACGGTATGAGGTGAAAGAAGTTGGATGAAAAGACCGACAAAAATAGAATGCATTACACAGAAATGCGTGATGATGTCAGCGGGGGCCGAACCGGCCAGCGCGCGTCAGGGAGTTGGACAGAAGCACAATGCGTATATTGCTGATCGAGGACGAAAAAGCTCTGGCGCGGCCGCTCAAGGAGCACCTGGAAGCGGATCGACACATTGTTGAATGGTTCTGTACGCTGGACGAGGCAGATGCCGCGCTGCATACGCTGGAGTATGACGTGGTGCTTTTGGACCTACACTTGCCTGATGGTGACGGGCTAGAATTTCTGAGCAAACTGCGGGCGAGGGCGCTGCGCACGCCGATCCTCATTCTGACCGCCCGCGACAAGGTGTCGGACCGGATTGATGGATTGAACCGGGGGGCCGATGACTATGTGATCAAGCCCTTTGATTTGGACGAGGTCAAGGCGCGCATTCACACCGTATGTCGGCGCAGCGCCAACCAGATTGCACAAACCATTCACCTGCGCGATTTGGTGGTCAATCTGTCCGATCACACGGTCATGCGCGAAGGGCAGCCCGTGCGGCTGACTGCTAAAGAGTGGGGCGTGTTCGAGACACTTCTGCGCCGCAAGGCTCAGATCGTGCCGAAAGAAAGCCTTGAGGCGGCCATCTATGCCTATGGCGAAGAAGTTGAAAGCAATGCGCTAGAAGCACACATCAGCCGTCTGCGCAGTAAGTTGGGAAAAGCCCTTATCGTCACACACCGTGGCATGGGATACGCTTTGACCTCATGACACGCCGCCGTAAAAGCATGGTTCAGTCGCTGCTTGGTTCGTTGCTTTTGCCCGGACTGGCCGTGATGGTGATCGGCGTTTTGATCGTCCACCATATTTTCAAAGAAGAATATGACGAGCTCCTTGATGCCAGCCTGGTGGGCAAGGCACACCTATTGTTGGAATTTATCGAAACCACCCAAGGCTCAACCGGTTTTGACGTGGGCAGTCTGCTGGATTTCGAAAACCAACTGCGTAAGCCGGATGAGCGCTCGGTGATGTGGGCTCTTGACGAGAAGGGGGAGGTCTATGCGCAGTCAAAGACCGTTGGTCGTTTCCCGCTTCCCGCGCCACTGATACCGGGTCTGAGCACCTCGGACGGGCATCGCCTTATCGTGCTCCGTTCAGATCAGCCCGAGACGGGCAGCGTCGTGGTGGCCGAGCCGATGATCGAACGCAACGAAGCGATAACCGATGTGGTGATTGGCGTCGTTGCAGGTTTTATCATGCTGGGAATGCTTTTCGGTCTCTCTTCCTTCTGGGCGGTCCGACGGTCGGTCGCGATGATCGCCGAGCTCAGCCGCACCATCGCTGAAAAGAACGAGCACAACCTGTCCCCGATTGATCGAGAGAATGTATTTTCCGAGATCACCCCAGCGATCGACACGCTCGACGGACTGATGGCCCGACTTGACCGCGCGATGACTGCAGAACGTGCCTTTGCCACAAACGCCGCCCACGAATTGCGCACCCCGGTTGCCATTTGTCAGGCACAGGCGCAACGACTTCGGGCAAAGCTCAGTGCGCCCGATCAAATCGAAAACATTGTCGAGATTGAAACCGGTTTGAAGCGGCTTGAGCGCCTTATCGAACGCCTTTTGCAATTGTCGCGGGCGCAATCAGGGCTGGGCCTAACTGCGGTAGCGACAGACGTTAACCCTGTTATCAAACTCCTGATGACGGAAATGCGCAGCCGAAGCGCCCAGCCAGACAAGGTACAGCTGAACTTCCCAGAAGGGCGCTGTTTAACCCGCGTTGATCCGGATGCGCTTGGTATCATCCTGAACAATATATTCGACAATGCCCTGAAGCATGCCTGCGGCCCTTCGCAGACAATTATAGACGCCAGCCAACCGGGCCATGTTGTTGTCTTCAACGATTGCGACCCTCTATCATCCACAGACCTTGACCGAATTAAGCAGCGATTTATCCGGCGTGGCGCGCTGTCAGACGGCTACGGGCTTGGGTTGTCGATTGTTCAGGATCTGTGTGCCCAATCCGGATGTCGTCTTGAAATCTATGTGCCCTCGAAAAATAGCCCTCGCGGTTTCGCTGCTGATTTGCGCCTGCCAAAAGGCAAGAACTGAAGTGGTCCGGCAAAACTGGACAGCGTGCTAAGATGTATCCAACCTTGAAGACAGGATACACAAATGACGAAGAGACGCAGTTTTTCAGACAAGTTCAAAGCTACTGTGGCACTCGAGGCGCTACGTGGTGACAAGACCGCGCAAGAGATTGCAGCGAAGCACAAGGTTCATCCAACGCAGGTGACGACGTGGAAGCGACAGGCCATTGATGGGCTGACCGGGGTATTTTCCGATAAGGTCCGGCGGGCCGAAGTTAACGAAGCTGAGGTCAAAGAGCTTCACGCCAAGATCGGAAAGCTGGCGGTCGAAAACGATTTTTTGTCACAAGGGCTAAAGCGATGAGCCCGACCGAACGCAAGGCGCTGATCAACGCTGACCGCACAGACCTGAGCCTGACCAAGCAGTGCAAGTTGCTGAAGATTAGCCGGTCGTCGCTTTATTATACGCCAGTCGGTGTGAATGCTGAGACGCTGGAATTGATGAACGAGATTGATCGGGTGTTCACCAAATACCCGTTTTTTGGCAGCCGCCAGATCGCAGCTTATTTGCCCAGAAACGGGTTCTATGCAGGTCGGCATCGTGTGCGCCGCTTGATGGCTATCATGGGGCTACAGGCCATCTACAGAGGCCCGAACACCAGCAAGAGGCATCCTCAGCATCGCATTTATCCCTACCTGCTGAGAAACCTGCCGATCACGCGACCCAATCATGTTTGGTGCAGTGACATTACCTACATCCCCGTGCGACGTGGCTTCTTATATCTGGTGGCGATCATGGACTGGGCGACGCGCAAGGTGCTGGCGTGGCGGCTATCGAACACGTTGGATACCGGGTTCTGTGTCGAAGCCTTGAAAGAAGCCATCGCCGGATATGGTAAACCCGAAATAATGAATACCGATCAAGGATCGCAGTTCACAGGTTCAGCCTGGATCACCACTTTGACTGACGCTGACATCAAAATATCGATGGATGGGCGTGGCCGTTATCTCGACAACATTTTCATCGAACGGCTGTGGCGATCCCTCAAACAGGAGGCCGTATACTTGCATGAATTGCAGGACGGGTTCCAAGCCAAACGCGTTATCAAAGATTGGATCAGCTTCTACAACATCGAGCGGCCTCACACCGCTCTCGACAAACGATCACCCGACGACGCATTCTTCACAACAGAACGGACGCAGAAGGCCGCATGAAACCAACCAGATTACATCTTAGCTGAGCCGCAAACCTGTCTTAAAAAGCAGGACCACTTCAAACAGCCAAGCCTAGCGACGTTAAGGCCTGCTTCTCCGAGTGATGGAACATACATCGCAAGTGCACAGAAAGTCGGCTTGCCGCCTTTTATCCTAAAGGTCTTCGCAACCGCAGCGAAAACAGAGCGCCTGCAGCGAACGGCATGAAGGTCCGCCTAGCAGACTGTCCCTCCCATCTCGACACTGATGTAGTGTGCAAGCGCGGCGAATGGCAGCAAGGAGCCCTTATGGAAAGTGTCGAGCTTGAAACTATTCGCAGTTGCAGCATCACATTTTATGCAAGGGGCGGCCAAGAGGCGACGTTGATGGAACCAGAGAATGCCGCGGTGCAGTTCAACCAAACTGGCCATTCGTTCATGGCGCAGCATTTTGAAGAATGAATTTCGGAATAGCGGATAAAGCTATCAAACTCACGGAAGCTTAAAAGGGATTTGCGGTTAAGTAAGTCACTGAGGACAGGACCGCTGCGCAGATTTGTTTAAGTCTGGGAACACGTCAAAAACGATGCACCTATTGTTCACCGCAGACCAGTTGTCCAACCGACGATGAAAGCAAAATTGGCGTTGCTCTCGTCGCTTTCTTGGCTGGTCCTCTCGGGGTCGAAAATGCCAGTTTTATTAGACAGCCTTCTAAAGGCGGTTGTGCAACGCGATCAGTTCCACCTGACTGTTCACCTGCATCTTCTCGAAAATCTGCTTGAGCCTCTGGCGTACGGTGGTGGCTTTTACGCTTAATAACTCTGCGATCATGTTGGGCGTCTTGCCCCCGACCAAAAGGTCTACCGTAGCGACCTCCGCCGCAGACAACCCGTAGTTCTCGCGCAGGCAGCTTTGCTTGAGCGCGGTGGTGTCACTGCATTCGGTCCGGATCGCGCAGACTTTGGAGTGCATGAAGAAGTGCCGCAAATTTGGTGGGATCTGGATAATCAACACGCTTCTGCTCTTGGCTGCGATATTGAATTGATAGGCGCGGCTCATCGACAGGCTGGGATCACTGGAACAAAGCTCTCTGATCTCGGCCCCAAGCGCCGCGCTCATTTCGTTGGGGATCACATCCCCCAACCGCGCGCGGGTCCGAATTTTGCCGCTGCTGTTGATGCTGAAACATTGCTTGCCATCAACGTCGAGCACAAAGACCTCGGACTCCGTGCCTTTGAAAAACTGTGCGAAGGCGGCGATGCGTTTGTGAGCGGTTTCATCTGCCTGTGCGGTAGCCCTGGAAAACATCGCCTGAATCCGCTCGATCAAAACTACGTCTTCGGCGCTGATCGGCGGATGGTCATTGTCGAAATGCACAGTCATTGCCCAATAGCCGTTGGGCGTCAGAATACGTATGGAGTAATGAACCCCGAAATTCAGCGGATAGAGGTAGTCGCGATAGATGGGGATCATGTCGCGCGCCGCATGGTCCGCAAACACGTCATGATCGCAGGCATACCCGCGCTCCATCATCAGACTAATCACCGCCTCGCGCGGATCGTTGCTCGCCCAGCCTTCACTGATGTAGCTGGGCAAAGCCTCTTTCATCTTCTTGGTGCCTGCCATCCACGTGCCGCGAAAGAACGGGTCTGTGGCGGGAATAAGGGCCCCCCTACCTCCCAGAATTTCCACAACAATGTTGAGAGCCGCGTCCCAATACTGGGCGTCTTCGCAGGCCCGGCCCAGCGTGTTTTCAAGCTCTTGAAATAGGGTATCCAAATCATGTCCTTGTCGTCGTAACGCCCGAATGGGCCGCAGACCCTGCACCGGGCCGCTTGGAGCGAAGCCACAGAATTGAAAGGTTTCAGCGGCCCGTCTGTCACCCCCTCAAAACCGAAGGCCCAAGGAGAGGACAACGCGGTTTGGTTCAACCTTAGGGCGGTCTTGGATCAATTGAAAATTTTCTCGCTGATATGTCCCAACAACTCCCGTTTGGTAGTTCGTTTCGGTTTTTTTGCAACATACCGAAGTCATACCCTTGTGCGCGCGAGGCTTTCCGTTTCCCTCCGATAGGAACCTCACCATGGCCCGACATTTCTCAACCGCCGCTTTGCGCTACTTTCTGATGCCACTGGCATTGAGTGGCTTTGCAATCGCATCGGCAGAGGCACAGAATTTGATCGTCAATGGCGACTTCGAGTCTCCTGTCGTGCCAAATCATGGTGACAATATTCTAGCCTTGCCTGCGCCGTGGCTCACGACCTATTCGACAGCTGGCGGCCCGGGCGGGGTCACTATGCAGGGGTCGTTGGTGCGCGTTGACGGCGTGGGCGGTGCGACAAGTGTTGCAGAACCAGGGGTCTTTGGTGGAAATGCTCTGATCCAGGCGCTGCCGCAAGAGGATGCATCCAATGCGCCCGAGGGGCAGTATCTACGTTGGGTTGGCAGTGACAGCTGGTCGGGGGTCTACTGGCGGCAGTTTGGCCAACGGGTCGAAATGCCTCAAAACGGCTGTATCAAATTCGGTGCGGATATTGCCCGCGCCGCCCCGCCATCGGTTCCTTTTTGGCAAATCTCAGATTGGGTGAAGCTTGAAATTCATGAAATGACGCCGTTGGATCTTCAGGAAATACAAGCCAATCCAAATCCACCACAAATGGACCCCCGATATGCACATGGGGCCGCGTCGGTTAATGAGTTGTTCACGCTGACACCAGACGGCCGCTGGTATGAAAAGGCGATACGGATGAACGTCGAGGCGGGTAAAACCTATGCTTTGAGTGCGTTCACCTATTCGGGCGTCGCGATGGACGATGTCTATGCTGAATTTGTGCCGGTGGAGCAATGTGTTGCGGGCTGGACGCCATCAGCCCCCACATTGGAGGCAAGCAATATTTCTCTCACCAAATCCTGCACACCGACCTCCTCGGCCGAACATAATGGCCAAGTCGGTCAACTGTGGGAATGTTCCGTGGATGTCACCGTGCCGAGCGTGCCTTTTGCAGGCACATTGAGCGTCTCGGACCTCTACACCCCGATTTCGACCACATCGAGCGAAGTGATCTCTGGCACTTCCGCTTCAGGCAATTTCGACTGCACGACGGGGGCGGGTTGCACCATCGACGGGGTGGATTTTGATGCGAGCGGCACTGACACACTCGACTTTGCCATCTTTGTCACCAGCACAGATTTGCAGGACAGCTACCCGATGCAGAACTGCGTCGGGGGCAGCTATGATGACGGTGCGGGCGCGGTCACGCCTGTCGCGGGCAACTGTGTGAATGCGCAATGGATTCCGCGCAGCTCCATCGACAAGAGCTGCGACCCGCTTGAGGCGGTCACCTCGGGGCCGATGACGATGAACTGTCAGATCGAGGTGACGGGCACGGACCTTGCGACAGGGAGCTTTGTCCTCGCCGCGGATATGTTTGGCTCTTTGCCGCCCATGACCACAACGATTACGGGCCCGATGATGAATGTCGCCTCGACCGAGCCTTGGTCCTGCGTGGATCAGAACATCAACAACCCCGGATCGACCGGACTGTGTGAACTCACCGCGTCCGATATGTTGGCCGCAGGCGGGGCGTCGACGATCAACGTCAGCTTCGATTTCACCGCGAGCCAGTCAGAGGGTCAGGTGATCAACTGTCCCCAGTCCGCCATTCTGCCTGCCTCCTTTCATAGCGCCCCAGGCCAGCGCAGTGCCGCGCCCGACATGCTTGCACCGCCAACAGATACGATTGCGGGCCTGCCTGACAACTGCGTGGTTCTGGACCTGCCCGTGTCCACAACGCCGCCCGAATTTGCACTGAAAAAGGGCTGCCGTCTGGGCGGGGTGCAGGATGGAAACGCGTTCTATGCCTGCACGGTCTATATCACGCAGAGCAGCGGCACGCCGATCACCAATCTGCTGACCTTCGACGAATTGTTCTCGACCACATCGGGCAGCCCTGCGACGCAATATATGCTGAACATGCAAGGCACCCCCGCCATGCCGAACGGGTGGGATTGCCAGCAGCCGCCCTATACCAATGGCGCAAGCTGCACGATTGCCGCCGCCGATTTCAACAGCAATCCGAGCCATCGGATCGATGCCTATCTGTCGATCCCTACGAGCGGCTTTGGCGACGAGGGTTTCCAGAACTGCGCGCAGGTGCGGATCGGGGATCAGGTCGTCGGATCGGCGGACTGTGTCGAGATCGAAGAGCCGCCTGTCGAAACCATCTTTGATGTCTCGAAACAGTGCAAGGAGACCGGCCCGCGACAAACCTTCAGTCCTTCGATCTGGTTCCAGCCCTATCAATGCACCCTCACGGTCGCGACAAATGGCGCACCCTTCACCGGTCCGTTGTGGCTTTCGGAAGACCTGTCCTTTGGGCAGAACCCCGGTGCGGGCTCGATCCTGAACATCACCTCCGCTGATCCTTGGGTCTGTTCCAACCCACCCTATGCGCCCGCAGGCCAAGGCACCACGCCAGAATGCAGCATCGATGGCGGGCAATTTCCTGCTTCGAGTAGCTCATTCCTGACCGTTGATCTGATGATAAGCGGCGCGATGGACATATTCGGCGCGGAGAACTGCGTCTCGATCGGTCTGGGCAAAGAGGCCGGAGAGGGCGAACCGCTCGCCAGCGATTGCTTTGAAATCGCACCACCGCCCGCGCCAGAGCCCAGCCTCGACATCACCAAGACCTGCGCCCCCGCCGTGCGCGGGGGGGATGGTATCTGGACCGCAGAGTGCGAAATCTACGTCCATTTCGAGAACTTCGACACCGCGACCAACCGTCAGTTCTACATCTATGATGAATTGGGGGGCAGCGGTCCGCAAACGCCGCTGACCTCGCTGATGCCCTTCAATGCAATGGGCGCGGGCGGTTGGGGGCCAACAACAGGCACGCCCGCAGGGTTTAATAACGCCACCGGAATGCTTCTGAACTATCTGCAAGCCGACGGTAGCGCCACGATCACGCAACCCTACACCGCGACCTTCTCTGGCCCTGCGGGGCAGCTCATCAACGGCGGTTCGATCACGAACTGCGCTTGGGTCACGATCCCGACGCTGTCCCTGCGCGCGCCTGCGGGGCCTGTGGGGGACGAAAAGGTCTGCACGCCGATCAACTTCCCCGCAAATGCCGTGGCGGGAACGGGGGGCATGGTTGATCCTGCCGTGCCCGACACGCCCGGTGGCCCCGTCATCGGTACGGGCAGCATCGGATCTACCCGACCCGACATCGTGCTCCCGCGCGCCGAGACGCCGACACCCGTGCCTGCTGTGCCGCGTGCCGTATTGACCATGGTGAAGGAACAAACAGAAAGCTGTGATTCCGACCGCATCAGCCAGACCTATGACTGCGGCTTCCGCTTGCGTGTTACCAATACGGGCGACGGGGCCTATCTTGGGCCGCTGGTGATAACCGATACGAGCGGCGCACCGGGAAGGGTGGCGGCACAGGTGCTCTCGGGCAATGGCTGGACCTGTGGCGCGGTGGTGAATGCGGCACTGTCGTGTTCCCATCCCGCGCTCAACCTTGCAGCTGGAGCATCCACCCATATCGACCTGCGCATGACGGTCAGCGCCCTGCGCAAAGGTGGCACGTTTCAGAACTGCGCGGCGGTCGGGGTTCCGAACAACCGCTTAGAGCGCGTGGTCCTGATCCAGAAACTTATGAATGATCGCGGTCTCAACGCGGGACCAGTCGATGGTAAGCCGGGACAAAAGACCTACACCGCCTTGCGCAAGCTGCGCAGCGATCTTGGCCTACCCGAAAGCCGCGACTTTGACGACGCGCTGTTTGAAGCCCTCGGCTTACCCTTGCAAGAGAACGGCGTGAATTCTTGTATCACTGCCACGCTTCCCGCAACGCCCGCGCCACCTCTACGCTGTGATGCAGTTAGCACGGTGAAACGTGGCGAAAGCTGTGCCTGTCGCTATGATAACATGGCCGCCAGCAGCAGCACCTCCTGCCAATGCGTCAAAGGGTTTGAACTGGTGAATGGCAAGGGCTGCGTCAAGGTCGTCGCGGACACACCAGCGCCTGTGCCCGAGCCAACCCCCGCGCTGCAATGCGACCTGCGCTCGACCTATGAACGCGGCGACATCTGCGCTTGTATCGACCATGAAAACGCCAGGAATATCTCGGCCACCCAATGCGGTTGCAGCAATGGCCTGCCGATGATCAACGGCAAATGTATTCCTCTGGTGATCAAGCCGTCTGGCCCTGCAAGGGACGAGAACGGTACAGAAAAATGCAAGATCAAACTCAATGAAATTTGCATTAAATAACAATGCTTTGGGGTGGTGGTATCAGATGAAATGGGGCTGACATCGCTTAGCTATCGGCAATTCGACATTGGTAAGACACCACACCTTAAGCGCAACAATTCAACTTTATGAAAGATGGATTCATGACTTTAAGACGTAGATTTATACTCGGCACAGCCGTCATCGGGATGAGCATGATGGCGGGGCTGTCCCCCGCATTGGCCATTGGCGGCGATGATCCGATTTCGGGCATTGATATTATCATTAAGAAGAATCCCGGCAGTAAACCGATCAATCCGTATTCCCTCATGGGCAGCGAAATCAAAATGCTCAACGGCCTCAAGGGCGCGGATCGCCCAGCCTTTGTTCTGAAAACCGTCGCCAAGCACATCGGTGCAGGAGACAAATTCGTGACCTCCGGCATGAAGGCGCTTGGCGATATCTGGTGCGGGCCGTGCAAGATGGTCAACGACATCTCGGTGAAAGTCCCTGTCGGCAAGACCACCTATATGCTGGATCTGCACATTCACGGGAAAGGTGTCGAAAAATCCAAATCACTCGGAGACGCTATGAAGCGTGATTGATTGATCCTCGACAAGAACCAGACCACCTCAACATTTCCAACAAGGACAACACTATGACCCTTTTCAATACAAAAACCTTTCTCGCCGCGGCCACCCTTGGTCTCATCTTGCCGCTGTCCGCACAGGCACGCCCTTATGACGTCTGCTATGCCGAGAACCTGGACGCGATCGGCTGCTGGCTCTCGGAAAAGCTCGGCGGAGATTATATCCACTTCGGCGAGCCGGATACGTCAGAAGAGCAGGTCGAACTCCAAACCCTCAGAGCGGAGGGATACATGAAACTCGACCCGATCAAAGGTGAGCTGATCGAAAAGAAGGCGACAACCAAAAAAGTCGACGGGATCAAGGGCAAGGCGCAGCCTGCCAAAGAAAATGCCAAGCGTGCTAAACACGTCAAGGTTTGCAAAACTGGTGAGATCATCAAGATGATCAAAGGGAAAGTCCCCGCCGAGAAGATCGCGGCAAGCTGTTACAAATAACATGACAAGGCGCGGCCCGCGTTTCGGTGCGGGGCGCCCACTGGCTTATTCTTTTCAATTCGAGGTTGTCCGCATGTCCCGTCTCTTCCCCGCTGCGCATATGTCGCTTCTCGCCCTTGGCCTGACCTTTTCCGCCTTGGAGGCTTCGGCCGAGATGATGGAGGTGGTCGGCATTGCGGATGGCGACACGTTGAACGTCCGCCGAGGCCCGAGTGCGTCCTCCGCCGATATTGGCGATCTGGAGGAGCACACGATGGTCGAGGTGCTGGGTCGGAACTTTGCGCGGACATGGGCGCGGATCCAATATGGCGACCAGCTGGGCTGGGTCTCGACGGCCTATCTCGCCACCTCCGAGCCGCCCCCAGTGGCAATCGGGGCCAATGTCGTGACGGGCATTGCCGCTGACGATCCTGACGGCGGGCTGGTGGTGCGCGGTGGTGCGGGCAGGCAGTTCGCGGCCATCGGCACGCTGCGAAATGAAACCTTGGTGCATGTCATCCAGATGGCCGAGGGCGGAACATGGGCGATGATCGGTTTCGGCGGCAATGTGGGCTGGGTCTCAACGGCCTATCTGACGGCGGCCAGCACCCTGCCTGACCCGAGCGACGGGATTGATCCGCATACGGCCCCCGATGGTGCCCGCCTGCCGGCGGTGTTTACCGTGACGGGCGTGGCCGCAGGCGACAAGCTCTGGGTCCGCGATGCGCCCGCAGTCACAGGCGCTCGGCTCGGCGGGCTCACCCCCAATTCGGTGGTCAGCATCAACGCACGGGCATCCGAGGACTGGGGACAGATCACGCTCAATGGCGAGATCGGCTATGTCCACATGAGCTACCTCACACGCGCCTTTGAAAGCGGCGGTAATACGACGGTGAACGGCTTTCCATTGGGGCTGACCTGTCGTGGGACGGAGCCGTTCTGGACCTTGACCATCGCCGAAGATCGCACGGTGGAATATACTTCGCTCAACGACGGGGCGGACCCAATCACGTCGCTCACGCAAACGACACCGGCCACGGGAGGTGGCTATCCCTACACCTTCGGGGCGCAGCGTTATTCCGGCGCGCTTGATCAGACAACCTGTTCGGATGGCATGTCCGACATCAGCTATCCCATGTCCCTGATCCTGATCCGCGCGCTCAGCGGCGGGCAAACGGAAACGCTCCATGGATGTTGCAGCTTGAAGTAGAAGCGGGCTCTCGTCGTCCGATCGCAAGCTGCATCGCAGCGTCATGGAAACAGCCACTCGCGCATCGCGCCGCATTTGGAATGATTTAGCTGTAAAAGCCCAAATGTGACTTTACCGCGTAGCGATACCGGAATTGTCCTATTTGCGCCCTGTAATATCGATCTTGCCTTTAACTTTGGCGCCGCTTTCTGTTGCCATCACCTTGGCCACGACATCAGCCTGAACCCGTGAGGTCGATGCAAGCTTTAGATCGTCGCACTTCAAACTGCCGGTGTGGCTGCCTTCAACTGTGATCTTCGTTGCCGACATTGCCCCGTCAACTGAGCCGCTCAACTGAATAGTGATCATCTTAACGCTGACATCCCCAACCACGCGACCTTTGATGTCGACACTGCCCTCACTTGAGCTGATGTTGCCTTCGATCATCAGATCTTCTTCAATAATTGAGCTTGGCACATTGAATCCCCTTGGATGAAAGATTGGCGACCATAGAATGAAAACTGGGATTTGAACACCGTCGTAGAAGGTGGTCTCTAGCGAGTCCAAGCGCAGGAAGTCACCAGGCGCGTATGTGGTGCAGCGTCGGCTTGTCACGGGGCCTGCTCAAGGGCGTGTGCGGCCCTTGGCTGCCATCGGTCAACGCAGTCGGCGCCGTGATGCGGCTTTCCGAATGCGGATGTGGCGTTGCCGCTCAACGCCAATTTCTCCTACCATCGGCGGCCTTTTAGCGTATTGAGAGAGAAACTCTTGGAAGGACAAAAAATGGCAAGCTCACAGCCCCTAACGGAACTGGTTCACACAGCGCAGAGCACGGCAAAGACGTCCTTGGACCGGATGTCGGAAATTCTGAAATGTGCCGAAGGTCAAACCCTGTCGGACGCACAAATCAAAGAAATCGCATCTGAAACGGATACGATTAAATTGGTTGCAGTGGATATTTTCACCGTGTTCGAAGCACGGATGCAACGCCATTTCAAACGAGGCCCGCTGTCACGTAAAGTACAGGCCACGCTTTTGGCGGCTGGGCATGCCGACCTCGCCGATCGACTTCACCAGTATTATTTGGCGATCAATGTTTTGAAGCACGGGCACGGCGCGAGCCACCGCGAGCTGCTGAACAACAAAAGTGCGATGTTGGTAGTGACACAGGACGAAGATAGCGGAGCGACATCACAGGGCGCGCCCACGGGTTTGATCGATGTAGCCTCGCCGCACTTTTTTGAAGGCCTGGCAGCAACCATTCTTGACGCCTACCAATTTCTTGAAAGCAGATAAGGTTGGCTGCCTGATCGTCCCTTAGCGGACATTGCTAAAGTCAGCCGCGAATATCTCCTTCGAGCCGAACCGTGACCAAAGCTACATCTAAGATCTGATATTTGCTGGACCGAACAAAGCTTAATAATACTGGTGAGCGATTCAACGGCAGTAACGCTGAACCATTAGCGTACCTGCAAACTCACTGCATATTTCGGTGGAATACTTACGGCATGAACCCAATCCGGAAGTCACTGTTTGCCAAGATATTCATAGCAGTCGCAGCGATTTCCATACTTGTCGTACTGGTGATGGCGCTGATGGTCGCGGTGTGGATGCGTGACGGTTTTGCACGGTACCTGCTAAGGGGCGAGCTGGCACAGTTCGACGAACTGGCATCGTCCTTGGCTGAGCGCAACCAAGGCGGGTGGGCTGAATTTGATGATGATCCGCAGGTCTGGGGTGCCTTTGTACATGCGCATGCTCCTCGCCCTAAGGGGAATTTCGGCCCCCGCCCAAGCCGGCCCCCGAGATTTCCATCTGAAGCGCCACCGGGTCCTAGGCAAGCCAACCCACCGCCGTTTGCGGCAGGCGACGACAATATGAGGCTCGAGAAACGCATCGTGCTGCTTGACCGCGATGGCATTCACATCGCGGGCAACATTGAACGCTCATCGTTATTTGAACGTCGCCCAGTATGTGCGAAAAACAATTGCACGGGTGCGAACCTTCTCGGTTATATCGGATTAAGCGCCCCAGTTGAGCAGCGAGATGCGAGTGATGCATTTTTCTTGCGCGGGCAGTATGCGTCTCTTGCCCTTGCTGCGCTGATCGCCATCGCCCTTTCGGCTGCTGCTGCATTTATTATCGCGCGCCAGTTACTGGAGCCCATTAGGCGGCTGGAATCCGGGGCGAAAACGATGGCCGCAGGTAATTATACAGCAAGGATAGAACAGGACCGAAGTGACGAACTCGGGCAGTTGATCGGCCATTACAACACCTTGGCAGCGACACTTGAACAGACGGCCAAGGCCGAGCGAGAATGGATCTCCAACACCAGCCACGAATTGCAAACTCCACTTGCGGTTCTACGGGCCCAGATTGAGGCACTACAGGACGGGATACGCCAGCCTGATGACAAAACGCTGACCGAAATGCATGCTGCACTCATGCGACTATCGCGCTTGGTGCAGGACCTCAAAACACTGTCGTATGGCCGCGAAGCAGAATTGACATCCATACTTGAACATGAGGACCTCCCGACACTTGTAGATCAGGCGGCTGAAGCGGCGCGGTCAAGGTTAAGCGCTAAGGGAATTGAATTGGAACTCAATCTGCCCGCGCATATGTTGGTCCCGTGCGACCGAGGGCAGATCGGCCAAGTCATGGATAACGTGCTTGAGAACGCATTCCGATACACGGATGGACCAGGCCAAATACGCGTAAATCTGCAAGACGATGAGGGTTTCGCGCTGCTGACTGTAGAGGACACTCCGCCAGCTGCGCCTGAAGGTGATGTGGAAAAGCTATTTGACCGCTTCTACCGTGTGGAAGCATCGCGATCTCGCGCGTATGGTGGGTCTGGACTGGGGCTTTCTGTCTGTAAGGCGATCGTAGAGGCGCATGGCGGCACCATCTCTGCTGGCCGCTCTGAGTTGGGCGGGGTGCAAACTGTCATTCGATTGCCAAAGGAATCAAAATGACCACTGCGAGCATCCTAATCGTAGAAGATGAAATTGCGCTTGCAGAAGTTGTGCGGGATTACCTGCTTACTGAAGGTATGAGTGTCGAAATGCTCAGTACGGGCGCGGGTGCCGTCGAACTCGCACAGGCAAAGCAGTATGATCTGATCATTCTCGACTTGATGCTGCCGGCAGTCGACGGGCTGACGATCTGCCGGGACTTGCGCAAGACATTAGATGTGCCGATCATCATGACCACTGCGAAGGTTGAAGAAATCGACCGCCTGTTGGGGCTCGAGCTGGGGGCCGATGATTACCTATGCAAACCCTATTCCCCGCGTGAGCTTGTCGCGCGGGTCAGGGCGGTCTTGCGGCGACGCCCTATTGGCAAGCCCACCGAAAGCCCTGTCACGAACGACCGCCTTATCATTAACGGCGACAGGTGGCAGGCAACGCTGGATGGCAGCCACCTCGATCTTACGCGTCGCGAATTCTCGGTGTTGCAGGCGTTGGCTTCAAGGCCAGGCCGCGTTTTTTCGCGCGATCAACTGCTCTCTCTCGCCTTTCCCGACGACACAGAGGTCTTTGACCGAACCGTCGACAGTCACATTCGAAATATTCGGCGGAAGATCGCATCGGTCAGCACTTGGGACCCGATCCGCTCTGTCTATGGCGTGGGATACGCGTACGATGGATAAAGGGGCTGCACGCGCCTTATCCTCCGAGAATTGAGCCACAAAAGCTACAGAGCTCATTTTTTAACGATCTGCATTTTCGCTGCATAATTGCTGCAAACTCACTGCTCAAAGAACATGGAAAAGGATCCTGTGAATGGCGACTTAACGCCACAATAGGAGAACCTACGATGTTCATGGATAAATTTAGAGCACGACGCGCACAGTCCGCGGCCCAACGCAAGATCCCGCTTTACCGACCAACAGTACCGCGCATCAAAGGAAACCAAAGTGTTATCCTCGCGATCACATTGGCCGCAGTGCTTCTGGGCGCGCTGAACATCTCGGCTGTGCGGGCTGAAAGCATGCCAGTCACGGACCAAGGAATCGTTTATGCGCAAGCTGCCCCGTCCGGTAAGGGAGCGCGCGCAGACCGCCCGCCGCGCGAAGCAATAAGCGCTTGTGAAAATGCGCAGCCGAAGGCAGCCTGTGAATTCTCAGGTCGTGACGGCAACGCTGTTCAGGGCACCTGTATGTCCCCCAAGTCGGATGTGCCTCTTGCCTGCGCCCCAGCGAGTATGCCGAAAAAGGGCTAAGCTCCCCTCCTGAATCACTTTTCGACACGGCACCCCACATTGGGTTGTCGTGTTTTCTGTAAACGTCCTGATAAAGGATTTGCTGAATGAAATGTCTATCTCACCTTTGGCCGGGCCTGTTTGTGCTCGCCTCGGTCGGTTTTGGTCAAACGGCTTTGGCCCATCCCGACATCGAAGAATTTGCCAAGACGGCCTTTGCTGAGCAACCTGTGACCGTGGACTGCACGCTCGAGGAGGGCACAGCATCGAGCTGCTACAAAATCACGGTCAATTACATGCCGAAAGACTTGGACATCGGGCCGTTCTGTCCAGCGACACTGAACGACGCGGGCGGGATCTGGGACTGGACTGGCGTGAATGCCAAGCTGTACCGCGTTGATGGGGCATTCCTTGGGATGCTGGATGAGCTTGGCTATAGCTTCTTCGACGAGGATGGAACCGTGCACACGGTCGATATCGCAACTGAACGGCCAACGGTCGACCACGCCTGCATCAATGTATCTGCGGACGAAAGCGTCGAGATCACCATGCTGCTACCGGTGACACCAGTAATGGCAGGGAGCCCCCGCCCGCTTGGCACTGTCTCCAAGGTCGGCGTGGCGCTTGATGGTGTGCCGATATTCTCGGACGCGCCCAGCATTCAGCAAACGGGGCATATGCCAGCGCTTGATACCTGTGGCGGTCATATCGATCCCGGCGGTTGGTATCATTGGCATGCCACGTCGACGGACATAGAAACCGTCTTTGAAAAGCAAGGCGTCGCCGCAGATTGTGCATTGGATCAAGATAGCGCCGCGCTGTTCGGCTACGCATTTGACGGTCACGCCATGTATGGCAGCACCGAAGCGGATGGCGCAGAAGTCACGGGTCTTGATGCTTGCAACGGTCACATCGGAGCGACACCCACAGGCGAAATATATCATTATCATGCTACGGATGAATTCCCGAACCTGCCGGCATGTCTGGTTGGCGTGCAAGCCGTGGGTAATTTCTCAACAACCGCAACTGCAGGGGTTGGCGCAACACGGGCTGGTGCAGACGGGCGCAATGAACCGCCACGTCCCGGCGATGGCACGTCGGGACAGATGCCTCCGGGTTTTTCTGAGGCTGCAGAGACGCTGGGGGTAACACCCGAAGAACTGGTGCGTGCCTTGGGCGACCCTCAAGCTGGACGGCCCGATATGTCCGCTGCGGCCAAGGCGCTGGGCATCACCGAAGATGCCTTGCGGGCCACCCTTCCACCACCGCCCGACCATTAATGACCATTAAGACAGGATACAGTTCACCGAGCAGGGCTACTTGCTCGGTGCCGTTGAGGAAATTGAGATGACGTGCACGAAACCAACCAGTGACCTTTTGGGCCGCCGCTTGCTTCTCATGGGTCTTGGGGTAACCGCCCTTTCAGCCTGCTCAAGCCGCGTTCAGATCCCCTTGGAAACGCGTGTTGCAACAGACGATGACCCGCTGTCTCGGTTTCGTCTCTTTGCGGATGATGGGCCGGATGAATGGCTCAAACACCTGCATCCCCCGCAATCCTCGTCGGGGTCTTCCGACGGGCCGAACGTGCTGGCCCTATCCGGCGGCGGTGAGGATGGTGCTTTTGGTGCAGGCGCGCTTGTTGGCTGGTCCGCACGGGGCGACAGACCCGACTTTGACCTGGTGACCGGTATCTCGACCGGAGCGCTGATCGCGCCCTTTGCGTTTATGGGACAGGACTATGACGAGGTTCTGACCCGCGTCTTCACCCAAAGTGATGCAAGTGACATCATGCGGATGCGTCCATTTCAAGCAGTCTTCAGCGACGCGCTATATGACACTTCTCCGCTTGCAGTGTTGATCGAGGAAAACACCCCACCCTCGTTCCTCCGTGCCATTGCGCAAAAGCATAAAGCGGGAAATAGTCTGCTGGTCGTAACCTCGGAGCTTGATAGTGCGCGAGCCTCGGTCTGGGACATGGGTGCCATCGCCGCCGCAGGGCAATACGATCTGTTTCGCAGTATAATGCGGGCGTCTGCTGCATTGCCGGGCCTCTTTCCGCCCGTGAACCTGCGATACAGTGTGAATGATAAAACCTATGCGGAAACACATGTCGACGGTGGCGTTCACATGCAGTTTCTGGCGGTACCTAATTTCGCGTTCACAACACCTGATCAGAAGCTGCAAGGCGGGCATATCTACGTCCTCATCAACAACACGCTTAACCCTGCACCTGAGACAGTAAGAAGATCCGCGCTAAGCATCTCGCAACAAGCGCTCACGACAACAGGCAGAGCAAATGCATTGTTACAGGTCAACGCGACGCAGCTTTACGCGCGAGAAAGGGGGCTCCGCTTTTCGGTGACATCGATCGATCCGAGTTCGGGGATCGTCTATGATCCGTCGGATCGGTTTTCATCAACTTATATGAACGCCCTTTATCAGCACGGGGCGGAGCGGGCGCAGAATGGCGCTCTTTGGACGAACGCATAGGAAGAATGGGCGATAGAAGAAGTAGCACCGATCCTTATTGATTAGGTCAGCACCCCGAACTTGCGGAAAACGTAAGCCGCAGCGGGCGCACCGCAGAACAAAAATGCGCTGAATCTAGTAAAATCTCGGACTTTGCAAATCCAACTTTCTGCACATGGCTGCCGATCGTACAACCCGCAGCAAAGGCCGGCTCTCCGCGCTTCGTCACCATGGCAACTTCCAGCCCTTACCAGCCGTTCGGAAGGGATCGCACCGCTGCGGCGCAACTTCCCGAAAGCGGGCATAAAAAATATGTCTATATAAGACTGACAGAGATTAACCTTTTCGAGGCCACGCTTTGCTCGGTATCGTTATGCATGCGCGAAGGGCACCAGCGTAACTTAGCCTTCGCTAAGGTTCCCCAGCCAATCCAAAAAGACGCCCAGACGGCGCAATCCTGATACGCGGGTAAGGTAGAGCGCTGAGATATCCAGTGGGGCGGCGTCAAGTCGGCCGGGAAACAGCTCCACCAATCGGCCCGCCTCGATGTCATCTGCGATCATGAAATCGGAAAACCGCGCGATGCCCAGACCGCTTAATACCATCTGGCGAACGGCCTCCCCATTGCCCGCAGTCAGGGCGGGGGGCACCGTCACGGGGGTGGGCAGACCGGTAAAGCGCAGCGTGTTGATATGATCTGGTGCCGCAAAGCGCACTTGCTCCAGCCGTGCGAGGTCGGTTGGTGTTTTGGGCCAGCCGTTGCGATCGAGATATTCCGGCGTCGCCACTAACTTCCATGACGTGCGCCCCAAGGGGCGGTGCAACATGTCGCTATCGGGCAGTTGTCCCAGCCGAATGGCAACATCCGCGTGACTGCCGATTAGGTCCACCAGCGCATCCGTCATGTCAATCGACAGCTGGATGTCGGGATATCGGGTGCGGAACTCGGCCAGCCGCGGGGCGAGAACATGCAGGACGTAAGGAACCGGTGCGTTTACACGCAGCGGTCCGGCAGGGGCCTGTCCACTTGTGGCGATCTCTTGCAGGGCTTCGCTACGATCTAAAATCTCGCGCGCCTCAGCCAGAACGGCGGCGCCTTCGGGTGTGATTTCGATGGACCGCGTGGTCCGGCGCAGCAGCGTGACTTTCAGCTGCTCTTCCAGCCGCGTGACCGACCGGCTGAGTGTTGAGGCAGACACCCCTCTGCGCCGCGCGGATTCAGCAAAGCCCCCACCATCAACGATCCCGACGAAGGCGGCCAAGTCCCCCATGCGCAGAAATTCGTGCAGTTTTTGCAATGATCCATTCCAAACTTGTCTGTTCTCGCAATAGATAACGACAGGCATATACGGCGTCGACATCAAATTTATTGGAGAAAACCGATGCCACTTGCCCTATGGGCGCCGACCATCAGCGCTTTTGCCGTCGGTACGACCGAGTTCGTTATCGTCGGCTTGCTTCCCACCATCGCCGCCGATCTTGGCGTTTCCATTCCTTCCGCTGGCCTGCTGGTCAGCCTCTATGCGCTTGGCGTGACCATCGGCGCGCCAGTGCTGACCGCCATGGCAGACCGTGTGCCGCGGAAAACGCTGTTGCTGCTCTTGCTGGCGCTGTTCACGCTCGGCAATGCTTATGCTGCCTTTGCGCCGGATTACGGCAGCCTTGTCGCTGCGCGCTTTATTACTGGCCTCGCCCACGGCGTGTTCTTTGCTATCGCCTCGACTATCGCCACGGACCTTGTGGAACCTGAAAAGGAAAGCTCGGCTATTGCGCTGGTGTTCCTTGGTTTGACTGTCGCGCTTGTGACGGGTGTTCCCTTGGGGACGTTCATCGGCCAGAACTTTGGCTGGCAGTCAACTTTCCTTGGCGTTGTCGTGCTTGGCGTTATCGGTTTCATCGCTTCTGCCATTTTGGTGCCCGCCAATCTGTCCAAGACCGCATCAGCGGGAATCAAAGCCCAACTACAGGTGCTGACTTCGCCGCGCCTTCTGTTGGTCTACCTGATCACGGCTGTCGGCTATGGCGGCAACTTCATTGCCTTTACCTTCCTTGCACCGATGCTGAACGAAGTCACGGGTCTGTCTGCGGGCGCGGTTAGTCTTGTGCTATTGCTCTACGGTGCATCTGTTGCCGTAGGAAATATCGCCGGTGGCAAACTGGCTGACCGTATCGGTGCAGTCGCGTCCCTGATGGTGATTTTCTCTGGCCTTGCGATATCACTGGTCGCACTTGGTGCCTTCCTTACACACCCGATTGCAGCCATCGCGGTTGCGGCCTTCTGGGGCGGCTTTGCCTTCGCCAACGTGCCGCCGCTGCAATCGTATGTCGTGCAAATTGCGCGCGAAGTATCCCCGGGTGCGGTCGATGTGGCATCCGGTCTGAACATCGGTGCGTTCAACCTTGGCATCGCCGGGGGTGCATGGGCCGGGGGGCTTGTTGTGGAAGGCATAGGCCTTGCCGCTGCGCCCTACATCGCCGCTGGTGTGGTGGTTGTCGGGATTGTTCTGGTGCGCCTATCCGGGCCCTCCCGATCAGGCCGCACGCCGACTGTCGATGTGGCGTCAGGCGCGCAATGATGCAGGCCTGCCATCCGCGCCAATCCTGACCGCCATGTAGCGGGGTCTTGCCCCTGATCCCGATGCGCTGTTCCGGCCCATCCAGTTCAGGGGCCGTATCGGTCGCAATGCTCTAACGACACAGGTTCGTTCCCTGCAGGCTGCAGGGTTCGCCCACATCGCCTTGAACCTGCGCCAATCACAGCGTGGAATCGAGGACGTTCTGGCCGCGCCCCTTTCCGGAGGATTTCGGCATATCGATACGGCGCGGGCCAATGAACCCTCTAAAAATCGAGGTTTGCTACGTTCAGCGCATTTTGCTGGATGAACTCGCGGCGGGGTTCCACGACGTCGCCCATGAGCTTGGTAAAGAGATCATCTGCTTCGGCCATATCGGCCACTTTGACTTGCAGCAGGGTCCGCGCGTCGGGGTCGAGCGTGGTTTCCCAAAGCTGATCAGGGTTCATTTCGCCCAAGCCTTTGTAGCGCTGCAGGGACAGGCCTTTTTCACCCTCTGCGAGGATTGCCTCAAGCAGGTCCATAGGACCGTGGATGAGCTGGCTGCGGTCTTTGCGTACCAGCTTGGCGGTCGTGCCATAGACGTCTTGCAGATGCTCTGTGAAACCGCCGGAACGCTTTGCTTCGCCGGAGCGGAGCATGCGGCCATCAAGGGTGCGGACTTCTTCCACGCCGCGCAGGATACGGGCGAGACGGACGCCGTGGTCTTGCGTGATACGGCCCTGCCAACCGCGTTCCCATTCCAGCGCAATGAGGTTCAGACGCACGGCGACCTTATCGGCCACACCTTGCAAATCGGAATCGACCGCGCCTGGAACAAAGGCACCGGCGATAGCTGCCTGTTCTAGAATATGACGGGGATAATGGGTCGGGAAGGCTTCGAGAACACGGCGCATCTGGCGCGCCAGATCGACGACGCGGGCCAGATCCTGACCGGTGATTTCTTCGCCGTTACCCTGTTTTAACATAGCACCATCAATGCCTTGCTGGATCAGGTAGTCTTCCATCGCGGCCTGGTCTTTCAGATAGACTTCAGACTTGCCGCGCGACACTTTGTACAAGGGCGGCTGCGCAATATAGAGGTGGCCGTTCTCGATCAGCTTCGGCATCTGGCGATAGAAGAACGTGAGCAGCAGCGTGCGGATGTGCGCGCCGTCGACGTCCGCATCAGTCATGATGACGATCTTGTGGTAGCGCAGCTTGTCGATGTTGAATTCGTCGCGGCCAATACCTGTGCCAAGCGCCATAACAAGGTTACCAATTTCCTGACTGCCCAGCATCCGGTCAAACCGTGCACGCTCGACGTTCAGGATTTTACCCTTCAATGGCAGAATTGCCTGGGTCTGGCGGTCACGGCCAGTTTGCGCAGAACCACCGGCTGAGTCACCCTCCACCAGGAAGACTTCGGTTTTGGACGGGTCTTTTTCAGAGCAATCCTTGAGCTTGCCGGCAAGGAAATTCACATCCATGGCGGTCTTGCGACGGGTCAGATCGCGGGCTTTGCGCGCCGCTTCGCGGGCGTGAGCGGCTTCAATAATTTTGCCGACGACGATCTTGGCGATCTGGGGGTTCTCTTCGAACCATTCGGACAGCTTTTCGTTGACCAAGCCCTCGACGGCGGGGCGCACCTCTGAGCTGACCAATTTGTCTTTGGTCTGCGAGCTAAACTTGGGGTCCGGCACCTTGACGGACAGCACGCACGTCAGACCTTCGCGCGCGTCATCGCCGGTAAAGGAGATTTTCTCTTTCTTGGCAATGCCGGAAGCTTGAGCGTAGTTATTGATCGTCCGCGTCAATGCGCCCCGAAAGCCCGCCATATGGGCGCCGCCATCGCGTTGTGGGATGTTGTTGGTAAACGGCAGGACATTTTCGTGGTAGCTGTCATTCCACCACATCGCGACCTCGACCCCGATATCATCCTTTTCACCGGTGATGAAAATCGGTTCTGGCATGACAGAGGATTTTGAGCGGTCGAGGTATTTCACGAATTCCTTCACGCCGCCTTCATAGAACAGTTCTGAGCGCAGGGGGTCGGCAGGGCGTTCGTCCGTTAGGATGATCCGCACACCGGAGTTCAGGAAGGCCAGTTCGCGCAGGCGTTTTTCCAGCGTTTCAAAGCTGTATTCGAGGTTCGAAAACGTGCTTGTCGAGGCCATGAAACGTACTTCAGTACCCGTACGGTCAGTCGGGCCAACAACGCTCAAGTGCTCTGTGGTAAAGCCGCCCTCAAAGCGTGCGATGTGTTCTTTGCCTTCGCGCCAGATGCGCAGCTCAAGCCAGTCGGAGAGGGCGTTCACAACCGACACACCCACGCCGTGCAAACCGCCCGACACCTTGTAGGAGTTGCTGTCGAACTTACCGCCCGCGTGCAGCTGGGTCATGATGACCTCGGCTGCGGAAACGCCTTCTTCTTGGTGGATGCCAACCGGAATGCCGCGCCCGTTATCGCGGACAGAAATGGAGCTGTCGTCGTGGATTGTGACGTTCACCGCATCCGCATGACCGGCCAGCGCCTCGTCGATGCCGTTGTCCACGACCTCATAGACCATGTGGTGCAAACCCGACCCGTCATCGGTGTCACCGATGTACATGCCCGGACGTTTGCGAACAGCTTCTAAGCCTTTTAGAACCTTGATGGAATCTGCGCCGTATTCCTCGGGGAGCTGATCGGTGTCGGACATATTGGGAAACCTTCTTTTGTTACCCAATTTATAGTATTTTTCGCCATGATTGTCACGCGCCTGACACAAGATTTTGCGTTAGATGAAGGGAATGAGCAAACCTACGCAGATCAATAGCGTGCCGGCCACAATGTTGATGCGTTTCAGCGTGGCAGGGTTGGTCATCAGGCCGCGCAATTTGCCCACCAAAGCGGCGACAGAGAGATTGCCAAGCAGCGGAATTACGACCGAGACCGCGATGATCGCACCCACATCAACTGCGGTAACGCTGCGCAGATCAAAGAAGCCCGGCAGCACGCCGATGTAGAACAATACCGCTTTTGGATTGCCCAGAATGGCAAGCAGACCGGCCCCGAAACCAGCCCAGGCACCTGGCCGCGTGAGACGGCTGTCGCGGTCGATTTTAGCGTCGGCATGGCGGATCAGCAGGGAGCCCATGATCAGGAACACACCGCATGCAATCCAGCGCATGCCCAACATGAACATATCAAAGACCGACAGAATCCAGCTGATGCCAAGCACCGCCACCAGTGGCCACAGCATATCACCGATTGCGACACCAACGGCGAGCGGCCAAGCGGATGCAAATCCGCCCGACAATGCCCGCGCCATGATCGCCAACCACACCGGACCGGGTGTCAGAAACAGGATGAGCAGCGCACCGCAATACAGCAGCAGGTCGGGCAGGGCGATGGTCATGGGAGCATTCTTGCGGTCGACAATCCGTCGGCGTCTGTCACCTCAAGCCGTTGCGCGCGCGGGCCGAGCGTGTCGAACAGCTCTTCCCCGGTGCCGGTCATCCAGGCCTGCGCGCCAAGTGCGCTTAGTTCTTCATACAGCGCGGCGCGGCGGCTTTCATCCAGATGTGCCGCGACCTCGTCGAGCAGCAACAAAGGGGGCGCGCCAAAATCAGCGGCCAAAGCGCGGGCGTTGGCAAGGATCAGCGATACCAGCAGCGCCTTCTGCTCTCCGGTTGAACAATCGCGCGCGGGGACATCTTTAGCGGCATAGACGCCTTCAAGGTCGGCACGATGCGGGCCGATCAATGTCCGCCCAGCCGAAAGATCGCGCATGCGGCTATCGGCAAGCGCCTGACGCAGCCCGTCGGCGGTTTTGGGCATGTCGCAGATCAGATTAAGTGTGGCGGTCGGAAAGGCGGTTTCGGCCTGCGCCTGCGCTTCGGTGATCGCTTGAAGGGCAGCAACACGGTTGGCGTGGATCGCGCTTCCGGCTTCGGCCATCTGCTGTTCCAGCGCGACATACCACGACGGTTCGCGCACCATATCTTTGAGCAGGCGGTTGCGTTCCCGCATGGCCTTCTCGTAGGCCAGCGACTGATCTGCATGGTCAGGCAGAAAGCTGAGGGTCATACGGTCCAGAAAGCGGCGGCGCCCTTCGGCCCCTTCGATCCACAGACGGTCCATCGACGGGATCAACCACAGCACCCGCGCGATGCGCCCTAAACCGTTCTGCGCTACGGCTTTGCCGTCAATGCGCAGCTGTCGCGCCGCGCCTGCTTCTGACCAGACCTCGATCTCGTGAACCTGTCCTAAGCTGTGAAGATGTGCGGTGATTTTCCAGCCAAGCGCCTCTGGCCGGCGTGTCATATCCGACGCGCTCGACCGCCGCAGGCCACGTCCGGGCGACAGCAAAGATACCGCTTCGAGGATATTGGTTTTGCCCGCGCCATTCGGACCAAAGATCGATACCGGTCGCGCATCGCTGTCGATCACCGCCCGTTTATGCGAACGGAAATGCGACAGCGTCAGCTGGGATAAAAATAGGCCGCTCATACGGGTGGTATGAATGCGTTAAGATATTCGGCGTAAGCTGGCAGCGTCACACACGCATCGGCATAACGACATACACGGCAGACATATCATTGCCCTCGCGCATCAGCGTCGGATCACCGGAGGAGTTGAACAGGAATACCGCATTTTCACGATCTACCTGGCTTGCAATCTCAAGCAGGTATTTCGCGTTGAACCCGATCTCGAGCCGTTCGTCCGCATAGGCGACGACCAACTCTTCTTCGGCTGCACCGCTGTCAGGTGCATTGACCGACAACACCAGACGGTCTTCGTCCAGTTGCAGTTTGACGGCACGCGACCGTTCAGAGCTTACGGTCGCAACACGGTCAACGGCGCGGGCAAAATCGCTGGCGTCGACTTCCATTTTACGTGTGTTGCCCTGCGGAATCACGCGCGTGTAGTCGGGGAACGTCCCGTCGATAACTTTCGAAGTCAGCGTGATATGCGGCGTGGCAAAGCGGATCTTTGTCTCGGACACGGAAACGGCGATTTCCATATCATCGTCATCCAGAAGCTTGCGCAATTCACCCACGGTTTTGCGGGGGACGATCACGCCGGGCATTTCAGCGGCACCGTCCGGCATGGGCGCGTCGATGCGGGCCAGGCGGTGGCCATCGGTCGCAACGCAGCGCAGAACCTTGCTGCCGTCGCTGTCCGAAATATGCATGTAGACGCCGTTCAGGTAATACCGCGTTTCTTCGGTCGAGATGGCGAATTTGGATTTGTCGAACAGCCGGCGCAGCACGGGGGCAGGGGCCTTGAAGTTCGACTGATATTCAGAGGTGGCCATCACGGGGAAATCTTCGCGTGGCAGCGTCGCCAGTGAGAAATTGGACCGGCCTGCTTCAACAGTCAGACGCCCCGCGGCGTTGTCTGCGGTCAGACTGATCAACGCACCGTCGGGCAGCTTGCGCACGATTTCATGCAGCGTGGTTGCCGATACGGTGGTCGCACCGGCGCGTTCCACCTGAGCGGGGGCCTTATCGACAACCTCGATATCCAGATCGGTCGCGCGGAACGACGCGTCGGAGCCTTCGGCCTCGATCAGCACGTTGGCGAGAATTGGGATGGTGTTGCGGCGCTCAACCACTGATTGGGCCTGTGATACGGCCTTAAGCAGCGCGGCGCGTTCGATGCTGAATTTCATATGCCATCTCCATTCCGGCAGTCCGGGAGGGCAAACTACCCGATACCAATGTATTCACAAGAGTTTTGTTGACTTTTCAGCACGAAACGAAGGCCCGTCAAGGCCTTCGCGTGTGTTCTGAGCAAGCTGGTGCTTTTAAGCCTCGAGAGAGCGGCGCAGCAGTTCCAGATCTTCGGCGATCTGACCGTCGTTCTGTTTCAGCTCTTCGATGCGTTTGACGCCGTGCATAACCGTGGTGTGATCGCGCCCGCCAAAGCGACGCCCGATTTCAGGCAGCGACCGGCTGGTCATTTTCTTGCACAGATACATGGCGACCTGACGCGGGCGCGCGTAGCTGCGCAGACGCTTGGGGCCGACCATATCGCTGAGGCGGATGTTGTAATGTTCGGACACTTTGCGCTGGATTTCTTCAACGCTGACTTTGCGCTCGGACGCGCGGAGCACGTCGGCAAGGCAATCCTGCGTCAAGTCCATGTTGATCTCGCGGCCCACCAGTGACGCAAAGGCGAAGAGGCGGGTCAGCGCGCCTTCAAGCACACGGACGTTGGTGGTGATCCGGTGTGCCAGAAATTCCAGCACGCCTGCCTCGACTTCGAGACCGGGGTAGTTCTTGCGCTGTGCATCGACCTTGTTTTGCAGAATGCCAAGACGCAGTTCATAGTCGGTGGGGTGCAGATCTACGACCAGACCACACTGCAGACGCGATTTCACGCGGTCTTCCAGATCCTTGATCTCGCCCGGGGCGCGGTCTGCCGAAATAATGATCTGCTTGTTCTGGTCCACGAGCGCGTTGAACGTGTGAAAGAACTCTTCCTGCGTGCTGTCCTTGCCGGCGATGAACTGGACATCGTCCACCATCAGCACGTCGACAGAGCGGAAGATTTCCTTGAAGTCCATCATCTTGCGATCGCGCAATGCCTGAACAAAACGGTACATAAACTGTTCGGCAGAGAGATACAGCACGTTCAGCTCGGGTTTGCGGATCTGAAGCTCTTGCGCGATGGCGTGCATCAGGTGCGTTTTACCCAGACCGACGCCACCATACAGGAACAGCGGGTTGAACGTGACGGGGCCCCCTTCGGCAACGCGACGCGCGGCGGCGTGGGCCAGCTCGTTGGGTTTGCCGACAACAAAGTTGTCAAAGCTAAAGCGCGCATCAAGCGGGGCAGTGTTGATTTGGCTGTTCGCAGGATGAACCGCGGCGGCGGGCTTGGGGCGGGCAGTCACAGGATCGACGGCGGTGGGCTTGTCCTGTGGGGCCACAGCAAATTTCAGGCGGCTGATGCTGATGTCTTCGGATTGCATTTCATGCAGCAGCAGATCGGCAAAGTTCTGGCTGACATAGTTGCCAAAGAAGTTGGTCGGCACGAACAACGTGCAGATGCCGTCATCGATCGGGCCAACGGTCAGCGGGTCTATCCAGGTCGTAAAGTTGTTCTGCCCGACCGTCTTTAAAAGCCGGCCCCGAATTGTCGTCCACTCTGCCTGCATCATGCGCCCTGCCGTCCCATTCTTTGATCGTCCCAGCTCATGCGGAAACGCTTTTTTGCCGTACCAAAAGACAATAGACCGCTCACCCGGTCCCACACAGAAAACCGGCCTGTCGTCCTTCGGACATTTTTACATAGGGCGCGTCTGACGCGTGCGTTGGCGATGAAAATCGCCCAACGTCGCTGCCGAACACACCGTTCGTCGTATACAAAAGACAGGGCAAATGTGCTGGCAGCAGCATCTGCAGACGTCAGGTGGCCTCTAGCAAGGCCATCCAAATTTCCCCGACGGATGTTCGATATCCTAGCAAATATCTCGAACCGTTCGGGCCTGTCCCCCCAAGCGAAGTGAATCGCGTTTGATACTGTTAGCAATCTCGGTTGGACTGTTACAACACATCTTCAAACTTGACTCAGAGATTGGTGCAAAAGAATCTCATTCCCGTGATCCGAGTGCGACACCAAAAAAAAGGCACCGTAAAAACGGTGCCTTTCGGATTTTAATGTTGACGTGGTGTCAGTCGGGCTTAGCCCAGTGCTTTGACCCGCGACGCCAGGCGCGACACTTTGCGCGACGCTGTGTTCTTGTGGAAAACGCCTTTGGTCACACCGCGCATCAGCTCAGGCTGAGCAGCGCGCAGGGCGGCTGTTGCGGCTTCTTTGTCACCGGATTCAATGGCTTCTTCTACTTTACGCAGAAAGGTACGGATGCGCGAACGACGTGCTTTGTTGATTTGAAAACGTGCTTCGTTCTGACGGGCGCGCTTTTTTGCCTGAGGTGTATTTGCCATGAGGATCAGCCTTAATCTTGGGTATGTTCAAATTGCGAATACGCGACACAAACCCAAGGACCGGAACCAATATCCGATAAGGTGATTCTAGCCAGAGCGGGCTGCACGCGCATGTATTGGGGTTGCCTATAGTCCACCCCGACGCGCAATGCAAACCCGCAAAGCTATTTACTTGTCGCGGAACTGTGCTTCGCGCTTTTCTAGGAAGGCGGACATGCCTTCTTTTTGATCTTCCGTTGCAAACAGCGAATGGAAAACGCGGCGTTCAAACAGCAGACCTTCGCGTAGCGGCACTTCGAAGGACCTGTTTACCGCCTCTTTGACCACCATGGTCGAGATCATGGATTTCTCGGCGATCTTTGCCGCGGCTGCCATCGTTTCTTCCATCAGCTTTTTGACCGGAACCACACGTGACACAAGGCCCGCGCGTTCTGCTTCGGCTGCATCCATAAAGCGGCCCGTCAGGTTCATATCCATTGCTTTGGATTTGCCGATCGCACGGGTCAGACGCTGGGTGCCACCAATGCCGGCGACAACGCCCAGATTGATCTCGGGCTGGCCGAACTTGGCGCTTTCCGAACAGATGATAAAGTCACACATCATCGCCAGTTCGCAACCGCCGCCAAGGGCATAGCCCGACACGGCAGCGATGATGGGTTTGCGCACACGCATGATCTGGTCGGTCTCTGGGGTGAAAAGATCACCGGCAAAGACGTCGACAAAGCTTTTGTCGCGCATCATGGCAATATCGGCACCGGCGGCAAAGGCCTTCTCCGAGCCGGTGATCACGATGCAGCGGACTTTTTCGTTTTCCTGAGCCGATTTCAATGCATCGGCCAGCTCTGTCATCAGCTGGTCATTCAATGCGTTCATTGCGTCAGGACGGTTCAGCGTGACAAGCGCGATGTGGTTGTCGACGTCGACCGTGATCGTTTCATAAGCCATCAAAGAATGCTCTCGTTTGTTACGCTTTGAAAGATGTGCATACCACGGGGACGGGGTGTTTCAAGTTATCTTTGGCATTGCGGGCAGTAGAAGGAAGAGCGCCCGGACTGCACGATGCGGGCAATCTGATGGGCGCAGCCTTGGGTGCGGCAGGGCTGCGCCTCGCGCCCGTACACGTCAAAGCTGTGCTGGAAATAGCCCAACTCTCCGTCAGCGCGTTTGAAATCGCGTAAGGTCGATCCACCTGCGGTGATCGCTGCGTTCAGGACGTCGCGGATGATCGGGACCAGCCCGCCAACACGGGCCGCTGATATGCGCCCCGCCTTGCGCGCCGGGTGGATGCCCGCGCGGTAAAGTGTTTCGCAGACATAGATATTCCCCAGCCCCGCCACGATCCGCTGGTCCAGCAGAGCGGTCTTGATCGGGGTGTTCTTGCCTTTCAGCGCGCCAATCAGGTGCGCCTCGTGGAAATCATTGCCAAGCGGCTCTGGCCCGATGGCCGACAGCAGCTTATGGCTGTCGGCACTGGCCGTATCCAAAAGATCCATCGCGCCAAAGCGGCGCGGATCGTTGAATGTTACCCGCGCACCGTTGCCCATATGAAACACAACGTGATCATGTTTTTCGGGGGCGGGGTGGTCATGCACGAATTGCCCCAACGGATCGCCCGAGATCAGCATCCGGCCGGACATTCCCAGATGCACCAGCAGCGATTCTCCCGAGGATAGATCCGCCAGAATGTATTTTGACCGCCTGCGCAGCTGGGTCACCCGTTGTCCTGTCAGCCTTGCGGCCATATCTGGGGGGAAAGGCCAGCGCAAATCGGGGCGGTTCACCTCGGCGCGGGCAATCACCTGACCCTCCATCACGGGGGACAAACCGCGACGTACTGTTTCGACCTCTGGCAACTCAGGCATGGTTGTTTCCCTTCTGACAAAAGGGCGCATTGTACCTGACCCCTCGCGCCCTATAACAAAGGTGCAGATCAAAGGACTACAAGACCCCATGACAAACGACAGCGACAAAACCACTCATTTCGGATTTGAAACCGTGGCCGAAGGCGACAAGGCCGGACGCGTGCAGGGTGTCTTTAACTCTGTGGCAAGCAAATATGACATCATGAACGACGTGATGAGCGTCGGCATCCACCGCGTCTGGAAAGAAGCGATGATGGATTGGCTGGCCCCGCGTGCAGGACAAAAGCTGCTGGATGTCGCCGGAGGCACGGGAGATGTGTCGTTCAAGTTTCTGGGCCGCGCGGGAACGGGCCATGCCACTGTGCTGGATTTGACCGAACCGATGCTGGTCGCAGGGCGCAAGCGCGCCGAGGCAGCAGCGATGGCGGACAGTCTTGATTGGGTTGTCGGCGATGCGATGGCGCTGCCGTTCGAGGACAACAGCTTTGACGTCTATACCATCAGCTTTGGCATCCGGAACGTAACCCGTCCCCAAGAGGCTTTGAACGAAGCCTACCGCGTGTTGCGCCCCGGCGGGCGTCTCATGGTGCTTGAATTCAGCCAGTTGCCCAATCCGATGATGCAAAAAGCCTATGATCTGTATAGCTTTAACGTCATCCCCCGCATGGGGCAGATGATCGCGAACGACCGTGACAGCTATCAATACCTTGTCGAATCGATCCGCAATTTCCCCGACCAAGAGACCTTTTTAGGTATGCTACGCACCGCGGGCTTTGGGCAGGCGAAATATCGGAACCTGTCGCTGGGCATTGCGGCGCTTCATTCTGGTTGGAAGATTTAAGTCATGCGCGGACCTCACAATATCTGGCGGTTGATCCGCACCGGTGCAACTTTGGAGCGGACCGGCGCGATGAATGTCGTGCTCGACGCTTTTGACGCGACTCCTGCCTTGCGGTTCGTCGCCAAGGCGCTTGGCAAGCCGTTCAAGTTTCTGGGCTATGCTGGCGATCCGGCGATGCCACCCGCCACCCGTGCGCTCACCGCGCTTGGCCCCGCCTACATCAAATTTGGTCAGGTGCTGTCCACGCGCCCCGATGTCGTGGGCGACGAACTGGCGGTGCAGCTGCGCGTATTGCAAGACAAGCTGCCGCCGTTTTCGATCGAACAGGCCAAGGCCGAAGTCGAGAAAGAGTTGGGCCTGCCGGTCAGTGCGATTTTCTCTGAGTTCAGCGAACCTGTCGCTGCCGCCTCTATCGCGCAGGTGCACCGCGCAACCATCGCCGAGACCCAAGAAGACGTGGCCGTCAAAGTGCTCCGCCCCGGTATCGAGAAAGCGTTCCGCAAGGATGTCGATGCCTTCTATCTGGCGGCGCGTATGGTTGAACTCTTCTCTCCCGGATCGCGCCGCCTGCGCCCGATGGAGGTGATCGAGCATTTCGATGGCGTCGTACGGGGCGAGCTGGATTTGCGGCTCGAATCCTCTGCCGCGTCTGAATTTGCCGCGAACACCAAAGGCGACGCAGGGTTCCAACTGCCTGCGATCAAATGGGAATATTCCGCCCGACGTGTGATGACGCTGGGCTGGGCCGATGGCGTATCCATGGGGGATAACGATGCGATTGACGCCGCGGGTCACGACCGTGTCGCGTTAGGCGATCGCGTATTGCAGCTGTTCCTGAACCACGCGCTACGCGACGGGTATTTCCATGCAGACATGCATCAGGGCAATCTTAAGGTCGCACCGAACGGGGATATCATCGCCTATGATTTCGGCATCATGGGCCACATCGACGAATACACCCGCCGTGTTTATGCCGAGATTCTGTTTGGCTTTATCCGCAAAGATTACAAACGCGTGGCAGAGGTGCACTTCGAAGCGGGCTATGTGCCTGCCGACAAAGATGTCGACGAATTCGCCCGTGCCCTGCGCGCCGTGGGGGAGCCTATTTTCGGCATGGACGCGACCCGCATTTCGATGGCGCGGCTGCTGACCTATCTGTTTGAGGTCACCGAACGCTTCGGGATGGAGACGCGGACCGAGCTGATCTTGCTGCAACGCACCATGGTCGTCGTCGAAGGGGTCGCCCGTTCGCTCAACCCGCATATCAACATCTGGGAAGTGTCGAACCCGATCGTGACGGATTACATCTCTAAATCCATCGGTCCACGCGCAGTGATCAAAGACCTGAGCAAGACCGCGATGGTGCTCGCACGTTTCGGCCCGCGGTTGCCTGCGCTGGTCGAAAGTGCGTTGATCCGGCAGCAGGAAGAAACGCCGCCGCCCCGTCCGGCCTTCCGGCGGTGGATTATCCTGTCGGCGATTGTGGGCGCAGGGACCGCAACGGGGATTATTGCGGTTTTGCAGGCGCTCAGCTAGCGCCTGCCATTGACAGCGGGGCACACTGCGGCCCATCTATCCGGCATGACGGATAATCCAGACGCTATACTGACGCAACTTCCCGCCCGCCTGAAGGCCGCGCGCACCGCACAGGGTCTGAGCCTTGATGCGGTCGCCAAGCTGTCAGGCGTGTCGCGGTCCATGGTCAGCCAGATCGAGCGCGGCGAAAGCAGCCCTACCATCGCAACCTTGTGGAACCTGACCCGCGCCTTGCAGGTAGATTTCGCAGGTTTGCTGGACAGCGCCCCGAGCCCTGCCCAGATCGAAGTGCTACGGGCCGCAGAGGTGCCAACGATCAATAACCTCGGCTCCGGCTGCCGCATCCGCATCCTCTCGCCACCCGAAGAGGCGGGCAAACACGAAGTCTATGAACTGCTGATTGACGTCGGCGGTATGCTGGACAGCCAGCCCCATACGCGGGGTGCACGCGAACACCTGACAGTCTTGGAAGGCACGGTAGAGCTGCACAGCGGGGAGGCCGTCGGCACAGTCCACGCAGGTGATACAGCGCGCTATCCAGCCGACGTGCCGCACCGGATCGCTGCAACGGATGGTCCTGTACGGGCGTTTCTAGTGGTGCAGGACGCCTAGATCGACATCTTAATCCACAATATAGGAAAAAATCCGCTATAGGGGAATTCCTCTATTTCGGAAATGCATCCATTATGGTAGAACGCCTGTGAAAAGGAGTTTTATCATGACCCAAGCGTATCTAGATCACGTCAACGCCACCCTGTCCGGCATCGCCGCAGACGGTATGATGAAGCAAGAACGCATGATCACCTCGCCGCAATCAGGCGAGATCACGGTGGGCGGGCGTCAGGTCATTAACCTTTGCGCGAACAACTACCTCGGGCTGGCGGACCACCCCGACTTGATTGCCTCTGCCCGCGACGCGATGGACCCCAAGGGGTTTGGCATGGCCTCGGTTCGCTTTATCTGCGGCACGCAGGATATTCACCGCGAGCTTGAACAAAAGCTGGCGGCCTTCCTTGGCAAGGATGATTCCATCCTCTTCGCCGCCTGCTTTGACGCCAACGGTGGGCTGTTCGAGCCGCTTTTCGGACCCGAAGACGCCATTGTGTCGGACAGTCTGAACCACGCGTCGATCATCGACGGCATCCGCCTGTGTAAGGCCAAACGCTACCGCTATGCCAATTCTGACATGGACGACCTTGAAGGGCAGCTGAAGCTCGCCCGCGAGGAAGGCGCGCGGTTTATCATGATCGCAACAGATGGCGTTTTCAGTATGGATGGCTATCTGGCCAAACTGCCTGAAATCACAAAACTGGCCGAGAAATACGAAGCGCTCGTGATGGTCGACGACTGCCACGCGACAGGCTTCATGGGCCCCAAGGGCGAGGGCACGCCCGCACATTTTAGCGTCGATGTTGATATTCTGACGGGCACGTTGGGCAAGGCGCTTGGCGGGGCCATTGGCGGTTATATCGCAGGGCCGCAGCCGGTGATCGATTTGCTGCGCCAACGCGCACGCCCCTATCTTTTTTCGAACTCGCTGCCGCCTTCGATTGTCATGGCGGGGATCAAGGCGCTGGAGCTGGTCGAGCAAGGTGACGACCGCCGCAAGCAACTGTTCGAAAACGCGAAATACTGGCGCGAGGGACTGACCAAACTGGGCTTTGACCTGCTACCTGGCGAACATCCGATTATCCCTGTGATGCTGGGCGAAGCGCAGTTGGCACAAGATATGGCGGCGCGTCTGTTCGAGGAAGGCGTCTATGTTAGCGGATTCTTCTTTCCGGTGGTGCCTCGTGGTCAAGCCCGCATCCGCACCCAGATGAACGCCGCGCTGACACGCGATGAACTGGATCGCGCGCTGGCCGCTTTTGAAGTCGCGGGCAAAGCCTGTGGGGTTCTGTCATGAGCAACCAAATGAAAGCGCTGTGCAAATCCGAGCCGCGTGAGGGGCTGTGGATGACCCGCGCGCCTGTGCCAGAGATCGGGCCGGATGATGTGCTGATCAAGGTGAACAAAACTGGCATCTGCGGGACCGATATTCATATCTGGAACTGGGACGAATGGGCGCAAAAAACCGTGCCTGTCCCGTTGATCACGGGTCATGAATTCGCCGGAGAGATCGTAGAGCTGGGGCGCAATGTCACCGATCTGAGCATCGGTCAGCGGTGCTCGGGCGAGGGGCACCTCATCGGCAAAACCTCACGCCAGTCGCGGTCGGGCAAATTCCACCTTGATCCCGCCACCCGCGGGATCGGCGTGAACGAACAAGGCGCGTTCGCGCAATACCTACGGCTGCCCGCGTTCAACGTGGTGCCGCTGCCCGATACGATTTCCGATGATATCGGTGCTATCCTCGACCCTCTTGGCAATGCGGTCCACACCGCGCTGAGCTTTGATCTGGTGGGCGAGGATGTGTTGATCACCGGCGCAGGCCCCATCGGCATCATGGCCGCCGCGGTCGCGCGCCATGTCGGTGCCCGCCATGTTGTGATCACGGATGTGAACCCCGCACGCCTTGAACTGGCTGCCAAGGTCGCGGACGTCGTGCCTGTCGATGTGCGTCAAGAAGACCTCGCGGATGTCATCGCGCGTCTCAAGATGAAACAGGGTTTTGACGTCGGGATGGAGATGTCGGGCAATCAGACCGCGCTTGACCAGATGGTCGAGGCGATGACCATGGGCGGGCGGATTGCGATGCTGGGCATTCCGCCCGGAAAATCCCCTGTGGATTGGTCGCGCATCGTGTTCAAGGCGATCACGGTCAAAGGCGTCTACGGCCGCGAGATTTTCGAAACCTGGTACAAAATGATCGCCATGCTCGAAAACGGGCTGGATGTCAGTGCGATCATCACGCACCGCTTTGACGCAGATGATTTCGAGACCGGATTTGCGACGATGAGGTCGGGTGCGTCGGGCAAGGTCGTGCTGGACTGGACCGGTGCGTGATGCATCGTCGGGTCGGCTAAGAAGGGGCGCTGCCCCCGCAGCCTTTGGCTACTCCCCCGGGATTTAGGTCATTTGGAAGCAGACAAAAAAGCGCCCCCGATGCCGGGGGCGCTTTGCGTTTCAGGGATAAGGTCGGGTTTAGGCGACTTCGAATTCGAGCTCTTTGACCTGCTTGAATAGGCCTGTATCGCGCAGATCTTTTAGCGCTTTTTCGGGCAGCGGTCCGTCAATGTAGAGCAATGCAATTGCTTCGCCCTTAGCGGTGGAGCGGCCAAGCGTGAAGTTCGCAATGTTGACGTCATGCGCACCAAGGGTCTGCCCCAATGTGCCGATGATACCGGGCACGTCGTCGTTGGTTGTATAGAGCATATGTGCGCCAACTTCGGCTTCGATATTGATGCCCTTGATCTGGATGAACCGTGGTTTCCCGTCCGAGAATACGGTGCCCGCGATCGAACGTTCCCGTTTTTCAGTAACAACCGTGACCTTCACGTAACCGTCAAACACACCAGATTTATCTTGGTTGGTGGTGCTGATCTGGATGCCTTTTTCCCGTGCGACGACAGGGGCGCTGACCATGTTAACATCTGGGTTGGCACGTTTCATGATGCCCGCCACGACCGCGCAGTTCAGCGCGTTCAGGTTCATCTCCGAGACCTGACCATCATACAGAATGTTGATTGCCTTAACGGCTTCGTCAGTCATCTGGCCAATAAAGGCACCCAAGTGACCGGCCAATGTGATCCATGGGCCCATGACCTTTGCCTCTTCGGCGGTGACCGAAGGCATGTTCAACGCGTTGGTGACCGCACCGGTCAGCAAGTAGTCAGACATTTGTTCGGCGACTTGAAGGGCAACGTTTTCCTGCGCCTCGGTTGTCGCCGCGCCAAGGTGGGGCGTGCACACGACGTTAGGCAGGCCGAACAGCGGGTTCTCGGTCGCGGGCTCTTCTTTGAAGACGTCAAAGGCTGCGCCGGCAACATGGCCGGATTTCAGCGCTTCTGCCAATGCTTCTTCGTCAACAAGGCCACCGCGGGCGCAGTTGATGATCCGCACACCTTTTTTCGTCTTCGCCAGCGCCTCTTTCGACAAAATGTTGGCGGTTTGGTCGGTATAGGGCACGTGCAATGTGATGAAATCGGCGCGGGCCAGCAGGTCGTCCAACTCGACTTTCTCGACGCCCATCTTCTGTGCCTTTTCTTCGCTCAGGAAGGGGTCATAGGCGGCAACTTTCATCTTGAGCCCACGCGCGCGGTCGCAAACGATACCACCGATGTTACCTGCGCCAATCACGCCAAGGGTCTTTCCTGTCAGTTCAACACCCATGAACTTGGACTTTTCCCATTTGCCCGCGTGCGTGGAGGCCGACGCTTCGGGGATTTGCCGGGCGACGGCGAACATCATTGCAATCGCATGTTCAGCAGTGGTGATCATGTTGCCGAAGGGGGTGTTCATCACGATGACACCCTTTTTCGAGGCCGCATCCTTGTCGATGTTGTCCGTCCCGATGCCGGCCCGCGCGATTACCTTCAAGTTGGTAGCGTTTGCGAGAATCTTGTCAGTTACCTTCGTAGCGGACCGGATCGCGAGCCCGTCATAGTCGCCGATCACGGCGGCGAGCTTGTCTTTGTCTTTGCCGAGGTCGGGTTGGAAATCGACGTCAATGCCACGGTCTTTAAAGATTTGAACTGCGGCGTCCGAGAGTTTGTCGGAAATAAGCACTTTGGGGGCCATGAGTGGCGCTCCTTTTTTGAATAAAATGGGGGCGTGGGCTAACCACCCGCCCAACAAAAATGCTAGGCGGGGAGCCGCAAATTAGGCGTTGATTTCAGCTTCGAAAGCCCATTCAAGCCAGGGTAACATCGCCTGGATATCAGAGGCTTCGACGGTGCCGCCGCACCAGATGCGCAGACCGGCAGGAGCATCGCGATAAGCTCCAATGTCCAATGCTACATCCTCGTCAGCCAGACGTTTGGCCACAGCTTTTGCGAAGGCTGCGCCGTCTTTGATCCGGTCGTCATTGAACTTCAGGCATACTGATGTGTTCGACCGTGTCGCCGGATCAACCGCCAAGAAATCGATCCAATCGTGTGTTTCCACAAATCCTGTGATGGCTGCCGTATTGGCATCGGCACGCGCGATCAGACCTTTCAGTCCACCCACGGATTTCGCCCAATCCAAGGCCAGCAGATAATCTTCAACGCAGAGCATGGAAGGCGTGTTGATTGTCTCGCCTTTGAAAATACCTTCGATCAGCTTGCCACCTTTGGTCAGGCGGAAAATCTTAGGAAGTGGCCATGCAGGCGTATAGCTTTCAAGCCGTTCGACAGCCCGAGGGCTGAGGATCAGCATCCCGTGCGCGGCTTCGCCACCCAGAACTTTCTGCCAGCTGAATGTTGTCACATCCAGTTTGTCCCAGGGCAAATCCATTGCGAAAGCAGCGGACGTTGCATCGCACAAGGTCAATCCCTTGCGGTCGGATGGGATGACATCGCCGGTTGGAACGCGCACGCCAGAGGTAGTCCCATTCCAAGTGAAGCATACATCATGGTCATAGTTTAACGCCGACATATCGACAATTTGTCCGTAATCAGCTGTATGTACCGTGTGCTCTATCTTGAGCTGTTTTACGGCATCCGTAACCCAGCCCGCGCCAAATGATTCCCATGCGACCATTTCTGCAGGGCGCTCGCCAAGCAGTGACCACATCGCCATTTCATACGCACCGGTGTCGGAAGCGGGAACGATGCCAATTTTATAGTCAGCAGGTACGCCTAGAATTTCACGGGTGGTTTCAATTGCTTCAAACAATTTTGCCTTGCCGGGCGCTGCGCGGTGGCTGCGTCCCAATGGCGCGCTCGCAAGCTTCGCCAGGTCATAAGCAGGGGGTTTGGCACACGGGCCAGAAGAAAAACGCGGATTCGTAGGCCGCGAGGTCGGTGTCGTAATAGCCATTTAGCTACCCTTTCAGATAAGCGCCCTTCGTTGGGGAAGGGTGTCCCACTGACTTGGATACGCGGCGATCAGGGTGGCTACAAGTCCTCAAATATCGCCAGTTTGACGCAAATGCAGGATAAATGGACGATGCGGGTGTCTTTGTTTCCGATAGGCGGCGCCCCCCGGGCTGTTTAGCGGCCGAATTAATCAATTGTTCATTCCCTTGTGTCAAACCGAGGGGAGCTATGATTCCCTTGTTGAAAGACGTATGACCAAACCGCCCTTGCGCCATATCCTAATCGTCGTTGAAAACCTGCCCGTCCCGCTTGACCGGCGGGTCTGGCTGGAAGCAACAACGTTGGTCAAGGCCGGGTACCAGGTTTCGATCATTTCGCCCACGGGGCAGGGATGGATCGAGGCATTCGAAATTCGGGAAGGCGTGCGCATTTACCGGTATCCCGCTGTTTTAGAGGGTAGTGGGGGGGCTGTTTCCTACGTGAAAGAGTATTCCAGCGCACTTTTGCACTGGTTCCGCTTGGCGCGAAAAATTTGGCGAGAAAACCCTTTTCAGGCAATTCACGGCTGTAACCCTCCGGACCTGATCTGCCTGCTGGCGCTGTGGTTTCGACGCAAAGGCGTGGCATACGTCTTTGACCAACACGACGTGTGCCCTGAACTATATATCGTGAAGTTTCAGAAGCGGGGAATTGGCTATTGGCTCATGCGTCGATTTGAACGGCTCAGCTACCGCATCGCATCGATCATCATCTCGCCAAATGTCAGCTTTCACAACATTGCCGTCGGGCGAGGGCGCAAGAATACGGAGGATATCTTTGTCGTCCGGTCGGCCCCCGACCTCGCGGATTTTAAGCCGGAGCCAGGGACCAAATCCCATCAAAACCTTGCAAAAACACAGCTTGGCTATGTGGGCGTAATCGGACAGCAAGAGGGCATGGAGCACATGGTTTCGGCAGCCCATCATCTTGTCACCGTATTGGGCGAAACCGATATTCACTTCCTAATTATCGGTTTTGGGCCGTCGCTGGCCGAGATGACGCAGCAGATCACTAAGCTTAAGCTTGAAGATTACTTTACGTTTACTGGTGCCTTATACGGGCCTGCGCTAGTCGGCGCGTTGAATGTCATCGATATTGGCCTCGCACCTGACCCGCACAATGCAATGAACGATATTTCGACCATGAATAAGGTGGTCGAATATATGGCGCTGGGCAAACCTGTAGTGCAATTTGATTTGACTGAAGGGCGGCGAACCGCAGGGGGGGCATCGCTGTACGCAGAAAATAATGATCCAGTGATTTTTGCGCAGTGTATCAAAACCCTTGTCAGCGATCCGGCACGCAGGCGTGAAATGGGCCAAATTGGCAAAGATAGGGTGGCTTGCACATTGGCATGGTCATTCTCTGAACCGCAATTGCTTGCTGCATATGCGCATTTGGCGGCTAAGCGAGAGGGTGAAGGTCGGACCATAGCGCCGTAGGTGCTCCTCCCAAAAATGTTTTTCAGATCTGCGTAGCATCGAAGAATTGCCAACAGTCTCTGTTTTCCTGACAGCGTGTCTCGTTCGAGCGGCGGTGAACCGTTCTTTCTACGTAATAGCTCAAATTGAATAGTTATTCTTAACTCAGCAGTAAGCCTGCCCTCATACGCTTTGATGCATCGACTTTTCCATGGCCCACGCCGAAGAAGGAGTTTCGGATGTATCAACCTACTATACTTCAAAAACAGCGTGATGTTCATATGCAAACCAGACCGCACCTATATGTGCGGTCGGACCTATATCGCCGCTACGGAAAACGCTGCTTTGACCTTTTTTTATGTATGCTGCTGTTCCCGATCGCTTTTGCTATGATCGCGTTCCTGGCGTGCTTAGTCGCGGGATCTGGGCTTGACCCATTCTTTACGCAGGAACGTGTCGGCAGAAATGGGCGGATCTTTCGCATGTGGAAGCTGCGCACCATGCGGCCTCATGACCCAGACTTCCTTAGCGATTATTTGGCGAAAAATCCCGCGGCGCAATCTGAATGGCGGCGTAGTCACAAACTGTGCCTTGATCCCAGAGTGACGCAACTGGGGCGCTTCTTGCGCTGTACATCGCTGGATGAACTTCCTCAAATTTTGAACGTGCTCAGCGGCGATATGAGTCTGGTTGGCCCGCGACCCATGCTGGTGTCTCAACAAGTGTTGTATCGTGGAAAAAGCTATTACCGTCTGCGACCGGGGATCAGTGGGAACTGGCAGGTTTCCTCACGAAATAGATCAAAATTTGTGGACCGCGCTCGTTTTGACGAGCAGTATTTTGCATCACTCTCAATGAAACAAGACTTACGAATACTAAAAGCAACAGCGGGCGTGGTATTTCGCGCAACGGGATGCTGACGATGGCGCAGGCCGGCGCAGCGTCTTTGGCGAGCTCTCCGGCCACGCTAACCGTGGTCATAATCAGCTTTAATACGCGCATCATGACGTTGAAGGCGCTCGAAACGTTGTACCAACATACCCACACAACGCGTTTTGACTGCGTCGTCTTGGATAACGCGTCTTCAGATGGTTCTGCGGATGCAATTGCTTCTGCGTTTCCGAAGGTACAGCTGATTCGAGCGCCGCAGAACCTTGGCTTTGCGCGTGGCAATAACTTGGCTGCGCTAGATTGCGCATCTGACTACGTGCTTTTGCTCAACCCCGATACGGAATTGCAGGACGAGGCGATTGATCGCCTCATCGACTTTGCGCGACTTTATCCGAAGGCTGGCATCTGGGGCGGCCGGACTGTTTTTGCGAACGGCGCGTTGAACATCGCGTCATGCTGGGCACGGCCCACATTGGCAAGCCTGTTCTTCAAGGCGACGGGGTTTAGCGCAGCTTTGACGAAGAACAGGTTTTTTAACCCTGAAGCTTATGGTGGCTGGGCGCGCGACACCGTGCGGCAGGTGGACATCGTCGTCGGATGCTTCATGCTGATTGAAACTTCGCTTTGGCACCGGCTGGGCGGGTTCAGCACCAAGTATTTCATGTATGGCGAGGATGCCGATCTGTGTCTGCGCGCGCGGGCCTTCGGGTACCACCCGATGATCACACCAAGCGCGCAGATCGTACATCATGTTGGAGCCTCCACATCGCGCACAGAGGCAAAGGCCATTGCAGTCATGACATCGCGCGCATCATTGATCCGCGATCACTGGCCCAAATCGCAAAGGGGCGCGGGGATCTTCTTCATGTGGCTTTGGTCTGCGACGCGGTATCTGGCCACGCGGCCCTTAATAGCGTCGAACAGGGCCGACAGGCGGGCGCGGGCAGCGCATTGGGCGGCGGTTTGGACCGCGCGGAACCTTTGGTTGCAGGGGTATGATTAGGCATAGCGCTGTAAAAGGTCCTTCGCCCACAGCCGTACTGAAAAGCGTTCGACATCATGGGTATGTACCTTTGAAAAACACCCCAAACAGGCGGATGTCACAGAGAAGGTAGATCGGTGCGAATAGATGAGATGATCGCAGCGCGACAGCTGCCACATGTCGATCAAAGCATTCTCTGCTTCGCGTTGCTGATCGCAGGTTGTATCTGGCCCGTGCAGGCGATGGCCCGAAGGGTCCAGTCGTTTCGGGTGGGTCATTACCTTGTCGAATTCGCATGTCAGACGTTGCTCGATCTGCGCGTTGTCCGTGGCGAGAAAGATGGTCGCATCCGGCTGGCATTGCTTTAGCCGTCGCAACGTCGCCAACACGGGTCGAAGCGGGATTTTACGATCCGTAAACCTGATGTGCACGCCGATGCTGGGCCTCTTTGTTGTGGGGCGCATCTGCGACAGCGCCCTGCGCACCCGCGCGTTAGGGGTAAAGTAGCGCCCGAGGTAGTCGGCCAGAATTTCACGCTCCCCCCTGTTGGCAAAGCGAGGGTCACGGCGCAAGTGATGCTGCATGCGTGCCAGCTTGGGCAGGTAGGACCAGTAGACTGCTGTTTCCTGTGGGTGGTCTAGCCGCTTTAAGTCAACACATAGCCTGCGATACCCCCAGGGGTTTGAATGGGATTGGGGCATATAGGCGTCGATCATATCTTGCGGTTGGCAATGCAGTTTGCCGGTCCAGATTGCGGGGCATATGTCTGTATGGTCTTCAACGTTTTCACCCGTGATCGGGGATTGAAACAGAAGTGGATAGGCGTTTTCGCCAAGCGGAGCATAGCAGCCATCGCGCCAGTCGATCACGGGTGTGCGCCCCGATAAGTCAGCGTAAACCAAGCCCGAAACTGCAGACAGTATGCGGTTCCCCAACCCGCCTTTGCCTTTGATAACCAATGTTTTTGTTGTCATCCGTCGATACGCACCCTCCGTATGTCGCTTTGCAGTGAAGATCGGGCCTATCCATTTCGAAATCGTTAAATGCCCCGCGGAAAAACCGCTTATTGTGGACAAGATGAATTAAATTTGACTTCACAGCTTGACCTTCCATTGACTGGAATCCCTATCTGAGGGGCAAGACACCCTGAGGAGACAGAGAATGGGCGATGTAGTTGCGATCAATTTTGAGATAAGCGGCATGAATTGCGCCTCTTGCGTGGGGCGGGTCGAGGCGGCGCTAGGCCGTGTCGATGGTGTGCAGGACGCGCGCGTTAACCTTGCCTCTGAAACGGCAGCATTGCAGGTGACATCGGGGTTTGACCCCAAGGCTGTTGTTGCTGCACTGGACACCGCGGGGTACCCTGCCACCGTGCAAACACGGCGCTATGCCATCGAAAACATGTCCTGCGCGTCCTGCGTCGGCCGGGTCGAACGCGCCTTGGCTGCGGTGCCCGGCGTTGTCGACGTCTCTGTCAATCTGGCCCGCGAAGAAGCCGTGGTGCACATTTTGACCGCGGACGCGGACACCGCAATTGTGCAGGCGGCGCAAGTCGCCGGCTACCCTGCCACCCCCGTCAAAGACGCCTCGATGACGTCACCGCCCGACCGCAAGATGGAAGAAGCCGCGCATCTGAAACGCATGACGCTTTTGGCCGCAGCGCTGACCTTGCCGGTGTTTGTGCTGGAAATGGGCGGGCATATGATCCCCGCGTTTCATCATTGGGTGATGACCACACTTGGCCAGCAGCTCAGCTGGTCGATCCAGTTCGTTCTGACCACCATCGTGCTGGCGTGGCCCGGGCGGCGCTTCTTTGTCACCGGTGTTCCGGCGCTGTTAAAACGCACGCCTGACATGAATTCGCTGGTCGTTCTGGGTGCCACAGCGGCTTGGGGCTTTTCGACCGTCGCGTTGTTTGCGCCGCAGGTGCTGCCCGCTGGTGCACAGGCTGTCTATTTCGAGGCCGCAGCGATGATTGTCACGTTGATCCTGCTGGGGCGCACGCTTGAAGCACGCGCCAAGGGCCAGACAGGCCAAGCCATTCGAAAACTGATCGGTCTGCGCCCTAAAACCGCGCGGGTAGAGCGTGACGGGCAGGTGGCCGGGATAGAGATTGACGAGATTGTCGTCGGGGATCTGATCCATGTGCGTCCGGGTGAAAAGATTGCGGTGGACGGGACCGTCACCAGCGGCACGTCGTTTGTGGACGAAAGCATGATCACTGGCGAACCTATACCGGTGGAAAAAGAAGCGGATACAAACGTTGTCGGCGGAACGGTAAACGGCACTGGCGCTTTGGTCTACCGCGCGACCCATGTGGGTGCGGATACGACCTTGTCGCAAATCGTTCGCATGGTCGAAGATGCCCAAGGCGCGAAGCTGCCCGTTCAGGATATGGTCAACCGCATCACCATGTGGTTCGTCCCCGCGGTCATGGCGATTGCGGCAGCGACTTTCCTTATCTGGCTGGCCGTCGGGCCGCAGCCATCGTTGGGGTTCGCGCTGGTGGCCAGTGTTGCCGTGCTGATTATTGCCTGCCCTTGTGCGATGGGGCTGGCAACGCCGACCTCTATCATGGTCGGCACGGGACGAGGTGCCGAGCTGGGCGTGCTGTTTCGCAAGGGGGATGCGCTGCAGACCTTGGCAGAGGTGGATACCATCGCGCTCGACAAGACAGGGACGCTGACCGCCGGACGCCCGGAGGTGACCGATCTGGACGTCTTCAACGGTTGGACCCGGTCCGATGCCTTGCGTCTTGTCGCCTCTGTCGAGGCCAAGTCAGAGCACCCAATCGCCACAGCGATCATCCGCCATGCCGAGGCAGAGGGGCTGTCGCTGGCGCAGGTCACATCCTTTACGTCCCAGACGGGCCACGGCGTTCGCGCCGAGGTCGAAGGCCATAGCGTGCTGGTCGGGGCGGACAGGTTTATGACCCTCGAAGGGGTCTCTCTTGCGGCAGCAGAGGGGCGGTCGGCGGCATGGGGTGCCGACGGCAAGACGCCGCTGTTCGCCGCTGTTGACGGGGAACTGGTTGCGATGATCGGTGTTGCCGACCCGATCAAAGAGACAACACCCAAAGCGCTCAAGGCGTTGCACGACGCGGGGCTGAAAATCGCCATGATCACCGGTGACAACAAGGCAACGGCACAGGCAATCGCGCGCACATTGGGGATCGACACTGTGGTCGCCGAAGTCCTGCCCGAAGGCAAAGTCGCAGCGCTTCAGAAGCTGCAAGAGGCAGGGCACAAGGTCGCCTTTGTCGGGGATGGCATCAATGACGCGCCCGCGCTGGCCGGTGTCGACGTGGGCATTGCCATTGGCACCGGCACCGATGTCGCGATTGAAGCAGCCGACGTGGTGTTGATGTCGGGCGATCTGCAAGGTGTGGTCAACGCGCTGCACATCAGCCAGCACACAATGCGCAATATCCGTCAGAACCTGTTCTGGGCCTTTGGATATAACGTGCTGCTGATCCCTGTCGCTGCAGGCATTCTGTATCCGCTGTTCGGTGTGCTGTTGTCGCCGGTGCTTGCCGCTGCTGCGATGGCACTCTCAAGCGTGTTTGTCCTGTTTAACGCGCTGCGCCTGCGGTGGGTCGCCGCGGCTGCAACGGCCTAATGAAAGCAAAGGAAATGTCTATGAACATCGGTGACGTGTCGAAACGCGCGGGCCTGCCTGCCAAGACCATTCGCTATTACGAAGACATCGGGCTGATCACGCCAGCGCGGGACACCAACGGCTATCGCAGCTTTTGTGACAGTGACGTGCATAAGCTGACCTTTCTGGCGCGCGCACGCACCTTGGGGTTTACGATAGAAAACTGTCGCGACCTGCTGGCGCTTTGGGACAATCAGGACCGCGCGAGCGCGGATGTCCGTGCCATCGCACAGCAACATCTGGCGCAGATCGAAAGCAAGATCGCGGACTTGCAGGATATTCGTCATACGTTGACGCATCTGGTGCATGAATGCGCCGGCGACGATCGCCCCGATTGCCCGATCTTGCAGCGGCTCGAAGAGCTTTAGCCAAAGCCTCTAGCGGCGCAGCAGGTAGATATCCATGATCCACCCATGCGCCGCGCGGGCCTCTGCGCGTGTCGCTATGATCCGGTCGCGGACCTGATCCAGCGGCCCCGCGATGCGCCGCTCATTGGGCATCCCGGCATAAGCGGTCCACCAGATGTGGAAACCGCCGTCCTGTGGCAGCACCTCGAACGCGCAGGTCCCGTCAAGCATGACGGCGATGGTATCGACGCCCTCGGGCCAGCCGTGATCGCGCAGCTGCCGTCCGGTGGTGATCATGACGGGGTTGCCGATGGTGTTCAGCGCGATCGCATGGCCCGCCGTCAATACCTGCAGCGATGTGATGCCGGGCACAACATCGACGCTAAGCGGCACCACCTTTTGCAGACGCTCTGCAATGCGCAGCGTGCTGTCATACAACGACGGATCGCCCCACACCAGAAAACCCACGCGCCCGCCTTGGGGCAGTGCGCGCTGCATTTCGGCCAGCCAGACCTGCGCAATGGCATCGTGCCAATCGTGCACGCCGGCCTGATAGTCGGGGTTGTCCGCGTCGCGTTTTGGCAGCGTGAATTCATGAATATCCGGCCCGCCCGCGTGCAGCACCTGCGCGCAAATCTCGTGGCGTAGACCGGCCAGATCATCCTTGCCCGCGCCCTTGGACGGGATCAAGATCACGTCACAGGCATTCAGCGCGTCGATGGCCTGCAAGGTAAGGTGTTTGGGGTTGCCGGACCCGATGCCGATCAGTGAAAGCGTAAACATCTTATGGCTCCGGAAGTGTGACGCGACCCGAAGGGAAGGGGCCGCGTCTGGTCTTGGGTTATTCAGCGGCGGATTGGGTCAGACGCTTGGTGAACACTGCGCTGCCTGCAACATCACGCAGGGTCTTGGCTGCGGCGAGCACGGCCAGATCGACCAGCGGCTCGATCAGGATGACCATCATATAAGCCCCGCCAAAGCTGACGACAGCGGCGATGTTGCTCGCGGCAAAACCCTGACCATAGATCGCCCAGAACGCAACCCAGCCCACAACGCCCGCCTGAAACGCTGTCGACAGCTTCAGCGCTTGGACATAGGTCAGGTCAACATAGGCGGTGTTGGGCGCGATGATCCGTTTGGCCAGCGCCGATACCATGAACAGCGGCACCAGCAGCGTGGTGACGTTCATTGTGTATTGCGGCAGATCGATGGGGGCAAAGAACATGCCCTGCGCCAGCAGACCTAGCGCCAGACCGGCAGCAGCAGGGGCCACGCCGAACAGCAAAAACAGGGTCGATCCAAGGATCAGGTGCACTTCGCTCACGCCCACGGGGAAATGCGGGAAGAGTTGAAAAAAGACAAAGGTCAACGCGGTGGCAACGATGGCCCCGCCGGCAAAAGGCACGACGCCTTTTTCACGGACAGAGTCCATCGCGGTTTTCGCGGTATACGCCGCAGCACCGGCAGCGGTGCCATAGGACAGGACCAGCTTTGCGCCGGTCACGACTTCGGGTTCGATATGCATGTTCAGGTCTCCTTGCCGTCTTCCCCGACGGCATGATGTGAAAGCCGCCCCGAAAGGCAGCCAGTTGGATCGGGGATCATCCCCTTGACGGCAGGTCTCCTGACTTTGTGCGTCCATGCGCGCCGCGCCTTCCCAGGCTGATTGGCCCAGTGGCAATGCGGGTTGCTCTTCACTTACAGGTGCGGGGGCAGTTCCGGATTAGGCACCTTTGCGTTGGCACCGCACCGTATTCCCTTTTCACCCCGTTTGCCCAAAAGCGCACGGGGAACCGTCCAGATTAGGTGGTCATTTTCAGGCCGGTTTTGTCAAGCGGTCTATTCGCTCAGCGGTCCGTATAGGATGAGAGCAGGCGCTGACGTTGCGGGATCCAGCGGCAGATTGGCAAGGCTTTCAACAGTGTGCCGGCTCAGCTTTTGATCGGGGGTCGATACCGCCTCGGCCAGCAGGGCAGGGGTCGATCCGGGCAGACCAGCCTCGATCAACCGCGCGGCGAAACCGGCAAAGGTGCGGCGGCCCATATAGACGACCGTGGTTGCTGTGGGGTCGGCCAGCGCCGCCATGTTCAGATCGTCCGGCAAAGCCCCCGATTCCCCGTGGCCGGTGATGAACTGCACCCGCCGCGCGGTCAGCCGCCGTGTCAGCGGGATCATCGCCGCCGCCGCCGCAGAAGACGCCGCCGTCACACCGGGGATGATTTCAAAGCTGACACCGGCCTCTTTCAGCGCGGTGAGCTCTTCCTCAAGCCGTCCAAACACGCCCGCGTCGCCGCTTTTGAGCCGCACAACCCGCGCGCCGGTCAGCGCATGTTCGACCAGCAGGCGGCTGACATGATCCTGTTTCGGCGACTGGCGGCCCGCGCGTTTGCCAACCCCGATCAAATCCGCCTCGACCGAGACATGTTCAAGGATCGGACCCGCCGACAGATCGTCGAACAGCACGACTTCGGCCTCTTGCAACCGCTTCACCGCCTTGACGGTCAGCAGCTCGGGGTCACCGGGACCAGAGGAAACGAAAGACACAAAACCCGTCATGATGCCCCCGCGATCAGGTGAAAGAACGTACCCGTGGCATGGCCGCGCCGCGATCCGGTTTCAGGCACTTCGGCACCATTGGCATCGACCACTCGCGCCAGCGGTGTATCGGGCTGCGACAGGATGGTGGAATAGTGGAACTCATGACCGCGCAACCGTGCACCTGCGTCATATCCGGGGCCGGGTTCGTTCAGGGTGGCCAGCCGGTAGCCCAAATGCATCTTGCGTTTTTCATAGCTGGTTTCCAGGCCCAGAAGCCCTGCCATTTGATGCCGCACGCCTTCCTTGTCGACCAATCCGGCCCCCATCGCCATATACCCCCCGCATTCCCCATGCACGGGACGCGTCGTGGCAAACTGTTGCAAGCCGTCGCGGAACTGCGCGGCAGCGGCAAGACGACCCGCGTGCAATTCAGGGTAGCCGCCGGGCAGCCAGCAGATGTCGGCGCTGTCATCAGGCGCTTCGTCAGCCAGCGGCGAGAACGGCAGAACCTGCGCGCCCGCAGCCTTCCAGTGATCCAGAAGATGCGGATAGATAAACGAGAACGCGGCATCCCGGGCCAAGGCGATCCGTTGACCGGGGGGCGGGGGCAACACGTCTGGCCCGTCGGGAATACTGCGCCCCTCGGCGACAGAAACGATCAGATCAAGGTCGATATGCTCGGCAATAAAATCGCCCGCGGCATCGAGCAGCTTCATCAGCTCTGGCTGTTCTTCGGCCTGCACGAGGCCGAGGTGGCGTTCCGGCAGCGCGACCGATCCCTGACGGGGCAGCGCGCCCAGAACAGGGATGCCGACCTGCTCCATCCCCAAGCGCAGCAGCGCCTCGTGGCGGGGGCTGGCGACCTTGTTCAGCACCACACCCGCGACATGCACATCAGGCCGCATCGTCTTGAACCCAAGCGCGGTGGCCGCAGCCGATTGCGCCTGACCCGATACATCCAGCAGCAAGACCACCGGCCATCCCGTCATGGCAGAGATATCCGCGCTCGCCCCGTTAGAGGTCTCCCCCGGTTGCGCCACACCATCGAACAGCCCCATCGACCCTTCGATCAACGCCAGATCTCCGCCATGCGCGGTGCCGATCAGGTTGCACAGCACGCCCGAGCCCATGGCCCAGCTGTCGATATTATACGACGACCGCCCGCACGCCGCACGGTGGAAGCCGGGGTCGATATAATCCGGCCCGCTTTTGAACGGGCGCACGTCAACACCGCGACGGCTGAGCGCATTTAGCAGGCCCAGCATCAACGTGGTCTTGCCCGTGCCCGACGCCGGAGCCGAAATCATCAGGCCCTTTGGCAGTTGCGTTGTCTCTATCATTCTGTGCCCTCGGGAAAGCGTGGCTCTGTGCCCACGGGGCGGAAACGGCGGTCATAATCGCCGGCATACAGACAGCTTTCGCGGAACTCCTCTGCCGTCAAGGCGCGGCCCACAAGGATCAGCGCCGTGCGCCCGCGTTCGCCGTCGGTGGCGTCGATCACGGTGCCCAAAGTTGCCCGCACCACCTTTTGGTCTGGCCAGCTTGCGCGCCAGACGATGGCGACAGGGCAGTCCTCTCCGTAGTGGGGGGACAGCCGCGCGACCACATCGTCCAGCACATGTACCGACAGGTGGATCGCCAGCGTCGCGCCCGTGGCTGCGAAATTCTCAAGCGTTTCGCCTTCGGGCATGGCCGACGCCCGCCCCGAGGTGCGCGTCAACACCAGTGATTGTGCGACACCGGGCAGCGTCAATTCAGTGCCCAACGCGGCGGCAGCAGCGGCAAAGGCAGGCACGCCGGGGGTGATGTCGTAATTGATATCCAAGTCGCGCAACCGGCGCAGCTGTTCGCCCATGGCAGACCACACCGACAGATCGCCCGAATGCAACCGCGCAACGTCGTGACCGGCATCATCGGCGGTTTTGATCTCTGCCATGATATCATCCAACGACAGCGACGCCGTGTTCACAATTTTCGCGTCGGCTGGGCAGTACGCCAACAGTTCTGACGGGACCAGTGATCCGGCATAAAGGCAGACAGGACAGGCCGCGATCAGGTCGCGCCCCCGCAGGGTCAGCAGATCAGGGGCACCAGGGCCCGCGCCGATAAAGTGAACAGTCATGGGGCAATTCCTTCCGCGATAGCTGCGGTGGCCATGCCATTGGGGCTGGTCACACGCAAGGTCGTCAATTTGGCACCGCGACCGGCGACGCGCAATGCGGCGGCCTCGGCAAGTGATCCTGTCCCGAACCGCGCCTGAATGCGCGGCGAAACGGTACATGTCGGGATATCCGCAATATCGGCTTCCGACAGTTCTATCAGCGGTAACCCCATACTGTCGGCAAAGCGTCGCAGCGCCGGTGTCACCTTGATCGCCAGCGTCGCCAGCGTGTCCGGCGTGCGCCGCGTCAGCGCCAGTGCAGCGTGTACATCCGCCTCGGTCGCGTTTGCCCGCATCCCTATGCCTGCAACGATCATCGGGTCACGCTCCATTGCAGTTGCGGGCGGCTTGGCTGCCAGCCCTGCATCGTCCCCAAGGGCGCGGCCTGCGCCAGATCGATCCGCAGCAATTGCCCGCCGTGCATCCCGTGCCAGCGGATGAGCAAGGCTTGCGTCTCAAGGGCGACGGCATTGGCCACCAGCCGCGTGCCCGGCGTGATCCTGTCCCAGATCGCCTGCAACACATCCTCGGTCGCGCCGCCTCCCAGAAAGACAGCAGCGGGCAGGGGCAGATCGGCCAGCGCATAGGGGGCCGTGCCATGCACGCAGCGCATCCGGTCCGCCAGACCAAACCGGCGGTTGTTCTCGATGATATTTTCGCACCGGCTTTCGCGCGGCTCTATGGCGATAGACTGCGCAGCAGGAGCGGCGAGACACCATTCAACAGAGACAGAGCCGGACCCCGCCCCCACATCCCACAACAGCTCTCGCGCACGTGGCGCAAGGGCGGCCAGTGTCAGCGCGCGCATCGGCGATTTGGTAATCTGGCTGTCGTGGGCAAAAAGCCCCTCGGGCCGACCCGGTGCGTGGCTTAATCCTGCGCCACCCGACACCGCGATCGCCACCACCACAGGGGCGGCGATGCCGCCCAAGTCAAACGTCGCGGCATCGGCCTCGCGCAGAACTTCGCGCGGACCGCCAAGCGCTTCCATCACCGTCAGGCGGGACGCGCCCAAACCCTGCTCTGTTAAATACTCAGCCAGCGCCGCAGGGGCAGCACCGTCGCGCAGCGTGCAGATCAACCGCGCGCCTTCGGCCAGATGGGGCAGCAACACCTCGAACGGGGCAGCGTGCAGGCCCATGGTCGTGACCTCCTCCAACCGCCAACCAAGCCGCGCGGCGGCGAGCGTCATGCAGGACGGCGCGGGAAAGCAGCGCCATTCCGACGGGTCCAGCACCTGCGCCAGCGTACCGCCCACGCCGTGCCAGAACGGATCGCCCGAGGCCAGCACGACAACAGCGCTCCCGCGATGCTCTAGCACCGGTTCCACGCTGAACGGCAGCGGCCATTCACGCCCCCGCGCGCCTGCGTCGCATAAGCTGAGATGCCGCGGCCCGCCAAAGATCAGCTCCGCCTCGGCCAGCGCCTTTCGGCTTGCATCCGTCAACGCCCCAAGGCCATCTTCGCCCAGACCAATCAGGGTCACCCACGCAGCAACAGGATCACCCATGACGCGCACCCTCATTCTTGGCGGCACGACAGAGGCATCCAGCCTCGCGCGCGCTCTGGCCCAACGTGGCGATGATGCGCTGTTCAGCTATGCCGGACGCACGGCGGCCCCCGTGGTGCAGCCGTTGCCCACCCGCGTTGGTGGCTTTGGTGGCGTGACCGGATTGCTCGATTTCATCGCGCAAGATAACATCACCCGCATAATCGACGCGACCCATCCTTTCGCCGCACAGATGAGCCGCAACGCCCATGCCGCCTGCACGCAGGCCGGTATCCCGCTGGCCGCGTTTGAGCGTGCCCCGTGGCGCGAGACCGCCGCCGACACCTGGACCCATCTGCCCGATATCGAAGCCGCCGCCGCATCCTTGCCGCAGACCCCGACGCGGGTCTTTTTGGCCATCGGCAAGCAGGCGTTGCCCGTCTTTGCCGACCATCCCCAACACCACTATCTGCTGCGGCTGGTGGACCAGCCCGACGCGCCGCTGCCCCTGCCACACACGACCGTAACTCTCGCCCGAGGGCCGTTCGACGTGGCCGGAGACATCGCCCTGCTGCGCGACCACGGGACCGAGCTGATCATCGCCAAGAACGCCGGCGGCACGGGGGCAGAGGCCAAGCTCATCGCCGCGCGCGAACTGGGGCTGCGCGTGCTGATGATCCAGCGCCCCGCAGTGCCAGCCCGCACGAGCTTTGCGCAGCTCGACGATATCTTGGCGTGGCTCGATCATTCGGCAGACCGTGGCGTGTAAATATGTGTCCCGACGCGGCGGGTATCGGCGTTGCCCACGATCACAACCGTGCGCATATCGGCCATCTCTGGCGTCGCTTCGGCCAGCGTGACGGTGCGCAAGGTCTCGTCGGGATGGCTCACGTTTCGCGCGAAAGAGATCAAGGTCTCTGGCCCGCAGGCCTCGCGCAAAATCTCTAGGGCAGTGGCGAACTGATGCGGACGCGAGGCCGAGCGCGGGTTGTAGAACGCCATGGCAAAGCCCGCTTCGCCTGCCAGCCGCAACCGCTTTTCGATCAGCGACCAAGGCTTCAGGTTATCTGACAGGTTGATCGCGCAGAAATCATGCCCGAGCGGTGCCCCAAGTCGTGCCGCCGCCGCCAGCATCGCGGTGATGCCGGGCAGGATGCGAATGTCGGTCGCCAGCCAGTCCTTCGGACCTTTCTCCAGCGCCTCGAACAGGGCAGAGGCCATGGCAAACACCCCCGGATCGCCCGAAGAGACCACCACCACACGGTGCCCCGCTGCCGCCATCTCAAGCGCATGGGCGGCGCGGTCCAGCTCTACACGGTTGTCGCTTTCATGCTGGGTCAGCCCGTCCCGCGGCGTGATCCGGCGCACATACGGGATATAGCCGACGATATCGGTCGCTTCGTCCACGGTGGCACGCACCTCGGGTGTTACCAGCGCCTCGTCACCGGGGCCAAGGCCAACGACGCGGACCCAACCGGTCATGGGCGGCGCCCCTGTCCATGCACAATCGCGATCGAGAAATAGGGCACTTCGGCGGGGACATCCGTCAGCTTTTGCACCGTCTGGCCTGCCATCGTGCCTTTTTCCACCAGCCACGCGTCCTGCAAACGGCCCGCCTTGGTCAACGCGCGTTTAAGTTTGTCGAGGTTGCGTCCGATCTTCATCACGACCAGCGCATCGGTGTTGGCGGCACGTGTGGCCAGCTCATCCTCGCTCAGCGTCGCCATCAGCACCGTCAGCACATCATCGCCCCAAGTGATCGGATGCCCCGTGGCCGTCCAGCAGCCCGACATGCCGGTGATACCAGGCACGATTTCGACCTCGGCGCGGCCCTGAAGGCGGCTGTGCAGATGCATGAACGACCCGTAAAAAAACGGATCCCCTTCGCACAGCACGATCACATCTTCGGTCTGCGCGAGGTCGGTCAAACGGTCAGCCCAATCGTCGTAGAAGGCCGACAGCAGACGGTTGTATTCGGGATCGCTGAAATGGATTTCCGTGGTGACGGGATACTCCATCGCGTGTTCCACCGCCGTCTCTGCCATGATGCCGTCCACGATGGTGCGGGCCTGCCCGCGCCGCCCGGGTTTGCGGAAAAACGCGACGTGATGCGCGCCGGTCAGCAAACGGTGCGCTTTGACGCTCATCAATTCGGGGTCGCCGGGGCCAAGCCCGATGCAAATGACCTTGCCCATCGTTATTCCTTCCACGTGGCCAGCGCGTTCACCGCCGCCACTGTAATCGCAGAACCGCCCAAACGCCCCTGCACAATCATCGACGGCACCGGCAAATCCTGCATCAGCGCGTCTTTGGATTCAGCCGCACCGACAAACCCCACGGGGCAACCGATGATGGCGGCAGGGCGCGGACAGTCGGGGTCTTCGAGCATATTGAGCAGGTGAAACAGCGCCGTCGGCGCGTTGCCGATGGCCACCAAAGCGCCCGCCAGATGCGGCCGCCACAGTTCCAGCGCTGCGGCAGAGCGCGTGTTGCCCATCTGCTGCGCCATGTCCGGCACACGCGGGTCGCGCAGGGTGCAGATGATCTGGTTGTCGGCGGGCAAACGCGTGCGTGTGATCCCTTCGGAGACCATATGCGCATCACACAGGATCGGCGCGCCGTCTGCCAGCGCCGCCCGCGCAATCTGCGCCATATTTTCAGAAAACTGTACGTGCTTTTCCAGCCCGACCAGACCGGCGGCGTGGATCATGCGCACGGCCACACGCTCCTCGTCAGGGGTAAAGCGGGCCAGATCGGCCTCGGCGCGGATGGTGGCAAAGCTCTCCAGATAGATCGCGGCACCGTTGGTCTCGTAGGTGTGGGGCACTCAAAGCCTCCTGTCTTGAATTTGGGTCACTGTCAGCGGCGCGCTTTGCGGCGGATCGCCTGCGCGCCCGTGGCGGATAAGGGTGAAATGCCCGTCGTGGCTGGCGGTCAGCGTGACGGGGGCAGGGGCGGGGTGGGCGCAGCCTTTGGCACAGCCCGAGATATGGATCGTATCGTCGCTGTCTGGCGACAGATGCGCGGCGATGGCTTGGGCCGCATGGCGTGTGTCCGACAACGCCTGACGGCAGCCGGGGGCACCGGTGCAGACCTGTACACGGCGGCGCGGATCATGGGGGGCGGTGATGAAATCGGGCAGCGGCTCCGTGATCGCGGGCCCTTCGATCAGCACCATGCGCCACGGCGTCAGCCGCAGCGGGCCAAGGTCTGCGAGCTGCGCAAAGCTCTCTGCCGTGGTCTGGCCAAAGGCAAACCCGATCAGCGTGCCATGGGCGGTCACACTCGGTTCTGGCGGTGCAACGGCGGGCAAGGGCGGCGTATCAGCCGCCTCGGGTGCGCCTTGCGTGGCGATATGTGCCGCCATGCGCCCGCGCCCCTCGGTCACACCGCCGGTGTTCAGAAACCATCGCGCCAGCGCCAGTGCGGCATCTACCGCCGTATCCACAGTCACTTGCTGGCCCATCTTGGCCCAGTCCGCACGGCAGATCAGGCCCGCGGCGCTGCGTTCGATGCGGATATCGGCAGAGGTGTCCGTCAGCACAGGTTGATTGCCGCAATCGATAGCAAAGCCGAACTTGTTCGGCAGGTCGGGCGCATCCGCAGCAGCAAGTGCCGCGCCAAGTGATTGTGCCACGCGGTGGCTGTCATCACCGGCCTGCCAGAACGGCGTGATGGTGATATTGCGCCGTACTTCGGCAGCCAGATCATGATCGACAAGGCCAATCGCGCGCAACCCATCGATCAGCGCAGCATGGCTATCGGTTGTCACCCCGCGCAGTTGCAGGTTCGCGCGGGCGGACAGATCGATCATGCCGTTGCCATGGGCGCGCGCCAGCGCAGCAACGCGGCATATCTGGTCAGGGCTTAACCGCCCCATCGGCACACGCAGCCGCACCACTAGCCCGTCCCCCGACATCATCGGCCGCAGCGCACCGGGGCACCAGCCAAAGACTTGCAGCGCGCTCATGCGGGGCTTCCCAATTCGGCGAGGACAGAGTTGCGGCGCGATGACCAAAGCCCCGCACGGTGCAACGCATCAAACCGCGCGCGCAACGCGGCAAGCGCCTGCGGATTGGCATTTTGCATAAAGTCGATCAGATCATCGCGCCCCAGCGTGGCATCAAACATCAGGTCGAACAGGTGGTCCGGCACAACGCCCGCCAGATGCGCAAAGGCGGCAAGGTGATCCAGCGTCGCCGCGATCTCGGCGGCACCGCGAAAGCCATGCGCCATCATGCCGGTGGCCCAATCAGGGTTGGCGGCACGGGCGCGCACGACGCGGGCGAGTTCCTCGGTCAGGGTGCGGGCACGGGGCTGGTCGGGGCGGGTGGCGTCCAGATGATACAGCGCGGCAGCACCCCCCTTGCCCAAACGCTGCATCGCGGCGGCAAAGCCGGCCTCGTGTGCGGCGTAATCCTCGGCCATCAGCAGATCGGTTTCGGGCAGGTCTTGCAGGTGTACGAAACTATCGGCCCGCGTCAGCTGCGCCTCGAGCGCGTCGCGGGCATAGGTGATCTCTCCGCGGGCGTCGATCGCATAGGACGACGCGGCCAGCCAGGCCTCTCCCGCCGCTGCGCGTGCGTCGTCCGAATACTCGTCCATCACGGCACCGATCCCCAACCCATAGGTTCCCGGGCGCGGGCCAAAGACACGCGGGGTCTGGATCAGATAGGGATTATCGGCAGCGCTTTCGGGGCGTTCGGCCAGCTTGGCAATCGCCGCCTCGAACAGCTGTGCCAGTCCGGGGAACATATCGCGGAACAGCCCCGACACCCGCAGGGTCACGTCAATGCGCGGGCGGTTCAGCAAAGCGAGCGGCAGAATGTCGAACCCGCTGACGCGGTCGCTGCCGTCATCCCAGCGGGGCGACAGACCGGCCAGATGCAGCGCCATGGCAAATTCCTCGCCCGCGGTGCGGATGGTGGCAGAGCCCCACATGTCCATGACCAACCCCTTGGGCCAGTCGCCGTGATCCTGCAAATGCTTGCGCAGCAGTTCCTCGGCGAGCTTCACCCCTTGGGTATAGGCCGCCCGCGACGGTACAGCACGCGGATCGGTAGTGAACAGGTTGCGCCCCGTGGGCCGCACATCGCTGCGCCCGCGATAGGGCGATCCCGAAGGGCCGGGGGGCACGAACCGCGCAGACAAGGCCGCGATCAGCCCGTCGATCTCGCTCGCGCCATGATCGCCTGCACCAAATACATGCAGCCCGTCACCGTATTGCGTTTCCTTGATGTCGCAGACAAAGCGGTCGATGCGGGTCAACGCCTCTGCCGCGCTGGCACTGGCATCAAGACCTAGGTCCTGCTCTACGCCGCGGCCCTGCGCTTCGGTGCGGATATCAGCGATCAGCCGGTCGCGCCGCGCGGGGTCGAGCCCGTCTGCGGTAGAATATTCGTCGAGCAACCGTTCCAACCGGCCAAAGTCTTCGGGCAGTTTCGACGCCACGAGCGGCGGTGGCATATGCCCCACGGTGACGGCCCCGATGCGGCGCTTGGCCTGCGCGGCCTCGCCGGGGTCGTTGACGATGAAAGGATAAATCACCGGCATCGGACCAATCAGCGCCTCGGGCCAACATACCTCTGACAGGGCGACGGATTTGCCCGGCAGCCATTCCAGCGTGCCATGCGCACCGACATGCACCATCGCATCGGCCTGTTGCTGTAGCCACAGATAGAACGCGACATAGCCCGTACGCGGCGTGCGGCTCAGATCGTGATAGTCGTCGTCCCGTTCGGCCAAAGTGCCGCGTTCGGGTTGTAGGGCAACCAGCAGCTTGCCACTGCGCAGCGCCGGAAAGCAGAACGCCCCGTCGTGAAACAGCGGATCGTCCTGCGGCGCGCCCCAGCTTTCGGTCAGGTCATTGCGCAGCACCTGCGGCAGCTTGGCAAGGGCGGCTTTGTAATCCTCCAGCGGCCAACGGATGGTTTCGGTGCCCAGACGGCTGGCCACAGTTTGCGTATCGGCCAGCGCATGGGCATCGACGTCATATCCCTGCACCGCCAACTGCGCTGTCATTTCGCGCAGGGACGCCAGCGCATCTAACCCAAGCGCATGGGCCATGTTCCAGTCCTTGCCGGGGTAGGTCGACAGCACGACCCCAATGGACTTTGCCGCATTGTCCTGCACGCGCAGCTGGTGCAAACACAGCACCCGATCCGCAATGAAATTCACACGCGCTGCATCGGCGCGGTGTGCGAAACGGCTGTATTGCAACGCCTCGTCCCGTTTGCCGGGTTGTTTAAAGCTGACGACGCCGCCAAACAGACGGCCATCCACCTCGGGCAACACGACATGCATCGCCAGATCGGTGGGCGACAGTCCCCGCTCTGATCCCGCCCAATCGCGCCGCCGCGCGGTGGACAGGGCGACCTGCACCACGGGGCAATCGCTTGCCCCCAGAACCGAAGGCTGGTCCGGCCCGCGCTGGGCGGAAAAGGCGGTGGCGTTCACGATCACCGCCGGATCAAGCCGGGCAATCTGCTGCGCGATCCACGGCGCTGTGTCACCCTTGAGGCTGGGTGCAAACAACCCAATGGCGTCAAAACCGCGCGCCTCCAGCGCCGTGATCAGCGCATCCACAGGATCGGTATCAGCCGCCGTTAAATAGGACCGGTAGAATGTCACAATGGCGCGGGGCTTGTCGGATGGTTCCGGCGCGGGGATCACGCCTGTGTGGGGCTGGTAAAACCCTGCTTCGGGTACGGTTTTGGCCCCTTTGGCCGGCCCCGCATAAAGCCCTGCGGCCAGCGACAATTGCGCCAGTGCCGCCTGCGCAGCCACCGCCCCGCCCGTATCGCACAGATGTTGCAAGCGTCTTAACGTCGAATGGGGGAGCGTCGACAGCGCGTCGAGCCGTGGGTCGGGTTGGCCGTCCGCAGGCAGCACCGCCAGCGCGATCTGCTGTTTGCGCGCCATATCTTGCAGGGTGGCAAGCCCGTAAGGCCAATAGCTTTCGCCCCCGATCAGCCGCACCAAAACCGCCTTGGCCCCCGCAAGGGTCTGTTCGGCATAGGTATCGACCGACAACGGATGTTTCAGCGCCACCAGATTGGCCAGCCGCAAAGACGGCAGCCCGCCTTCGGCCCGATGCCAGCCCGCCGCGAAAGCCCCCAGATCACTGTCTGAAAAGGACAGCACAACCAGATCCGCCGGCGTCTGCCCCAAGTCTTGGGGCAGGTCGCTTTGATCCAGTCCGTGGCTTTCGCGAAAGACGACATGCATGGCAGTTTAGCCCTCTAGCACCGCGCGGATCGCGGCTTCGTTCACGTGATCATGCTCTGCGATCACGACCAGCTGGCTGCGGCGCGGCGTGTCCCCCCAAGGGCGGTCGAACTGGCTGCGTACCCGTTCGCCCACGGCCTGCACCAACAGACGCATCGGTTTGTCCTGCACAGCGATATAGCCTTTGACGCGCAGGATTTTCTGTTCGCGCGCCAGCCGCAGCACGGCGGCCTCAAGCGTGGCGACATCGGCGACTTCGCCCATGTCGATCACAACGCTTTCGAAATCGTCATGCTCGTGGTCATCATGCCCGTCGTGGTGGCTGGGGCGTGCGTCGATGTCATCCTCGGCGGCGGCTTCGAGCCCCAGTACAACGCGCGGGTCAATCACGCCTTCGGTCATCGGAATGATCGGCAGCTTGCGCGGCGCGTGGGCCTCGATCACCTTGCGCGCGGCTTCTACGCCTTCGGGGCCCGCCAGATCGGCCTTGGACAGCAGCACGATATCGGCGCAGGCAATCTGGTCCTCAAAGACTTCGGACAGCGGCGTTTCGTGATCCAGACTGTCATCCGCGTCGCGCTGCGCAGCGATGGCATCCAGATCGGGGGCGAACTGCCCGCTCGCCACGGCTTCTGCATCGGCAAGGGTGATCACGCCGTCCACGGTGATGCGTGACCGGATTGCGGGCCAGTCAAACGCCTTGAGCAAGGGTTTGGGCAGCGCAAGGCCGGAGGTTTCGATCAGGATGTGATCCGGCGTTTGCGGCAAAGCCATCAACGCCTCGATCGTGGGGATAAAGTCATCGGCCACGGTGCAGCAGATGCAGCCGTTCGCCAGCTCGACGATGTTCTCGGCGGGGCAGTTGTCGATCGCGCAGGATTTCAGGATATCGCCATCCACACCGGCGGTGCCGAATTCATTGACCAGCACGGCCAGACGCTTGGAGCCCGCATTTTCCATCAGGTGACGGATAAAGGTGGTTTTGCCGGCACCCAGAAAACCGGTGATCACGGTAACGGGAATTTTGGTAAGGTTGGTCATTCGGTAGGCTCCTGTGGGGGAATGCGAGCAATGGATTGTTTGCGGAAAACCACGGGGCGTTCACGCCAGGGTACCACGCCGTCGGTGGTCTGGGCATAGGCGGAGACGCCGTTCACGATGTCGGACAAATGGGCGTCGGTGTCGAGATCGCCGTACACATAGGTCCAGCGTGACGGACCGCCCGACAGAACCATCGAACAGCCCCGCGAACAGGCCGACAGACATTCGGCACCGCGCAGTTGCACACCGTCAGGCAGTTGCCCCGACAGCGCGTCAAACAGCTGTTGGCCGGGGCGCGGCGCGTCCTCGGGGGTGATCTGACCTGCGCGGCAGGTGGTGCAGATGGTGACGGTGACCGGTTGATCCGTGGTGGTCATATCTTGCCTCATACGTCGATGGGCCAAGGGGGATCGCCAGCAGCGAACGACATGCGAACAGCGTTCTAGGCCAGTCGCGAAACACCCCGTTCGCCCGTTACAAACTATGCTGGCAGGTCTCCCGGCTTGCGGATCTAAGGCAGCTTGCCTTGCAACTTTTCACCTTCCCAGCCATCGGGCCAGTGGTTGAAAGGTCTCTCCGGTCACGGTCGCGGGGGCGGCTGCGCTTGGCGCTGACCCAAGGCTGGATCAATGCGTATCGCGTTCCCTCTTCGCCTGTCTGGGACAGGAACCAACATACGCCCTGCATTGGTCATTTGCCCGCCTCTGTCAAGCAGCGGCTGTCATAACGCGGGGGCCAAACCCGCTTTGCGCGGATTTTACCGCGACCGCCCCCCCGTGCCGGCGCGCTGCGGATGCTTGACGGGATCATCGCAGACTGACACCAAGGGCTGCAAGAAAAACATGAGGTTCCGCCATGCCCACCCGCGCTATCATGATCCAGGGCACCGGGTCCAATGTGGGGAAATCCATGCTGGTGGCAGGGCTGTGCCGCGCCGCGACGCGCCGCGGTCTCTCTGTTGCGCCGTTCAAGCCGCAGAACATGTCGAACAACGCCGCCGTCACCGACGATGGCGGAGAGATTGGCCGCGCCCAGGCCTTGCAAGCGATTGCCTGCGGACGGCCCCTATCGGTGCATATGAACCCCATTTTGCTGAAACCTGAAACCGACAGCGGGTCACAGGTGATCGTGCAGGGACACCGCCACAGCACCCTGCAAGCGCGCGATTTCAGCAAGGCGCGCGCAGGGCTGATGGCCCCCGTGCTCGAAAGTTTCGGTATCCTCGGACAAAGCGCCGATTTAATTATCGTCGAAGGGGCGGGCAGCCCGGCTGAAACGAACCTGCGCCAGAACGACCTTGCCAACATGGGCTTTGCCCGCGCCGCAGGCGTGCCTGTCGTGCTGGCCGGCGATATCAATCGTGGCGGCGTCATCGCCCAGATCGTCGGCACGCAGGTGGTCATGGACCCGGAAGATGCAGCGATGATCACCGGCTTTCTGGTCAACAAGTTTCGCGGCGATGTCAGCCTGTTCGACGAGGGATACCGCGAGATTGAACGCCGCACCGGCTGGACCGGTTTTGGCACCCTGCCATGGTTCGCCAATGCACATCTGCTGCCCGCCGAAGACGCGGTGGACCTGTCGCGTGCCCCATCGGCGGGCGGTTTCCACATCGTCTGCCCGATGCTGTCGCGCATCGCCAATTTCGACGACCTTGACCCGCTTGCGGCAGAGCCGTCGGTGCGCTTGACCATGGTGCCCCCCGGTACGCCGCTGCCTGCCGACGCCGATCTGGTGATCCTGCCGGGCACGAAATCCACCCGCGGCGATCTCGCGTTTCTGCGCGCTCAAGGGTGGGACATCGACCTATATGCCCATGTGCGGCGCGGCGGCGCGGTGTTGGGAATTTGCGGCGGCTACCAGATGCTGGGCCGGTTTATCGAGGATCCGCAGGGCTTTGAGGGGCCGGCAGGTCGTGAAGAGGGGCTGGGCCTGCTGGATGTCGAAACCCGCATGGCACCGGACAAGACCCTGACCCGCGTCACCGCAGACCACACCGCGACCGCCACGCAGATCGACGGCTATGAAATCCACATCGGCCAGACCGTGGGGCCCGATTGCACCACCCCGTTCTCGCGCATCAACGGTGTGCCAGACGGGGCAGGGTCGCGCGACGGCAAGATCAGCGGTACCTATCTGCATGGGCTGTTTACGAATGACGCGTTCCGGAGCGCGTGGTTACAACAGCTGGGTTTGGCTGCGGGTCCGACCTCCTACAGTCAGACCGTCGAAGACACGCTCGATGCGCTAGCCGACCACATGGAAACACATCTGGACGTGTCTGCGCTGCTGGCGAGTGCCGCGCCGGTTGCATAATGCAGACCTGACCTTTGGTCACGATCACGACGCTTGCTTAATTGCGGGATCGCGGGGATACATGCTGTCAAATTTACGCAAAGGACCTCTCCAATGGAACGTAACCTGACCCTCGTCGCGCTGTTTGCTGCCCTGATTGCAGCGCTTGCGTTGATCCCGAAATTCACGCTTGGCTTTGGCGTGCCGATCACGGCGCAAAGCCTTGGTATCATGCTCTGCGGGACCGTGCTGGGGGCCAAACGCGGCGCGCTGGCGGTATTGCTCTTCTTGCTGCTGGTTGCCCTTGGCCTGCCGCTTCTGGCGGGTGGAAACGGCGGGCTTGGTGCGTTCATGCTGCCGTCGTCGGGCTTTTTGATCGGCTTTCCCGTGGCGGCTTTTGTCACCGGCCTGATCGTGGAAAAATGGTACGGGCCATCGCTGACCCTCGTTGCAGCCGTCGCCTCGGTCATCGGCGGGATTGTCGTGCTTTACATCTTCGGGATCATTGGCCTGTCGATCGCGTTGGACAAATCGTTGCTTGAATCCGCTGCCCTTGTCACCGTGTTCATCCCCGGCGACCTGATCAAAGCAGTGCTTGCAGGCTTTATCACCAGCGGCCTGGCCAAGGCGCGCCCTAACAGCGTCCTGTCCCGCAGCTGATCGACCACCACTAGAATGAAAGCATCCCGCGCATAGCGGGGTGCTTTTGCCGACGCCCAGACCCCTTTAGGCCAGCCGCCTATCCGCGTGCATATACATCTTCGTAGCGGATAATGTCATCTTCGCCGAAATAGCTGCCGGTCTGGACCTCGATCAGCACCATGGGCAGCTTTCCCGGGTTCTCCATCCTGTGAACGGACCCGAGCGGGATGTAGACCGACTGGTTCTCGCTGATCAGTTTCACCGTCTCGTCCACGGTCACTTTCGCGGTGCCTTCGACCACGATCCAGTGTTCCGACCGGTGATGATGGCTTTGCAGGCTGAGCGCGGCACCGGGGTTCACAACGATGCGTTTCACCTGAAACCGTCCGCCGATCACAAGGCTTTCGTACCACCCCCAAGGCCGGTAATCGCGCGGCAGTTGCACCGCTTGGCTGGCATCACGTTTCTTGAGCGCATCAACGGCTTCCTTCACCCGCTGCGCCTGCGATTTGTCCGCGACCAGCACCGCATCGCCCATGGCGACGGCGATGATGTTGTCCAGCCCGATGCCCACCAGCTGCAACCCGTCGGTTTCCGACCGCAGCAGGGTGCCCGCGCAGTCAATCGCCGTGGCATTGTCGGAACAGACATTCCCCGCCGCGTCCGGCCCGCTTTCCAGCCAGACGGCATCCCAACCGCCCAAGTCGGACCAGCCCGCGGCGAAAGGCATCACCGCCAGGTTATCTGCCTTTTCCATGATCGCATAATCGACAGAGATATCAAGGGCTTGGCCCCACGTCTCTGCCTCGAGACGGGTAAACCCCAAATCCGAATCCGCCCCGTCGAGCGCTGCGGTGACAGCGCTGATCAGGTCGGGGGCGTGGGTGTGGGTGTGGTAGGCATCAATGATCGCCTGCGCGGTAAACAGAAAAATGCCTGCATTCCACAGGAAATTCCCTGCCTCCAGCATCGCGGTCGCTGTCGGGCCGTCCGGCTTTTCGATAAAGCGCGTAAGGGGTTGCGGGGATTTGGCTGTGGCGTCTGCATCCTCGGCAAGCTCCAGATAGCCATAGCCCGTTTCGGCCCGCGTGGGCGTGATGCCGAATGTGACCAGGTCACCGGCCTGCGCCCGCGGAACGGCCGCCTGCACCGTCTGGGCAAAGGCATCACTGTCGGGGATCACATGGTCCGACGGGGCCACCAGCATCAGCGCCTGCGGATCAGTTTGTGCGACGTATAGTGCGGCGGCGAGGATTGCAGGGGCGGTATTGCGCCCGTCAGGTTCAATCAAGATCGCCTGCGCCGTCATCTCGACCTGCGCCAGTTGTTCGGTCACGATGAACCGAAAAGGGTCCCCAGTCACAATGATCGGAGCGGCAAATTCGGGGCCGGACAGGCGACGGGCAGAGATCTGGAACAGACTTTCGTCGCCCATCAGTTTGGCAAACTGCTTGGGGTAGCATTTGCGCGACAGTGGCCAAAGACGTGTGCCCGACCCGCCGCAAAGAAGAATGGCTTGCATCATCGGGGCATTTAATCTGAAAAATTCTAACGAGAGATTAATCAAATGCGAGTGATTTAGCTCCGCAGTCTTTCCTTCGCCAAAAACCAATCATAAGTCTCGCGCAACCCGTCTTTCAGACAAATGCGCGCGCGCCATCCCATATCGGCCAGCCGCGAGACATCCATCAGCTTGCGCATTGTCCCGTCGGGCTTGGACCTGTCGAACACCAGCCGCCCTTTAAACCCTGTGACCTCTGCCACCATCTGCGCCAGCTCCGCGATGCTGACATCGCGGCCCGTTCCCACGTTGATATGGCTGCGCATGGGTTGGGTGTGCGCGGCGTAAACGTCACGCGGCAGGTCGAGCACAAACAGCGACGCCTCGGCCATATCGTCCACATGTAGGAATTCCCGCATCGGTTTGCCGGTGCCCCAGATCACGACCTCTTCCAGCCCGTCCCGTGCGGCCTCGTGGAAACGACGAATCAGGGCGGGCAAGACGTGGCTGTTTTGCGGGTGAAAATTATCCCCCGGCCCATAAAGGTTCGTCGGCATCACGCTGCGATAATCCGTGCCATATTGCCGGTTATAGCTTTCGCAAAGTTTAATGCCGGCAATCTTGGCAATGGCATAGGGCTCATTCGTGGGCTCAAGCGTACCGGTCAGCAGCGCGTCTTCTGCCATCGGCTGCGCAGCGTCGCGCGGATAGATGCAGGAGCTGCCCAGTTGCAGCAACTGTTTGACCCCCGTGGCAAAAGCCTGATGGATCACATTGCATTCGATCATCAGGTTTTCGTAGATAAAATCAGCGGGGTAGCTGTTGTTCGCCATGATCCCGCCGACCTTGGCCGCGGCCAGGATCACCACATCAGGTCGCTCAGTCGCCATAAAGTCGCGCACCGCCGCTTGATCGGTCAGGTCCAGTTCCGCATGGGTCCGCGTGATCAGCTCAAGCGCGTCGCCAGCAACCACCCTCGACTGCAAGTGGCGCAAGATCGCAGCACCGACCATGCCGCGATGCCCTGCGATATAAATCTTCCGCATAGGCCTATCCGTTCTCGAGCGAGATCGGCAGATCCAGCCCGTGCTCTTTCAGCAACGCATGCCGCCGCGCGACCTTGAGGTCATTCGCCACCATCTCGGCGCACATTTCTTGTGTGGTGATCTGCGGCTCCCACCCGAGCTTTTCCTTAGCTTTCGCGGGTGAACCCAGCAGCGTCTCGACTTCGGCAGGGCGGAAATACTGCGGATCAATGCGCATCACCACATCGCCGGGGCTGACTGCGGGGGCATCATCACCGCGCACGCTGTCGACGATGGCACACTCTTCCACGCCCGTGCCTTCGAACCGCAGGACGATCCCCAGTTCCGCCGCAGACCACGTGATGAACTGGCGCACGGGATACTGCACGCCGGTAGCGATCACGAAATCTTCTGCCGCGTCTTGTTGCAGCATCATCCACTGCATACGCACATAATCCTTGGCGTGGCCCCAATCGCGCAGCGCGTCGATGTTACCCATATACAGGCATTCCTCCAACCCCTGCGCGATATTAGCCAACCCGCGCGTGATTTTGCGCGTGACAAAGGTTTCGCCACGGCGCGGGGATTCGTGGTTAAACAGGATGCCGTTGCAGGCATACATGCCATAGGCCTCACGGTAGTTTACCGTGATCCAATAGGCGTACATCTTGGCCACGGCATAGGGGCTGCGCGGGTGAAAGGGTGTTTCCTCCGTCTGTGGTGTCTGTTGCACCAGACCGTACAGCTCAGAAGTTGATGCTTGGTAAAAGCGCGTCGTTTTTTCCAAGCCCAGAAACCGGATTGCCTCAAGCAGCCGCAAGGCACCGTTGGCGTTTACCTCAGTTGTATATTCAGGGGTCTCAAAGCTCACCGCGACATGGCTTTGCGCGCCAAGATTATAGACTTCGTCCGGCTTCACCTCGCGCAGGATCCGCGTCAGGTTCGAACTGTCGGTCAGGTCGCCGTAGTGCAGGATTAGATCGGGGTTAACCTCGTGAGGGTCTTGATAAATATGATCAATCCGCTGGGTGTTCAATGACGACGACCGCCGCTTGATCCCGTGCACCTCATACCCTTTTTCCAGCAATAACTCCGCCAGATAGGACCCGTCTTGACCGGTAATACCGGTGATCACTGCACGTTTTACCATCAGGGCCCCTAAATGAAAAATGTGCCTGCCTTGGGGGCAGACACATCAACATTTACTCAACTTAAGGGGTTCTGGCGAGTCTTGATGCAATCAGAAGGTTTGGTCGTAGTCACCAACGTCAGGCTCTGTCCGGATTATCGAGTCCAGATCGGCAAAGATTGCGCGCAGTTCTTCTTCGGAGTCAGAGCTTTCGCAGACCACCACAAGGTTAGGCGTGTTGGACGATGCACGCACCAGTCCCCAGCTGCCATTATCAAGGATCACCCGCGCACCGTTCACGGCCACGACCTCTTTCACCGGACGACCACCCAGTTCGGTCACGTCTTTCAGCTTGGCGACGATCCGGTCGAGAATGTTGTATTTATCCTCGTCCGACGCATAGGGCGACATGGTGGGCGTAGAGAACGTGTGGGGCAGGGCGCGGCGCAGGTCCGACATCTTCATATCGGGGTTGCGGTCCATCAGTTTGCAGACCTCGACCGCGACGCGCATGCCGCAGTCATAGCCACGCCCGATGGGTTCAGCCAAGAAATAGTGGCCGGATTTTTCAAACCCCGCCAGCGCGCCCAACTGTTTGACCCGCCGTTTCATGTGGCTGTGGCCGGTTTTCCAGTAGTCCGCCGTCGCCCCATTGGCCTTCAACACGGGGTCAGATGCATAAAGCCCGGTTGATTTTACATCGGCGACAAAGGTGCTGTTGGGATAGATCGCGGATAGGTCGCGCGCCATGATGACGCCCATCTTGTCGGCGAAAATCTCTTCGCCCTCATCATCGACGACACCACAGCGGTCACCGTCGCCGTCAAACCCAAGCGCGAAATCCGCACCCGAGGCTTTCACGCTGTCGGACATGTCATGCAACATTTCCATCGCTTCAGGGTTCGGGTTGTAATGCGGGAAGGTGTAATCCAGCGTGTTGTGGCTATCGACGACCTCTACCCCCAGACGGCGGAACAGTTCGGGCGCAAATGCGGCGGCCGTCCCGTTACCGGTGGCGCAGACGACCTTGAGCTTGCGGGTCATTTTGAAATCGCCGACCAGATCATCCAGATAGGCTTCGCGCACGCCGTCGACGAATTCATATTTACCGCCCGCGCGCTGTTCGCCACGCCCTTCCAGCACAATATCGCGCAGCTCTGCCATTTCGTCGGGGCCGTGGGTCAACGGGCGTTCAAAGCCCATCTTAACGCCCGTCCAGCCATTGGGGTTATGCGAGGCCGTGACCATCGCCACCGCGGGCGCATCCAGATGGAATTGCGCGAAATAGGCCATGGGCGATAGGCAGGGGCCGATATCCTTGACGTGAATACCTGCCTGCATCAGGCCTAACATCAGCGCATTCTTGATCGACAGGGAATAGTCGCGGTAATCATTGCCCACCGCGATGACCGGTTCGATCCCGCGCTGTTGCATCTGGGTGCCCAGACCAAGGCCAAGCGCTGTGATCCCGGGCAGGTTGATCGCCTCGGGGTACTGCCAGCGCGCGTCATATTCGCGAAAACCGGTGGGGACGATCATCGGATCGCGCAGAAATTCCCATGTGTTCGGCGTAACTTTGTTCAACGGCTTGGTCATGAAAATATCCTGATCTATCGGCGTTTAAATATTGCTTTCTTCGATAGAAGGATTGCCCGCAGGGATCAACTGACAGCTTGGGCGCGGGACGGTTATTTGCCGAGGGCGCAGCCGGCTGCCCGTCAAACGATCTGCACCGATCGAAAGCGGTCGGATACGAAAACGCCCCGCCCTTTGGTAAAAGGACGGGGCGCAGAGGCCTCGAACAAGGTGACCCTTAGCCGATGATGGCGTTCAACGTGGCCGAGGGGCGCATAACCGCTTCGGTCTTGGCGGGGTCGGAATGGAAGTACCCGCCCAGATCGACCGCTTTGCCCTGAACCTCTGCCAATTCGGTCATGATCTTATCCTCATTCGCGGCCAGCTTTTCCGCGATGGGGGCAAAATGTTCGGCCAATGCGGCGTCGTCGGTCTGGCTTGCCAGCGCCTGTGCCCAGTACAGAGCAAAGTAATAGTGGCTGGCGCGGTTGTCCGGCTCACCTACTTTGCGCGATGGCGATTTATTGTTGTCCAGAATGCCTTGGGTTGCGGCGTCTACCGCTTTGCCCAATATGCCCGCTTTGACGTTGTCCTTCTGGTCCGCGAGGAACTTGAGGCTTTCCCCCAACGCACAGAATTCGCCCAAGCTATCCCACCGCAGGTGGTTTTCTTCAACCAGCTGCTGCACGTGTTTCGGGGCCGAACCACCAGCACCGGTCTCAAACAAGCCACCGCCCTGCATCAGCTTCACGATCGACAACATTTTGGCCGAGGTGCCCAGTTCCAGGATCGGAAACAGGTCGGTCAGATAGTCGCGCAGTACGTTGCCGGTGATCGCGATCGAATTCTCACCCTTGCGGATCGTCTCAAGCGTCTGGCGTGTCGCCTTGGCGGGGGACATGATCTGGAACTTGTCCGCAACGCCCTTGGCTTCAAGGATCGGCGTCACATAGGCGATCAGCTCTGCGTCATGGGCGCGGTCCTCGTCCAGCCAGAAGATCGCCTCGCAGCCTTCGGCTTTTTGACGATCAATGGCCAGCTGTACCCAGTCTTCGATAGGGGCCTTGCGGGCCGACGCCGCGCGCCAGATATCATTCGCCTCGACGGCATGCTCTGAAATCACGTCGCCATTAGCGGCGATCATTTTAACAGTTCCATCAGCCGGAATCTCAAAGGTGGTGGGGTGCGACCCGTATTCCTCGGCTTTTTGCGCCATCAAACCGATGTTTTGCACAGTGCCCGAAGTGGTCGGGTCCAGTGCGCCGGTTTCTTTGAAGTAATTAATGCTTTCTTCATAGACGGGGGCGTATGAATTGTCAGGAATCACGCAGTTGGTGTCGTGTTCCTTGTTATCGGGGCCCCAGCCTTTGCCGCCGGCGCGGATCAGCGCGGGCATGGACGCGTCGATGATTACGTCGGATGGGACGTGCAGGTTGGTGATCCCTTTGTCGGAGTTCACCATATACATCGGCGGGCGTGCATCCATCGCGTCTTTGACGGCTTGGGTGATCTCGGCGTTATCCTTGATGCGGACCATCATGTCGCCGATGCCTGCGTTCGGGTTCACACCCGCCGCCTTCAGCGCGTCATCGTATTTGTCGAACACGGGCTTCAGGTATTCACGCACGGCGTGGCCAAAGATGATCGGGTCAGACACTTTCATCATCGTTGCCTTCATGTGCAACGAAAACAATGTGCCTTCTTTCTGGGTCTCTTCGATCTGCTCGGCCAGAAACTTGTCCAGCGCTTTGGCCGACATATACGTGGTGTCGACGACAGTGCCGGTAGGAAAGCTCACGCCGTCCTTCAACACGGTCTCGGAGCCGTCAGCGCCGACGTGCACGATTTTCGCGGCACCGGCTTGCGCGTCGGTCAGCGTCAGGGATTTCTCGTTCGAAAAGAAATCACCGCCCGACATGGAGGACACTTTTGTCTTGCTGTCCTTGGACCATGTGCCCATCGAATGGGGGTTCGCCATGGCGTATTTCTTGACCGCATTGGCTGCCCGACGGTCAGAGTTACCCTCGCGCAGAACAGGGTTCACAGCCGAGCCCTTGATCGCGTCATAGGCCGCACGGGCTTTCTTTTCGGCATCCGTGCTGGGGGCTTCGGGATAGTCGGGCAGAGCGTAACCCTGACCCTGCAGTTCCTTGACCGCGGCAACCAGCTGCGGCGCCGACGCCGAAATGTTCGGCAGCTTGATGACGTTGGCATCCGGCGTTTTCACCAGATCGCCAAGGATCGCCAGATCATCGGATTGCTGTTGCGCCTCGGTCAGCGCGTCTGGGAAGGCCGCGAGAATACGCCCTGACAGGGAAATATCGCGGGTGCCCACAGAAACGCCCGCCGCATCGGCAAAGCTGCGGATGATCGGCAGCAGCGAATAGCTCGCCAGTTCGGGGGCCTCATCGACCTGTGTGTAAATGATGTCGGGTGTCTGCGTGTCAGCCATGGTATCCAGCCTTTCCTAAAGTTTGGTATGCGATAGTACACTTAGTTTGAAATATCCACCTCCACTGCGCTGCCGGGGCCGTGAAAGTGCACCGCGTGGCGGCGAAGCGCGCAGGGCAACGATCGTGCCATCCCATAGCGCGGGACGCATATATGGAAAACGAATCACTTGTCGGCCCTATGCTGTTAATCAAGTTGAAAGTGTTTTCGGTAACACACGTACAGGTTCGGCGGTTTAGCGTATGCCGTGTCGCTCTGTTCACAGGTTCAACCATCGGGTGCTGGCTCCTTGTGGTATTAGGCGATTCTTTACAATTTCGGGTCGCAAACACATTCAGATATCGCTAAGCGCTGCCAAATTCGCTCTTAACGACCTGAAAAGCGGGGATATTGATAGCGTTTGTAAAAAAACACGATGCGACGCAATAATAAGAGACGCAGGGCATATTCCGATACTGCCAGACTGCGCAGGATGCAGATCAATAGACCATATGACCTGACTGAAGGGGCCGTGCTGTCATGACTGACCGAAGGGAAGACGGGACAAGCAAAGACGGGCGCGTCGCCCGAGGCGAGATTACCCGCGAGCGGGTGCTTGATGCCGCCGAACGTTGCTTTGCCGAACGGGGCTTTGATGCGATCAGCATTCGCCAGATTGCCCGAGAGGCCGACGTGACGCTTGGCGTTGTCGGCTTTCACGGGGGCACGAAACAAGAACTGTTCCTGACCGTTTTGAAACGCCGGGTCGAAACCTTGAATGCGCTGCGTATCTCCAGGCTGTCCGCTTTGAAAGCGACCGAAAGGCTGACGCTGGAAACCCTGATCGACGCCTATGTAACGCCCTACCTCGAAATCGCCTCGCGCGGGGATCCACAATGGCGCGCCTATGCGCAATTGGTGGCGCGGATAGTGTCCGACGAACGCTACTATCTCGAAGCCGGCCCGCTTTATGACCGTGTCGCTTCTGTCTACCTCGACGAGATGGAGCGTCTGCGTCCCGATGCGGGCCGCGAACAGCTTGCCGCGCTGCTGTCGCTGACCGTGGCCTCGATGGTTTCTATCGTCGCGAGCGGCATCCGCATTGCGGGGTTGGCGCAAAGCGAAGTGCCCGACAGTCCCATGGCGTATCGTAATCTGTTGCTTGATTTTTGTGTGGGTGGCGTTCTGCGGGCGCTTGAGCCAAAGTGCTAGAAAGCTCAACACGATAAAAGGCCCGTCATCATGAAATCCTATCCCAAAGTCTGGTTCCTGCGGCACGGTGAAACCGAATGGAACGCAGAGGGAAGGGTGCAGGGCCAAACCGAATCCGTGCTGTCTGAACGGGGCAAGATCCACGCCCAGCAACAAGCTGAACTGATGGCCCCGATCCTTGCGCAGAACCCGCCCTGCATCGTGTCGCCGCTGAAACGGACACGACAAACTGCTGACATCGCGCTGGGCGGGCGGGATTACCAGACCGACGATCGCCTGAAAGAGATTTTCGCCGGCAGCTGGGAGGGACACCTGCGCGCCGATATCTTCAAGACCCTCCCCGAGGGCATCACGCCGCAAAGTCCGCATATGGAATTCTATTGCGCCGCCCCCGATGGCGAAGGCTTTGACGTGTTTCAGGCGCGGGTGAATGCCTTTGTCGACACGCTGACCGAACCCACCGTGATCGTCGCCCACGGGCTTAGCGGGCAGCTTTTGCGCGGTGCGCTTTGTGGCCTTAGCCGCGACGAACTGGGGCAGCTGTCGAACGGTCAGGGGTGCGTCTACGTGCTGGAAAACGGCGCAGAAACGGTGTTGTCGCTTGACTAGGGACGTTTCGGCCGTGGCCCCTTGCTGTGTCGCCATCGTGGGCTGCGGGCTGATCGGGGCAAGCTGGGCGGCCTTGTTCCATCATGCCGGCCACACCGTGCGCGCATGGGATCCCGACACGGGCGCCCGCGACGGGTTTGCCGCCCGCGTGGCGGGGCCTTTGACGCAGCTGCAACAGATCAAGGCGGGTGCCGCACAGCAGGGCGGCCTGACCGTCCACGACAGATTAGAGGACGCTCTTCGAGGCGCGGTACTGATTCAGGAAAACGCGCCCGAAAACATACCGCTGAAACACCGGCTTTATGCCCAGATCGAAGCGGCGGTGCCGCGCGATGTGATCATCGCCTCCAGCACCTCGGCGCACCCGTGGTCGGACCTTGTACCGGGGATGCACTCCCCCGACCGGCTGATCACCGCGCATCCGTTCAACCCGCCGCATCTGGTGCCGTTGGTCGAACTCTATGGCCCTGACCCGAAAGTGGTCGACTGGGCCGAAGCATTCTACCGCGGCCTCGGCTCCGCCCCCGTGCGATTGAAAAAAGACGCGGTAGGGCATATCGCCAACCGTCTGTCGTCGGCCCTATGGCGCGAGGCGGTGCATATCGTTGCCGAAGGCATCGCGGATGTCGACGCGGTGGACATGGCGCTGGTCAACGGGCCGGGGCTGCGCTGGTCGGTCTTGGGGGCGCATATGGCCTATCATCTAGGCGGCGGCGCGGGCGGCATGGCGGGCTATCTGGAACACCTGGGGCCAAGCCAGCAAAAACGCTGGGACAGTTTAGGTTCGCCCACGCTGGACGCCGACACCCGCGCGCGTCTGGTGGAGGGTGTAAATACCGAAGCCGCAGGCCGAAGCATCACCCAGCTCGAGTCAGAGCGCGACGCAGCCCTAATCGAACTTGCGCAGATGCGACAGCGCTTGGCAGGGCAAAAAGATTAGGGCGGGGTCAACGGCCTAGAGCGGCTTGCGCGCCCGCATCGCCGCCGTGATCGTCCCGTCGTCGAGGTAATCAAGCTCGCCGCCGATGGGGACCCCTTGGGCCAGCGACGTCAACCGCACCTGACCTTCCAGCTGGTCGGCGATGTAATGCGCCGTGGTTTGCCCGTCGATGGTGGCGTTGAGCGCCAGAATAACCTCGGATACGGCATCTTCACGCACACGGTCGATCAGACGTGGTATGCGCAATTCCTGCGGGCCAATAGCATCCAGTGCCGACAGCGTGCCGCCCAATACGTGATACCGCCCCTTGAACACGCCGGACCGTTCCATCGCCCATAGATCGGCGACATCTTCGACCACGCAAATCTCGCCATTGGCGCGTTTTTCCGAAGTGCAGATATCGCAGACGTCCGTGGTGCCGACATTGCCGCAGTTGACACATTCACGCGCCGTCGCCGCCACGGTCTGCATCATGTCGGCCAAGGGGGTCAGCAACAGCGCGCGCTTGCGGATCAGATGCAGCACCGCCCGGCGGGCCGAGCGTGGCCCCAATCCGGGCAGGCGCGCCATCAGGTCGATGAGCGCATCAATGTCGCGTGTGCTGCTCATCCGTGGACCCCCATGGCGTTGGTGTGAAAGAGTTTTAATGCCTTCGGCGAGGATTTAACCCCATTGGGAAGGATCAGAACGGCAGCTTCATATCCGCGGGCAGACCCATGCCTTCGGTCAGCTTGCTCATCTCGGACTGGGCGCGATCGGTGGCTTTGCTTTGCGCGTCCTTGATGGCGGCGAGGATCAGGTCTTCGACGACTTCTTTTTCGTCGCCGTTAAAGATCGACGGGTCAATATCCAGCGACTTCAGCTCGCCCTTGGCAGTGCAGGTCGCCTTGACCAGACCGGCGCCGGATTCACCTTCGACGATGATATTGTGCATGTCTTCTTGCAGTTGGGCCATCTTGCCCTGCATCTGCTGCGCGGTCTTCATCATTTTGGCCATGTCACCCATGGCACCCAAACCTTTAAGCATGTGGTCGTCTCCTGTAGCTTTATTTGCTTATGTATATGCGGTCTTTGCCGCGTTCCGACAAGGGGGGCAGGGGCCAGAGAGGCGGCGAAGAGACCGGCAGGCTCAGTCGTCCTCGAAGGGGTCCCATTCGTCTTCGACCTCGGGCAGCGCTTCGGACACAGCGGCGGCGGCGATTTCTTCCGGCGTGCGGATCGACAGGATCTTGGCCCCCGGAAAGCTCGCCATGACGGCCTGCATCAGCGGATGGTTCTCGGCCTGCGATTTCAGCGCGTTTTCCTTGGCGTCGCGGATTTCGGCAATGGTTTTGGCGCTGCTGTCGCCCACGATGGTCACAGCCCAGCGGTTGCCGGTCCACAGTTGCAACCGCGTGCCAAGGCGCTGCGCCAGATCGCGGGGGGCGGTATCTGTTGGGGTGAATTCGATCCGGCCCGGTTGGTAGGCCGCAAGGCGGACCGAGGTCTCGACCTCTACCAGCAGCTTGACGTCACGGTTGCTGCGGATCAGTTCGACCACATGTTCAAAGGTCGGATATTGGGCTAGCGCTGAGGACACGGCCGGTGCAAGTGCTGCCATCGTCGCCCCACCAGAGGGCCCGCCCGACATCTGCTGGCTGCCCATTGCGCCGGTCGATCCACTACCCGAGGGCACCGCGGCACCCCCGCCCGGACCTTGTGGCGGGGCAGGGGGAGGCGTGGCGTTGGCCAGCTTGCGCGCCAGTTCTTCCGGGCTGGGCAGATCGGCGACATGGGTCAAGCGGATCACTGCCATTTCGGCGGCCATCATTGCATTCGGGGCGCTGGCGACTTCGTCCAGTGCCTTCAGCAGCATCTGCCACAGACGGGTCAGGACGCGCATTGGCAAGGTTTCGGCCATGGTCACGCCTCGGGTGCGCTCTTCGGGGGAAACGGTGGGGTCTTCGGCGGCATCGGGGGTGATCTTGACCACGGATACCCAGTGGGTGATCTCGGCCAGATCGCGCAGCACGGCCATCGGGTCGGCCCCATCCGAATACTGGTTGCCCAGCTCGTTCAGCGCGCCTGCCGCATCGCCGCGCAGGATCATATCGAACAGGTCCAGCACCCGCCCGCGGTCCGCCAGCCCCAACATCGCGCGCACCTGCACGGCCGTTGTTTCGCCCGCGCCATGGCTGATCGCCTGATCCAGCAGCGACGTCGCATCGCGCGCCGACCCTTCGGCGGCACGGGTGATCAACGCCAGCGCGTCATCGGCAATCTGTGCATTCTCTGCCGTGGCGATCTTGCGCATCAGCGCGATCATCACCTCGGGTTCAATCCGGCGCAGGTCGAACCGTTGACAACGCGACAGAACGGTCACGGGCACCTTGCGGATTTCGGTCGTCGCAAAAATGAATTTGACGTGCTCGGGCGGTTCTTCCAGCGTTTTCAGCAGCGCGTTGAACGCCCCTGTCGACAGCATGTGCACCTCATCGATGATATAGACTTTGTACCGGGCCGAGGCCGCGCGGTAGTGCACGCTATCAATGATCTCGCGGATGTTGCCGACGCCGGTGTTCGATGCGGCATCCATCTCCATCACGTCGACGTGGCGGCCCTCCATGATGGCGACGCAGTGTTCGCACACGCCGCAGGGGTCCGTCGTTGGCCCGCCGTTGCCGTCCGGCCCGATGCAGTTCATCCCCTTGGCGATGATTCGCGCCGTGGTGGTTTTACCGGTCCCGCGGATGCCGGTCATGATGAATGCCTGCGCGATACGGTCCGCCTCGAACGCGTTTTTCAGCGTGCGTACCATCGCGTCCTGACCGACCAGATCGGTAAAGGTTTCAGGCCGGTATTTGCGGGCCAATACGCGATAGGCAGAGGGTGCTGTCATGACGATCCTGCAAGATTCGATTAAGGCCCTGAACCTAGAGCATCCAAAGGATGCCGCCAACCGCAACCGAGGCAAAGCTGAAAATCACCGCAAGTGTCTTCATCCGCGCATTGGGTTGGGCGTTGGCATGGTGGTCGTTCAGCCGGTCCAGCGTTTTGGTCGCCGCATCATGGGCCGCCCAGAAAATGTAGACCGCCGCCACGACAAAGATCGAGGCCACAGCTTTCGCGGCCCATGTCGGGTCGAAATCCCCAAACACCGCCTTGAGCCCGATCGCCACCGCAAGCGACGCCATGCCGGTGCGCATCCATCCCGCAAAGGTGCGTTCATTCGCCAGGATCGTGCGGTCTTCGGCCCAATCGGTTCGGTTCTCGGCCAGTTCATTGCTTTTATTCATTGAACTATTGTGCGCCTCGCGCGTTACGCTGACAATAATATTTGACATAGCGGGGACAGAATTATGCGGTTGCGTGGCATCAGACGAAGCAAAAACGTAGAGGTGCGCCGCGGCGGGGGCGGTGGGGGCGCCGGTCGTGCGGGCGGTCTGGGGATCGTCGGCGTTCTGGCTGTGCTGGCAATCGGGTATTTTACCGGAATAGACGTATCACCCTTGCTCGGTGGTGGCGGCACGCCGCAAACCCAGCAGGGCGCACCCGTGTCTGAAAGTGACGGCGAAGCCACGCAATTTACTGCACAGGTTCTGGCAACCACAGAAGACGTCTGGGGCGAGATTTTCCCACAGCAGTTGGGCCGTGAATATGTCCCGCCCAAGCTTGTCGTCTTTTCAAACGTGACGCAAAGTGCGTGTGGCGGCGCATCTGGTGCGACGGGCCCGTTTTACTGTCCTGCCGATGAAAAGGCCTATATCGACACGCAATTCTTTGACCTTCTGGCACAGCGCATGGGGGCAGGCGGGGATTTCGCCGCCGCGTATGTCATTGCGCACGAGGTCGCCCACCATGTGCAAAACGAACTGGGTATCCTGCCTCAGGTCGACGCATTGCGCCGCCAGTCCTCCACCGCAGAGGCGAATGCCCTGACGGTCCGGCTTGAACTGATGGCCGATTGTCTGTCCGGCATATGGGCCAAAAACGTCCAGGGTCTGATGGAGCGCGGCGACCTGAACGAGGCATTGAACGCCGCCCGCAAGATCGGCGATGACCATTTGCAACGGCAGGCCGGTCGCGTCCCGCAACCGCATACCTTTACCCATGGCACGTCCGAACAACGCTCAAGCTGGTTCCAGCGCGGGTTTGACAGCGGTCAGGTCGGGCAATGCGATACCTTTGCCGCAGAGCAGCTGTAAGAGCGTTCGCAGGTCTAACGAAAAAATAATCAATATAAACAGCAGGTTAGGTTACCCATGGGTAACCTGATCTGTTGGTTGCAAGCGTGCCGAAATGCCGATGCGCAAATGCACCGGGGCAGGGCGTGGCGTGTGGTAATTTGTTGGTGAACCGGGCTACCCCTCTCGTGCCATCCTTTGGATGACACTGCGGGGCGGCGCGCATTTTGCTGTGCAAAATACGCTGGGGTGAGAGGCTGATAACGACCCAAGTGGGTCTCGTTACGGCTGCTTCCTTCCGGATCTGACCGAGTTGGCGAGGCACCTGCCCGCACCAACCTCTCACCGCCCATATAGTATAGGGCCAAAGAGAGTGCAAGACGGACCCAGAGCCGTTTTTATCCGATGCGTTTTTATTGGGCGCGGGGTCATGCAGCCTTGGCATCGCGGGATTTGGCCAATAGGCATATACCACGCAATCGGGAGGATACGAATGAAGCATGCCGAGACGGTGACTTTCGGAGGGTCCGCACTGGATCGTGCCGGAGAGGTCCGCGCCGACAAAGAGGCCGTGGCAGCATTGCGCGCAGATGATGCCGCCCGGGCTATCCTGTTCTGGCGGGGCAAGGTGTTGGTTGATCCCGCGCGCCCTGCGTCTCTTGTGCGGTTGCCGCTGGATCATCCCGCACTGGCCGATGCCGGTTCCGCCCCGATCTTGCTGGGGCGCGAAGACGGTGCTGCGCGCTTTGCCTATGACCTGTCACCGTGGATGCCGGACGAGATATTCGATCCGCGCCAGCTGGGGTCTTTTGTGGATCAAAGCGAACAGCGCCACCCGATGCTGCCGCCCGAATATGTGTTTGTCGAAATGCGCCAGGTGATGACATGGCTCACCCCGCGCGACGCCGAACTGGCCGCGACGGGCAAGGCGATTTTGGCGTGGCATGAAAGCCACGGCTATTGCGCCCGCTGCGGGTTTGAAACGGTGGTGAACGACGCGGGTTGGCAACGCAATTGCCCCGCTTGCCGCGCCTCGCATTTCCCGCGCACCGATCCGGTTGTGATCATGCTGATTACCCATGGCAACTCTGTCCTGATGGGCCGGTCGCCGGGGTGGCCCGAGGGTATGTTCTCCCTTCTGGCGGGGTTCGTCGAACCGGGTGAAACGCTCGAGGCCGCGGTGCGCCGCGAGGTCTTTGAAGAGGCCGGCGTTCAGGTCGGCGCTGTCAGCTACCTTGCCAGCCAACCTTGGCCGTTTCCCGCATCGCTTATGTTCGGCTGCGCCGGAGAGGCGACCAGCAGCGAGATCACAATCGACCCCAAGGAAATCGAAGCGGCAATGTGGGTCACCAAAGAAGAGATGATGGATGTCTTCGCCGGACAGCACCCCACAATCAAACCGGCCCGCAAAGGGGCGATTGCCCATTTCCTGTTACAAAACTGGCTTGCGGATACGCTGGACTAAAGCAACCTTCGGTTAAGACTACGGACAAGGCAGAACATGAAATTTTCAACCAAAGAAGACATCGACGCGCCGATTGATGCGGTATTCGACATGCTGTGCGAATTTGACCAGTTCGAACGTGCCGCCATGCGCCGCGGTGCCGAGGTCCAGCGCGTGGATCAGTTGGCAGAACCGGGGGCGGGGATGCTGTGGGAAGCTGCCTTTGACATGCGCGGCAAGCGCCGCGCGCTTCAAGTCGAGATGGACCGTTTCGAACGCCCGACAGAGATGAAGCTGGAAACCCGGTCGCAGGGGCTGACCGGCGACATGAGCTTTGATCTGGTCGCCCTGTCGCGCAGCCGCACCCGCATCATGGTCGCGCTTGACCTCAAGCCGCAAAACCTGTCGGCGCGTCTTTTGGTGCAATCGTTGAAGCTGGCCAAAAACGCGCTGACCAAGAAGTTCAAGAAACGTGTTGGCGACTATGCCAAGGACATGGAAGAACGCTACCACAAACCCCGCTAGGGGGCTGTGGCGGCGGATGATTATCTGCCGTGACGGTCGGGGTGCGCGGGGTAGACGCCTAGAATTTCGATCACATTGGTGAAGTGTTCCAGCTCTTCCATCGCGCGGGCGACGGCGGGGTCTTGGGGGTGGCCTTCGATGTCAGCGTAAAACTGCGTCGCCGTGAACGACCCGCCCGCCATATAGCTTTCCAGCTTGGTCATGTTGACGCCATTCGTCGCAAATCCGCCCAAGGCCTTGTACAGCGCTGCGGGGATGTTGCGCACCTGAAACACAAAGGTGGTCAGCATATTGTCCGCGCGGCGTGTCTGGTCCAGCTCGGGCGACATCAGCAAAAAGCGCGTGGTGTTGTGGTCCAGGTCTTCGATGTCGCGGGCCAGCACCTTGAGCCCGTGAATATCCGCCGCGACCTCGCTTGCCAGAACGCCCACGTCACGTTCATCCGACACGGCAAGATCAGCCGCCGCACCCGCGCTGTCGGCTGCGGCCTCTGAGGTGATGCCATGGGCATCCAGCCAGCTGCGCGCCTGCGGGATCAACACCATATGCGCGCGCACGTGTTTGATGTCTTCGAGCTTGACGCCGTCATGGGCCATCAGGCTGATGCGTACCCGCACAAATGCCTCGCCGATGATGCGCAGCCCGCTTTGTGGCAAAAGCCGGTGAATGTCCGCGACGCGCCCGTAGGTAGAGTTCTCGACCGGCAGCATTGCCAGATCGGCACGGCCTTCGCGGACGGCGCGGATGACGCCTTCGAAGGTCATGCAAGGCACGGGGACCATGTCGGGGCGGGCCTGCAGGCAGGCTTCGTGGCTATAGGCCCCCAAAGCGCCTTGAAAAGCGATGCGCGGCGCGCTTTTATGGGTCATCAGGGGCATCCTTCTTCAGGTCGTTGCCAACTATGGCGTTTGGTCGCGGTAACTACACCTTGCCCCGACGAAGGGAAAGCAATAGATACGCCTGCAATACGATGCCCGAATACCAACGATGGACCTTCACGCATGTTCGATACAATGACCGTTACCAAAATCGCTGCCGGCCTGTTTGGCGCTTGGCTTGTCCTTCTGCTTGGCAAATTCGCGGGCGAAGAGCTTTATCATGCGAACGCGCATGGCGAACAGGGCTATGTCATTGAAGTGGCTGATGCTTCTGCTGGTGGTGCCGCCGAAGAAACAGTGGATTTCGCTGAAATCCTCGCCGCGGCTGACCCGTCCAACGGCGAAAAGGTTTTCCGCAAATGCTCCGCTTGCCACAAGGCCGAAGACGGTGCGAACGCGGTTGGCCCCTATCTTTATGGTGTCGTCGGACGTCCGGTTGATGGGGCTGATGGTTATGCATCCTATTCCGGCGCGCTTGAGAAAGCCGCGGACACATGGACACCTGAAAACCTGAACGCGTTCCTGACCAAGCCTGCGGGTTTTGCACCGGGCACCACCATGGGTTTTGCAGGTCTGCCCAAGATCGAAGACCGGGCAGATGTCATCGCCTATCTCGACAGCCTGGACAACTGATCCACCCCATATTCCGAATGCAAGGCCGCCCCCTCGTGGGCGGCCTTTTGCTGTGAAGTGCCCTGTTTTCAGTCAGGTAACATATTCGCAACTTGTAACTTGGGCGGTCGGGCCGTTAGCGTGTATCCGGCAGTCACCTGCCGCGAAGACCACCGCCTTACGCCCGTTGTTATAAAGGATACGCCCGATGCCCCGGACCCATGCCCGTGCTGACACAAAATCGCAAACCCCCCTGCTGCGCGTCGCTGGCGCGGCTTTACTTGTCTTTGGGGTGGCGATGCTGGGCGGGGCGGCTTGGGGGCAGGATGATACCGCACAAGGCAGCGGCGATATCATCACCTCGCACGGGTATTCCTTTTACGGCGATCTGAAATACCCCGCCGATTACACCCATTTCGACTATGTGAATCCCGACGCACCCAAGGGGGGCGAGATTTCAATCTCGACGCTTGGGACGTTTGATTCGATGAACCCCTATTCACGCAAGGGCCGCGGCGGCGCGCTGAGCACGGTGATGTACGAAAGCCTGTTGGGCGAGGGCGTTGGCGGAGAGACCGTGCCCGCCGATGTCTACGGCGAAGCCTATTGCCTGCTGTGCGAGAGCCTTGAATACCCCGAGAGCAAGGACTGGGTGATCTTTCACATGCGCCAGGATGCCACATTCTCGACCGGTGATCCTGTGACGGCCCATGATATCGCGTTCAGCCACAACCTGCTACTTGATCAGGGGCTGAAGTCCTATGCCGATGCGGTGCGCAAGTTGATCCCCGAGGTCGAGGTGATCGACGATTACACCATCAAGTTCTATTTTAGCCCCGGCGTGTCGCGCCGCAGCCTGATCGAACAGGTCGGCGGTGTGCCTGCTTGGTCCAAAAAATGGTACGAGGAAACCGGCGCTCGGCTGGACGAATCGCGGCTTGAAACCTCGCCCGGGTCTGGCCCGTATATGATCGACAGCATCGATGTGAACCGTCGGATCGTTTACAAGCGCAACCCCGATTACTGGGGCAAGGATTTGCCGTTCAACGTGGGCCGCAACAACTTTGACAGCATCCGCGTGGAATACTTCGGCGACGAGAATTCGGCGTTCGAGGCGTTCAAGGCGGGTGAATATACCTTCCGCACCGAGGGCAGCTCGAAACAATGGGCATCATCCTATGACTTTCCCAAAGTGACCGCAGGGCAGGTCGTGAAAGAGGATATTCCCGACGGGTCACCGCCCACGCCCTCGGGCATTGTGTTCAACCTTGGCCGCGAGGTGTTGCAAGACAAGCGCGTGCGCGAGGCCGTGGCGTTGGGGTTCAACTTTGAATGGACCAATGAATCGCTGCAATACGGACTGTTCAAACCGCGTGCATCGTTTACCCAAGATACCCCGCTGATGGCCACGGGCACGCCCCAAGGGGCCGAGCTGGCGCTGCTGGAAAGCCTTGGCGATGTCGTGCCAGAGGCGCTGCTGACGCAAGACGCCGTAGTGCCGCATACCTCTGAGGCGAGCCGCCTGTTGGACCGTCGCAACCTGCGCCGCGCGATGAAACTGCTGGACGAGGCCGGTTGGGCCGTGGGCGACGACGGCAAACGCTATAATGCGCAGGGCAAACCGCTGCAGCTGCGGTTTTTGTTGAACTCGTCCGGATCGGCCACGCTGTCGGCGGTCGTCGAAAACTTTATGTCGAATTTGCAGAACATGGGCATCAATGCCGTGCTGGAGAAAGTCGACAGCTCCCAATACACAGCACGCGAACGCGACCGCGATTATGACATGGTGTATGACAGCTATGCCGCGTTTCTGGGCACGGGCACCGGGCTGGAACAGCGCTATGGGTCAGAGGCAGCTGCCTATTCGCTGTTCAACCCTGCGGGGCTTGCCAGTCCGCTGGTCGATGCGATCGTGACCGCGTCGCTTGCCGCCGACACCAAAGAGGAAGAGGACGCCAGCCTGATGGCGCTGGATCGGGCGCTGCGGTATGAGTTTTTCATGATCCCGACCTGGTATAACGACAGCTTCTGGACGGCCTATTATGACCAGTACGACCACCCCGAAACGCAGCCGCCCTATGCTTTGGGCTATCTCGATTTCTGGTGGTACGACGCGGACAAAGCAGACGCCTTGCGCGCTGCGGGCGCACTGAGGTAAACGCCGGTCATGGGCGCATATATTCTTCGACGGCTGTTGCTGATCATTCCGACTTTGCTGGGGATCATGTTGATCAACTTTGCACTGGTGCAGTTCGTGCCCGGTGGTCCGGTTGAACAGGCGATCGCGCGTATTCAGGGCGGCGGTGACGTGTTCGAAGGGTTCTCGGGCGGGGGATCGGATGCGGGCAATGCGGTCGATACGGGCGGCAACGAGAATTACGTTGGCGCACGCGGCCTGCCGCCTGAGTTTATCGCAGAGCTTGAGAAAGAGTTCGGTTTTGACAAACCGCCGGTAGAGCGGTTCGTGAACATGCTGTGGAATTACATGCGGTTCGATTTCGGTGATAGCTATTTCCGGTCGATCAGTGTGATCGAGTTGATCAAGGAAAAGCTGCCGGTGTCGATCACGCTCGGGCTTTGGTCCACGTTGATCGCCTATCTCGTGTCGATCCCTTTGGGCATCCGCAAGGCGGTCAAGGATGGCACGGCGTTTGATACCTGGACATCCGGCGCGATTATCGCGGCCTATGCGATTCCCGGTTTTCTGTTCGCGATCCTGTTGCTGGTGCTGTTTGCCGGTGGGTCCTATTGGCAGATATTCCCGCTGCGGGGGCTGACCTCGGATAACTTTGACCAGCTGAGCCCCCTGGGCAAGGTCGCTGATTATTTCTGGCACATCACGCTGCCGGTGCTGGCCTCGACCATCTCGGCCTTTGCGACGCTGACGTTGCTGACCAAGAACAGCTTTCTCGACGAGATCAAAAAGCAATATGTCGTCACGGCACGGGCCAAAGGGCTGTCAGAACGCAAAGTGCTGTACGGCCATGTGTTCCGCAACGCGATGCTGATCGTGATCGCGGGCTTTCCGGCAGTGTTTATCGGCGTGTTCTTTGGCGGATCGCTGATCATCGAGACGATCTTTAGCCTTGATGGCTTGGGCCGTCTGGGCTTCGAAGCGGCGGTCGCACGGGATTACCCCATCGTGTTCGGGACACTGTTCATCTTTGGCCTCATCGGCTTGGTGGTCGGTATCCTGTCTGACCTGATGTATGTGGTAGTTGATCCGCGCATCGACTTTGAAAAACGCGAGGGCTGAACCCTATGGCGCTATCCCCGCTGAACCAACGCCGCTGGCGTAACTTTACCCGCAACCGTCGGGCGTATTGGAGCCTTTGGATTTTCGCGATCCTGTTCGGGATTTCGCTGTTCGCTGAATTTGTGGCCAACGACAAGCCGATCCTCGTGAACTACCGCGGCGACTATTACATGCCGATTTTCAAGTTCTATCCCGAGACGGAATTCGGCGGTGATTTCCTGACCGAAGCGGTCTACCGCGACCCCGAGGTGCAGTGTCTGATTGCGTCTGGCGGGCTGATCGACTGTCTGGACGATCCCGAGGGGATCATAGAAGACGCGCAGGATGGCGACGTCGCGGGCGAGGCGATTGCGGCGGGCTGGTCGATCTGGCCGCCCATTCCGTATAGCTTTAACACCGCCGTGGACCGGCCCGGTGCGGCCCCGCTGCCGCCCAACGGGCAGAACCTGCTGGGCACCGATGGCACCAAGCGTGACGTGCTGGCGCGGGTGATCCACGGGTTCCGTCTGTCGATTATCTTTACCTTGATCGTGACCGGTGCGGCATCGCTGATCGGGATCATCGCGGGGGCGGTGCAGGGGTTCTTTGGCGGCTGGACCGATCTGATTTTCCAGCGCGTGATCGAGATATGGACGTCGACCCCGTCGCTGTATGTGATCATCATCATGTTTGCCATTCTGGGACGCAGTTTCTGGCTGCTTGTGTTCTTGCTGGTGCTGTTCAGTTGGACGTCGCTGGTGGGTGTTGTACGTGCGGAATTCCTGCGGGCGCGTAACCTTGAATATGTGCGTGCGGCGCGCGCACTTGGAGTGGGGAATATGACGATCATGTTCCGCCACATGCTGCCCAACGCGATGGTCGCGATGCTGACGATGCTGCCGTTTATCATTACCGGCACGATCAGCACGCTCGCGATCCTTGATTTTCTGGGCTTCGGCCTGCCGTCGTCGGCACCGTCTTTGGGCGAGCTGACCTTGCAAGCCAAACAGAACCTGCAAGCGCCCTGGCTGGCGTTTACCGCGTTCTTTACCTTTGCCACCATGCTGTCGCTGCTGATCTTCATTTTCGAAGGAATCCGCGACGCCTTTGACCCGAGAAAGACGTTCTCATGACGCCTTCGACCCCGTCCGCTGCGGTGCTGCAAGTTGAAGACCTGCGCGTGTCCTTCCGTCAGGAAGGTGCGTTGACCCATGCGGTCAAGGGCGTGAGCTTTTCCGTGCAGCGCGGAGAAACCGTGGCGCTGGTGGGGGAGTCCGGTTCGGGTAAATCCGTGTCAGCCCTGAGCACGGTGTCGCTGTTGGGCGACAGCGCGGAGGTCTCGGGATCGGTGCTGTATGACGGGCAGCAGATGGTCGGCGCGAATGAAAAGCTGCTGCGCAAGGTGCGCGGCAATGACATCAGCTTTATCTTCCAAGAGCCGATGACATCGTTGAACCCGCTGCACACGATCGAGAAACAGCTGTCGGAATCACTGGCGCTGCATCAGGGCGTGGCGGGGGCGGCAGCGCGGTCGCGGATTCTAGAATTGTTGGACAAGGTCGGGATCATTGACGCCGAAAGCCGGCTGGGGGCGTACCCGCACCAGCTGTCGGGTGGGCAACGGCAACGTGTGATGATTGCGATGGCGCTGGCCAACAAGCCCGACGTGCTGATCGCGGATGAACCGACCACGGCGCTGGATGTAACCATTCAGGCGCAAATCCTTGATCTGTTGAAAGAGCTGAAAGACAGCGAGGGCATGGGCCTGTTGTTCATCACCCATGATCTGGGGATCGTGCGGCGCATTGCGGACCGCGTCTGCGTGATGAAACAGGGCGAGATCGTTGAGCACGGCCCCACGAACGAGATTTTCGAGAACCCGCAGCACCCCTATACGATCAAGCTGCTGGGGGCCGAACCATCGGGCCGCCCCGACCCTGTGCCACAAGATGCCGAAGTCATTGCCAGTACCGACCATCTGAAGGTCTGGTTCCCGATCCAGAAGGGGTTCATGCGCAAGACCGTGGATCACGTGAAGGCGGTCAACGACGCCTCTTTATCTGTGCGCGCCGGAGAGACCTTGGGCATCGTCGGCGAATCCGGTTCTGGCAAGACGACGCTGGCATTGGCCATCATGCGGCTGATCGCCTCCGAAGGGGGCATCCGCTTTATGGGGCAAGACGTGCGCAGTTGGTCCACGGGGCAATTGCGCCGGCTGCGCAAGGATATGCAGATCGTGTTTCAGGACCCGTTTGGCAGCCTGTCGCCGCGGATGACCTGTATGCAGATCATCGCCGAAGGGCTGAGCGTGCATAAGGTCGACCCGGACCGAAACCCGCGTGAGCTGGTGCATGATGTGATGATCGAGGTGGGGTTGGACCCTGCCACGATGGACCGGTATCCGCATGAATTTTCCGGCGGTCAGCGTCAACGGATCGCGATTGCGCGGGCGATGGTGCTGCGGCCCAAACTGCTGGTGCTGGACGAGCCGACCTCGGCGCTGGACATGACCGTGCAGGTGCAGATCGTGGACCTGCTACGCAATCTACAGCGCAAATACGGGCTGGCGTATCTGTTCATCAGCCACGACCTTAAGGTCGTGCGCGCGATGTCGCATAAGGTGATGGTGATGAAGCGGGGGGATGTGGTCGAATACGGCGACGTTGATACGCTTTATGACAACCCAAAGTCAGAGTATACGCGCACCTTGTTGCAGGCGACGACCTGAGCAGGCCAAGCTTAGGAGCTTGGCCCGATCATAAAGCAGTTCACATTACGTGCGACCAAGCGGCGGCAGGCCAGATCGGCTGTCTCGCGGGTCATGCCAAGGAAGTTGGCGTCGAACCCCTGTGGGCGGCGCACGACTTTGCGCAGGCTCCCGTCGAGGGTCGAAATTTCAGACAAAGCGGTCTTTAGCAGGATTTTCTCTGCGGCATAGCGGCTGGGGTAGCGACCCACATTGACGCCCCAGTGACGGCCACCAGAGGTGGAGACCCGCGTGATGACTTCGGGTGCGGGGGGCGCTTTGGGGGTGATCTGTCTGACAGCGGCTGTTTCGACCAGCGATGCGGCGGCAGAGGGGCGCAGGGTCGGACGCACAGAGACAGCGGCCAGCAGGGTTTCTGCTTCGGGTTCGGGGGCAGGGGCCTGTGCGACGACGGCTGGCGCGGTTTTCTGCGCCTCTTGCAGCGCGGCGGTGATGTCGGCATTCAGAATAGGCGAGGTCGCTTGCGGTGCTTCGGCAGTTGCGACAACGACCTGAGCCTGATGACCCGGACGCAAGGTCGGGCGTTTGGAACTGGTGACCGCGCCCACAAGACGGATGACTTTGCCAGCCCCCCCGTTGGAGGCGACAGGCGTGTCTTCGATGTCGGCATAGGCTGGTTTGGAGGGTTTGTTCAAAGGCGCGCTAGTCGGGGCGCGGCGAAAGCCCAGATCCATCAGCTCGGTTACTTTGGCGTTACGCGCACTGGTCGAGGTGCCGCCGAAAACTGTCACGATCACCCGTTCATTGCCCCGTTCGGCAGAGGCCGTGAGGTTGAAGCCCGCGGCACGGGTGTAGCCCGTTTTGATGCCGTCAGCGCCTTTGTAGGAGCCGAGAAAGCGGCGGTTGGTGTGGCTGACCTTGCGCACGCCGGCATCAGCCGTGATGCGCGAAAACAGGTTGTAGTATTCGGGGTGATCATAGAGCAGGTGGCGGCCCATGATGGTCATGTCGTGCGCGGTAGACATGTGGCCGGACTCTGTCAGGCCGTGGGCGTTCTTGAAGGTGGTGTTGGTCATGCCGAGCGCTTTGGCAGTGCGGTTCATACGGCGTGCAAAATTTGCCTCGGAGCCTTCGATTGCTTCGCCGATGGCCGTGGCGGCGTCATTGGCAGATTTGACCGCAGCCGCGCGGATCAGGTAGCGCAGGGAGATGGTTTGACCCGATTTCAGCCCTAGTTTGCTGGGCGGTTCGGACGCGGCGTGGCTGGTGATCTTGACCTTGCTGTCCAGCGAAATCTCACCACGTTTAATCGCCTCGAATGCGATATAAAGCGTCATCATTTTAGTGAGGGAGGCCGGGTGCAGACGGGTGTCGGCGTTTTGGGAATGCAGCACTTCGCCGGTACGGGCGTCGATAACATAAGCGGCATAGGGGGCCGCCATTGCGCTTAGTGGCAAGATCATCAAGATCCATATTGCCGCAAGGATGAATAGCCCAAACCGGGCTGGCTGCACACGCCGCACTCTCATAACAACTGCCTTTGCTCTGCCTAAGCCGCCGATTTTTCGACTGACCATTTTTATTAAGGTCACCGTATCATAGGTCGAAATTTCGATAAACCCGTCCAATGTGGCAGGCTCCTCAAAAGCGGCGATTTTTGGGCAGCACATGTAGCGTATGCTCAATCTTCCGCCGCTATAGAGGCGATTGCGGCAGGAATGTGGCGGGAGTTGGGCGACAACGCAGCGAAGGTGCGGCGAGAATCCAGCAAAGTTCAGGGCAGTAGCTTTGCCACCTCGGACAGTCGGGCGATCTGATGGAAGCGGGGCGAATCACTTGGCGCGGGGGCGTGCTCCAGCGCCCAGGTGATACCGTGAGGGATATAGACGCCATGGCCGCCCGCATCGATCATCGGCACCACGTCGGACTTCATCGAGTTGCCGATCATCATGCCGCGGGCCGGACCGTCCCCGTGGCTGTCAAAGATGCGCTGGTAGGTTTGCGGGGTCTTGTCCGACACAATTTCTATCGCGCTGAACATCCCGCGCAGTCCGGATTCAGCAAGCTTGCGTTCCTGATCCAGCAGGTCGCCCTTGGTCACGAGCACGAGGGTATAGGTATCTTGCAGCACCTCTAGGGTTTCACAGACATCGGGCAGCAATTCGACCGGATGCGCCAGCATATCACGGCCCGCCGCGAGTATTTGTGAAATGACATCTGCGGGCACGCGGCCTTGGGTGACCTCGATTGCGGTTTCGATCATCGACAGGGTGAACCCCTTGATACCAAAACCGTAGTGCGGAATGTTGCGGCGCTCTGCATCAAGCAGCCGGTCCATCAGGCTATCGCGGTCTGTATAATCCGCAAGAAGTTCGGCGAATTTGACCTGTGTCAAAGCAAAGAAACGTTCGTTGTGCCATAAAGTGTCATCGGCATCAAAACCGATGGTCGTTAGCGGATTACCCATCTTTGGCGCGCCCTCTTTTCTAATTCTGCTTTAGGGTTATATAGACGCCTATACGACTCACTTGAAACGACTTCTCAGGCAGGAGCAGCAATGCGCCTTGATGATCTTATGATGGCGGGCAAAGATCGGGACGACGATGAAACCGATCTGTTGACCAAGACCAAACCAAAGACCAAGCGGCCGCCTTTGTACAAGGTGATGCTGTTGAACGATGATTTCACCCCGATGGAGTTTGTGGTGATCGTTCTTGAACGCTTTTTCGGGCTGAACCACGCCCAGGCCTTCGAGATCATGTTGACCGTGCATAAAAAAGGGCTGGCGGTCGTGGGTGTGTTTAGCCACGAGATCGCCGAAACCAAGGTCGCGCAAGTGATGGATTTCGCCCGACGTCACCAGCACCCGCTGCAATGCACTATGGAAAAAGAAGAATAACACGTGATTGATGCACGCCTGCACCTGGCGCTTGACGGCGGTGGTCTTGAGTTGCCGGCTGAAGGGACGATTGCCGTCTTTCAGCCCCCCCGTGACAGTGATTTGCCCGGCCTTGATAAGGACCGCGTTCAGATCATCCATGGCTTTAAGCCTGATTACGATGCGTGGGCGGCACGAGGCTATGATGTCGTGCGCACGATCAAGGACCGCTATGCGGCCTGTATCGTGTGCTTGCCACGCGCCAAGGCCGAAGCCCGCGCTGTCATCGCCGCCGCCTGCGAGGTCTGCGACGGGATCGTTGTGATCGACGGACAAAAGACCGACGGGGCCGATAGTGTCCTGCGCGAGATGCGCGACCGCGTGACGGTGCAGGGCCCGATTTCCAAGGCACATGGCAAGATGTTCTGGATATCTGAGCCCGCGGCAGAATTTTTTGCCGACTGGCGTCGAGGCCCTGAACTGACAGAGGGCGGGTTTTGGACTGCACCGGGGGTCTTTTCTGCAGATGGCGTCGATCTGGCGTCAGCGTTGCTGGTTGATGCCTTGCCCGAAAAGCTGGGGTCCGAGGTCGCCGATCTGGGGGCCGGTTGGGGCTTTTTGTCGGCGCACGCGCTGACACGCCCGGGTATCAAAAACCTATATGTTGTCGAGGCAGGGCATCTGGCGCTTGAATGCGCGCGCCGCAATGTCACCGATGACCGCGCGTCTTTTCATTGGGAGGATGCCACCAGCTGGGAGCCGCCGCACCGGTTGGACGGCGTCATCATGAACCCGCCGTTTCACATCGGACGCGCCGCTGAACCACAAATCGGACAGGCTTTTGTTGCCACCGCAGCACGCATTCTGTCGCCCCAAGGCAAACTGTGGATGGTGGCAAACCGTCATTTGCCCTATGAGGCAGAGTTGAAAACCCGTTTCGCCCATGTCGAGGAAATCGGCGGCGATGCGCGGTTTAAACTGTTTCACGCGGCACGGCCCTTGCGCAAGCGTCGGTAGGTTGGCTGCGGCTGATTAAGGAACGAGTTATGTCATTCTCAATATCTGGCAAGAACGTCATCATCACAGGGGCCGCAAACGGCATCGGCTTGGCGATTGCACGTCAGTTTGCCGACAAAGGTGCCAATGTGATGTGCGCCGACATCGACGAGAAAGCGCTGATTGAAGAATTGGGAGATGCCAAGGACGAGGGCAACATTCGCTTTTTCGCGGGCGATTTGCGGCAACGTTTGACCATTGCGAACCTTGTATCCGCTACCATCGATGCCTTTGACGAGGTCGACGTGCTGGTGAACGCATCGCGGCAGTTTTTGCCCACGGATGCGTTGGACGGCGACGACACCAGCGTTGAAACCCTGTGGCAGGAAAACGTGATGACCGCGATGCAGCTGACACAGCAGGTCGCCAAACGCATGATCAAACAAGCCGAAGGGCAAGAGGGCGGCGCTGTTGGCAGCATCATCAACCTGAGCTCGACGACCTCGCGGCACACACGGCCCGAGCTGATGGCCTATTCCATGGCGGCAGCAGCGCTGGAACAGATGACGCGTTCAATGGCGCTGACACTGGCGCCGCACCGCATCCGCGTGAACGCCGTCGCCTTCGGGTCGGTGATGAGCGGCTCGCTAAAGGCGTCTTGCGCCGAGAACCGTGAATGGCGCGACGACATTCGCAATCACACGCCGCTGGGGCGCATCGCCTCTCCGTCGGAGTTGGCCGATACGATCCAGTATCTTGCTGCCGACAGTTCAAGCTTTCTGACCGGAGAAGTGATCGTGGTGGACGGGGGGCGGTCCTTGTTGGACGCCGTGGACGCGCCGGCACACTAAAAACGCAGCAACGAAAGGCTTTGCGCATGACCGATGATTTCGAGGCGGAAAGAACCCGCGCCGCTGATTGGTTCCGCAGCCTGCGCGACCAGATCGTGGAGGCATTCGAAACGCTGGAGCGTGACCACGCCGAGGGGCCGCTGTCAGATGCGGCCGCTGGCACATTCGAGGTAACCCCGACTAAACGCAGCAGCGACGATGGCAGCGATGCGGGCGGTGGCCTGATGAGCGTGATGCGCGGCGGGCGGGTGTTCGAGAAAGTCGGCGTCAATGTATCGACTGTTTTCGGCACATTGGGTGAGCGGGCGCAGGCCGCCATGGCGGCGCGCAAGGGCATCCCCGGCATGACCGAAGACCCGCGGTTCTGGGCATCAGGCATCAGTCTGGTGGCGCATATGCAAAACCCCCATGCCCCTGCGGTACATATGAACACCCGCATGTTCTGGACGCCCCATGCCAGCTGGTTTGGCGGCGGGTCCGATTTGAACCCCTGTATCGAATATGCCGAGGACACGGCGCATTTCCATGCTGTCCAAAAAGCGCATCTGGACCCGCACGGGCGCGATCTTTACCCACGTCTGAAGGAATGGGCGGACGAGTACTTCTACATCCCGCACCGTCACCGCGCACGCGGGGTGGGGGGGATCTTTATGGATGATCACGCGACAGGGGATTGGGAGGCCGACTTTGCCCTGACCCAAGACATTGGTCGCGCGTTCCTGCCCGCCTATCTGCCGCTGGTGCAAGAGCGGATCACCCAAGACTGGTCGGACGCCGACAAAGACGCGCAACTGGTGCATCGCGGGCTTTATGCGGAATATAACCTTGTCTATGACCGCGGCACAAAATTCGGGCTGGAAACCGGCCATGACGCCAATGCGGTTCTCATGAGCCTGCCGCCTTTGGCGAAGTGGGTGTAAGGGGGCCAGCCCCCGCCCTGCGGGCTCCCCCGGGATTTGAGCCATCTGGAATAAAAAAGGCCCCCGACTGTGCAAGTAGGGGGCCTTTTCGGTCAGTTTGGTGTCAGCTTATTGCTTTGGCAGCATCACGCCATCGATCACGTGGATCACGCCATTCGACTGTTTGACGTCGGCAATGGTCACAAACGCCGCGTTGCCGTTTTCATCGGCCAGCATCATGCGGCCGTCGTCAGCATAGGATGCTTGCAGCGTGCAGCCACCCAGCGTGGGAACGGGGTGCTCGCCGCCGTCATCCTTGATCATGCCTTGCAGGGCTTCGGCCATTACAGCTTTGCCGACCACGTGGCAGGTCAGGACTTCGGTCAGTTGGTCCTTGTTTTCGGGCTTGAGCAGGTTCTCTACGGCACCAGCGTCAAGACGGTCGAAACCGGCGTTGGTGGGGGCGAATACGGTAAAGGGGCCTTCGCCGGACAGGGTTTCGACCAGACCAGCTGCTTTTACGGCGGCAACCAATGTGGTGTGGTCAGCAGAGTTCACGGCGTTTTCAATGATGTTCTTTTCGGCAGACATCTCGGCGCCACCAACCATCGGGTTCATCGCGTGTGCATCCGCAAAAGCTGCACCAGTGGTCAGGGCCAGCGCTGCGGTTGCTGTCATCATTTTCTTGGCGAAAGTCATGGTGTTCTCCTGGGTTAATATCGTGATCAGTTGCTGATCATGACGGAGTAACGTGCCCATGCGTTGCTTAGTTTCAAACGCCGTGTGAAATAAGTTTCGATCTTACCTTTTGGTGTGCCAGTCAAAGAATCCGGGGCCTGCTTGCGCCAATAGGTCTTGGGCAAGATCGACACCCATCAGGCCACCTTCGGAGATAGGGCCACTGCGTTCACCGCTCAGCGCCTCTGATCCGTCGGGACGCAGCACTTCGCCGCGCAGGTGCAGCGTATCACCGTCAAGCGTCGCGAGCCCAGCAATCGGAGTTTCGCACGACCCGTCGAGTGTCAGCAGGAAGGCGCGTTCCGCCGCGAGCCGTTGTCCGGTGGGGGTGTCGTGGATCGCGGCGAGCATGGCTTCGGTGTCGATATCACCGGCGCGGCGTTCGATGCCAATCGCCCCTTGTGCGACAGCGGGCAGCATCAGCGTATCGTTGATCGGGGTGGCGGGGACGTGCTGCATGCCCAGCCGGTTCAGGCCGGCCACCGCAAGGAAGGTGCATTCGGCCACGCCATCGGCGAGCTTTTTCAGACGGGTTTGCACGTTGCCGCGGAATTCGACGACCCTCAGGTCGGGGCGCTGGTGCAAGAGCTGCGCGCGGCGGCGCAGGCTGGAGGTGCCCACCACAGCGCCTTGGGCCAATTGATCCAGCGCAGAGAGCGTCGGCGCAACAAAGGCATCGCGGGGGTCTTCGCGCGGGAGATAGGTGTCGAGCAACAAGCCTCCCGGCTGGACGGTCGGCATGTCTTTCATCGAGTGGACCGCAATGTCGATCTTGCCGGCCAGCAGGTCGTCTTCGATTTCGCGCGTAAACAGACCCTTGCCGCCGATATCCTTGAGCGGGCGATCCTGAATGACATCGCCGGTCACTTTGATCACCACGATTTCGAAAGCCGCTTGCGGGATTTCGAAAGCGGCAGCCAGACGAGCGCGGGTTTCATAGGCCTGGGCCATCGCCAAAGGCGAGCCGCGGGTACCGATGCGCAAAGGGTTTTCGGGGGTGGGCAGGTTCACAGTCATGGCCCTTCTTTAGGGGGGCCGATCTGATCTGACAAGCGGTGCCATTGCCTTGACATCGGGGCGCTACATCTTGACCTAAGACAAAACCTTTGAAGAGTAGGAATAACCGATGCCGCAGACCGATACGCAAAGCAAAACCATTCTGCGTTCATTGGCAGGAGAGACGTTGCCGGTGCCTCCGATCTGGATGATGCGGCAGGCGGGTCGCTATCTGCCAGAGTATAAGGCGACACGTGCACAGGCGGGGGATTTTCTGTCGCTGTGCTATAACCCTGATCTCGCGACCGAGGTGACGCTGCAGCCGATCCGGCGCTATGGCTTTGACGCGGCGATCCTGTTTGCGGATATTTTGCTTGTGCCACAGGCGCTTGGCGCGGATCTGTGGTTTGTCACTGGCGAAGGGCCGCGCCTGTCGACGGTCACCACGCAGGCGGATTTCGACAAGCTGCGGCCCGTCGGTGATATTCACGAGACGTTGAACCCTATCTATCAGACGGTGCGCAACCTTACCGCTGCGCTGCCGCGCGAGACGACGTTGATCGGCTTTGCCGGCGCGCCCTGGACCGTGGCGACCTATATGATTGCAGGGCAGGGGACCAAGGATCAGGGGCCGGCGCATCTGCTGCGCACGCAAGATAACGCGCTTTTTGAAAAGCTGCTGGACCTGATTACCAAGGCGACGATCGAATATATGTCTGCGCAAATTGACGCAGGGGCCGAAGTGATGAAGATTTTTGACAGCTGGGCTGGATCGTTGCCCGGCGATGCGTTCGAGAAATACGCGGTCGCGCCGGCGCGCGAGATCACGCAAGAACTGAAGAAGCGGCATCCCGGTATTCCGATCATCGGTTTCCCGCGCGAGGCGGGTGATAAATACATCGGGTTTGCCAAGGCAACGGGCGTGGATTGTGTGGCGCTGGATAACTCTGTCTCGGCGGATTGGGCGGCGCAGCATGTGCAGGTTGACGGATGTGTGCAGGGCAATCTTGCATCGACCCATATGGTCACGGGCGGGCAGGCGCTGGTGGACGATACGCGCCAGATCGTCAAAGCCTTTTCCAAGGGGCCGCATATCTTTAACCTTGGCCACGGGATCACGCCGGATGCCGATCCTGACAACGTGCAGCGCATGATCGATACGGTTCGCGAAGGCGAATAATTGAAGAAGATTGGCTTTGGCTCTTGACGGGGGCCGAAGCCTGTCATACTCGGAGCGCCGATGGCGTTATAGCTCAGTTGGTTAGAGCGAACGACTCATAATCGTTAGGTCCCTGGTTCAAATCCAGGTAACGCCACCATCACCCCCCTTGTTTTTATTAAAGATAGCTTTGCGCCCAACCCGCCAGCTTTGCCCCGTCGCGTGTTTTTCATCGGGCGACGTCACAGATGATTGATAAACGCGTGTTGCTGGTGTCAAGTGTTGCTCAGCGAGATGCTCGGAACCGCTCGGCAACAGAGGGGTCCGTCTTTGACTGAACTTGGGAGAGTTAGATGATGATGAGAAGAGCCCTGATGGGGATCGCGGGTGCGGCCCTTGCCGTTGGCATGAGCGCGACCGGCGCACTGGCGCAAGAGGTCACGCTGCGGATGCACCAGTTCCTGCCGCCACAGGCCAATGTGCCGAAACTTATTCTGGATGTCTGGGCTGACAAGGTTGAAGCGGCCAGTGACAACCGGATCAAGATTGAACGCTACCCTTCAATGCAGCTTGGCGGTAAACCACCAGAGCTGATGGACCAAGCGATTGACGGCGTGGCCGATATCGTCTGGACCGTGGTGGGCTATACCCCGGGCCGCTATCCGACGACCGAAGTGTTTGAGCTGCCCTTTATGGTGACGGACGCCCGCGCGGCCAGCTCTGCCTATTGGCAGATGTTCGAAAAGCACATGAAAGACGCCGAGTTCAAGGATGTGCATATTCTGGGAACATGGGTCCACGGTCCCGGCCTGTTGCACACGAACGCCGAAGTCCGGTCGCCAGACGATATGCAGGGTCTCAAGATCCGCGGCGGGTCGCGTCTGGTGAATCAGCTGCTTGAGATCACGGGCGCGACACCTGTTGGTATGCCGGTTCCGGCGATTCCCGAAGGTCTGTCCAAGGGTGTGATCGACGGCACCACGATCCCGTGGGAAGTGACGCCATCGTTGAAAGTGCCCGAGCTGGTAACGAACCACACCGAATTTGACGGTGCCGCGCTTTATACGCTGACCTTTGTGCTGGCGATGAACAAGGACCGCTATGACGGGCTGTCGGACGAACTGAAAAAAGTTCTGGATGACAACTCGGGTCTGGAATTCTCTGTCTTTGCCGGTGGCACACAGGCGGATGCCGATGGGCCTGCGCGTCAGGTGGCTATAGATCTGGGCAACAACGTGGTCGAGCTGAACGAAGAAGAAACGCGCGTGTGGCGCGATGCGTCGCAGCCGATCTATGACAGCTGGATTGCCGATATGGACAGCAAGGGCATCGACGGCCAAGCGCTGATCGACGAAGCGCGTGAGCTGATGGACGCTTACGGTAAGTAATCCGTAGCGCGTGAAACAGGCCCGCGGCGTATCCCTGCGCTGCGGGCCTGATGGCTTGATGCCACCAAAATACCCTGACAAGACTGAGAGACCCATGCGTCAGCTGATACATTTTCTTGCCCGGTTCACCGCGGTGATCGGAGGGCTGGTGCTGATTGCGCTGGTGTTGATGACCACAGCGTCAATCATCGGGCGCACGGTCAACAAGATGCTGCACAGCACGTTCCTTCAAGAGCAGCTGACGGGCTTGTCCCAAGGGCTGATCGACCTTGGCATCGGTGAGATCAACGGAAACTACGAGGTATTGGAGGCTGGCGTCGCCTTTGCGATTTTCTCGTTCCTGCCGGTCTGCCAGTATTATGGGGCGCATGCCTCTGTGGATGTGTTCACCTCGCTTCTGCCGCGCAGTGCGAACCGTTGGATCATCGCCTTTTGGGAGATCGTGCTGGCGGCAGTAATCTTGCTGGTTATCTGGCGGCTGTACGAGGGGATGCAGCGCTATCTGGGCAATGGAGAGACGACCTTGTTCCTGCAGTTCCCCGTGTGGTGGGCCTATGCCGCGAGCTTTGCCTCGGGCGTGATTGCCTGTGTCGTGGCTGTCTATTGCGCCGTGATACGGGTGATCGAGGCAGCCCGCGGCACCGATATCCTGCCGAGCGAACAAGGGGCACACTGAGATGACCAATCTAGAACTGGGCTTTTGGTCGTTTCCAGTGCTGCTGTTGATGATTTTTCTGCGTGCGCCGATCGGGTTGGCGATGCTGCTGTGCGGGTTCGGCGGTTGGTTTCTGGCGATGGGGGGCAACCCCACGCCGTTGCTGGCAAAGCTGAAATCAGAGACCTACACGACGTTTTCCAGCTATTCGCTGAGCATCATTCCGATGTTTCTGCTGATGGGGCAATTTGCGACCCTCTCTGGCATGAGCCAAGCGCTATTCAAAGCCGCCGAAAGCTTTTTGGGGCACAGGCGGGGCGGCGTGGCGATGGCTGCCGTGGGGGCCTGTGCGGGCTTTGGCGCGATCTGTGGCAGTTCGCTGGCGACAGCGGCGACCATGTCAAAAGTCGCGCTGCCCGAGCTGCGGCGCTATGGGTATTCCGGCGGCTTTTCCACGGCGACACTGGCGGCAGGGGGCACCTTGGGTATCCTGATCCCGCCTTCGGTTATTCTGGTGATCTATGCGATCCTGACAGAACAGAATATCGCCAAGCTGTTTCTAGCGGCGTTTCTGCCCGGTGTTCTGGCCGCCATCGGCTATGTCATCACCATCTCGATCTATGTGTGCTTGCACCCCAAGTCGGCGGGGGTGCGCCCTGCGGTGCCCATGGGCGAAAGGTTCAAGGCATTGGCGAACACGTGGCCGGTGATGGTGATCTTTTTCGTCGTTGTGGGCGGTATCTATCTGGGGTGGTTCACGCCAACCGAAGGGGCGGCTGTGGGCGCTGCGGGAACCGGTCTGGCAGCATTGTTGGCAGGCAGCCTGAACTGGGCGGTTTTGCGTGACAGTCTGTTGGGAACGGCCAAAACCACAGGGATGATTTTTTTTATTGTGTTGGGGGCCGGCTTTTATAACGGCTTTCTGGCGCTGTCAGGGGTGCCCCAGTTCATGGCTGATTGGGTTGTGGGGCAGGGCTATAGCCCGTGGTTCGTGCTGGTCGTGATCCTTGTGTTCTATCTGATCTTTGGCTGCCTTATGGACAGTCTGTCGATGATCCTGCTGACGGTGCCGATCTTCTTTCCCGTCATCTCGGCGATGGATTTCGGGATGAGCCCCGAGCATCTGGCGATCTGGTTCGGCATACTTGTGTTGATTGTAGTAGAGGTCGGGCTGATCACGCCGCCGGTGGGGATGAACCTGTTCATCATCAACTCGATGGACCGTGAAACCCCGATGACAGAGACCTATAAAGCCGTGATGTATTTCGTCGGCTCCGACATCGTCCGAGTGGTGATTTTGGTGATGTTCCCCGCAATCACGCTGTTCCTGCTTCCTTAAAGAGGACCTGGTGGCGCATGAAACAAGGGCCGCGTCAGACGCGGCCCTTGTTGTATCAAAAGTATGCGCAATTTAAGATGTCCACGCCATCCGAGCGGGATGATATTCAAAGCCGATGTGGTGTCCGGCCCCGACCAGACCTTTGCGGGTATGGTTATACAATGAGCGCCAATAGGGCTGGATCGTGACCCCTTCATTCTGGATCAGCTCCTCGCCCTTTGCCATCAATGCGCGGCGTTTTTCGACATCGGCCACCGACAGTGCTTCGGCGACAAGCGCGTCAAACTCGGGGTTGGACCAACCGAATTCATTCCACGCTTCGCCTGACCGATACGCCAGCGCCCAGGTTTGGATGCCCAACGGGCGCGCGTTCCAGTTGGTTGACGAAAACGGGTATTTCGTCCAGCCGTTCCAGAAGGTCGCGCCGGGCAGGATGGTGCGCCTTACCTTGATGCCCGCATCGCGCAACTGTGCAGCGACCGCATCGGTCGTATCCTTGCGCCACGCATCGTCTATCGAAAAAAGCTCGTGTTCGAAATCAGCCATGCCGGCTTCTTCCATCAGGGCGCGTGCTCCTTCGGGGTCCGGCGCACGCGGGGGGAGCTCGGCGTATTCGGGGTGCATCGGGCCGATGTGGTGATTTTCAGCAACCAGACCGCGGCCCGCATGGCCGAGTTCAAGCAGGACAGCGTTATCGACTGCCATCGCCAATGCCCGGCGCACGCGGACATCGGCATAAGGCGTTTTACCATCGACCTCGGCCAACTGGTTGGTGCGGATCACAATGGTCGCGGCCGTTGCGATTTCGTTCTGGTTCCAATCCTCAAGTGTGCCGAACACCTCAATGAACTCGCCCTCGACAGAGTAGGTGGCATCGATTTCGTCAGCTTCCGCTGCGGCGACGAAGGCCGAAGGGTCGGTGCCATAATCGATGTATTCCAGACGGTCGATATAAGGTCCCCCATAAATCTCCGAGCCCCACCAAATGTGATCGGGGTTCTGCACCAACACGGCCTTGACGCCGACCTCGACCATCTCGGGGAGATAGGGGCCTGTGCCGACCGGATTGTGGAGCATGGTCTCGGGGTCGAACCCCTTGGGCACGATGGCGGCAGGATAGTCTGCCATGCCGGGAATGAGCGTGATATCAGGCTTGGGCAGCGAGAGTTTGACGGTGTGGTCATCGACCACCTTAATGGCCCCCTCGATCGCCTGACCGGTTTTCGCGTCGATAAGGGTGGCAAAGCGACCGGCCATCGAATTGCCTTCTACCGATTTATCGCACCAGCCGGTAATGTTTCGGGCCACGTCGTCGGCGGTAAAGGCCGTGCCGTCGTTCCACGTGACACCCTTGCGCACGTTCAAAAGATATTCGGTGGCATCGTCGTTGATCTCCCAGCTTTCGAGCAAAGCGGGTGTAAAGGTGCCGTCGTTTTCCCAGATACAAAGGTATTCAAGCCAACCGCGGGTGACGTTGGCGATCTGAGACCAATCATAGGTGCGCGGGTCCCTCGGGGCGCGGACCTCCATCTGCATCCGGACGGTGCCGCCGGTCTTATGCGCTGCGGCCTGAGCCGGCACCGCCATGCCAATCATCGCATAAGCTGTTGCTGTTGTGGCCCCGAAGGCGCTGGCCAGAGCGAGAAATTCGCGGCGGTTGACGGGATCGCGTTTGGCAGCTTCGGCCGAGGCATGAATGGCCGCGGGCAACGGTGTTCCGATACGGGTTAAGAACGTCATGATCTTCCTCTCTGGTCGGGTGTCGCCCGCTGTTTTTCTTTAATTCAATACCTAGCATGTTTTCAGACATTTCAAGCACCGCCCGCTGTGGTGCGGGGCGGCGGCCTGGTGCGATAGGCCCGTTATTGTTCTGCCCGTGGGGGCCGAAGGCAAAGAATGCCTCCGGCGGGAGTTTAAAGGGCAAAATGAAGCGCGGTTATGCCGTGGGTTTGGCGGGGAGGATGGTGCCGGCGCATGCGCCAAAACCGATGCGGTAGCCGTCCCCCGCAGCATGGCCGGTCAGGATCATCGTGTCGCCATCGCGCACAAAGCTGCGGGTAGAGCCGTCGTTCAGGGTGATTGGTTCCGCGCCGCCCCAGCTGAGTTCAAGCAAGCTGCCGCGGGCGTCTTTATCTGCGCCCGAAATCGTGCCGGAGCCCAGCAAATCGCCCGCATTCATGGCACAGCCCGAGGACGCGTGATGCGCCAGTTGTTGCGGCGCTGAATAATACATCGTGTTGTAATTGGTGCGCGCGATCACCTGTTGCTCACCGCCGTCGGGCTGAAGGATGACCGATAGGTTAATGTCGTAAAGCATCGGTTTAGGCTCTGCCAGATAAGGCAGCAGATCGACTTCGCGTTCGGGGGTGGAGGTCCGGAAGGGCTCTAGCGCTGCTTTGGTCACGATCCACGGCGAAATGCTGGTGGCGAAGGCCTTGGCCTGAAAAGGGCCAAGCGGTTGATACTCCCACGCTTGGATGTCGCGTGCGGACCAGTCGTTCAGCAAGACGTAACCAAAGATCATCTCGTCCGCTTGGGCCACGCTGGGGGTGTCGCCCAGTTCGGTAGAGGTGCCAACGATGGCGCCAAGCTCAAGCTCTATATCAAGGCGTTCGCTTGGGCCGAAATACGGGCGGTCTGCATCTGCGGGTTTGATCTGGCCGTTGGGACGATGGATGTCGGTACCTGACACAATCACAGTAGACGCGCGCCCGTTATAGCCAATCGGCATGTGCAGCCAGTTCGGCGGCAGCGCGTTTTCGGCACCGCGAAACATCGTGCCGACATTGGTGGCATGGTGCCGGCCCGCATAGAAGTCGGTGTATTCAGAAACAACAATCGGCATATGCAGGCGGACGTCGGCCATGGGGATCAGATGTAACGCGACTTTTGCCTGATCCGGACTGTCGGTTGACAGCAATTCAATCAGACGGCTGCGCAGGGTGGCCCAGGCTTCGGGGCCCAAATCCATCACGTCATTCCAATAGGGCACGTCAAAGACGGGGTCGAAATGCAGCAAGATCAGGTCTTCGGCTTCTATCGCGGCCATATCGAGCACCATATCACCGATCGCCACACCGCAGCGCGGTTCAAGCGTGTCCGTCGAGAACACCCCGTAGGGCAGATTGTTGAGCGGAAAGTCAGTGTCGGCGCTGTTCGCGCTTTCAATCCAAGAAGTGAGCAGTGTCATAGGTGTTCCTTGCATGTCGTTCTGTACACGGTGACGTTTGTGGCGCGGGTCGGTATGCCGATAGGGGACCGGTATGATGTTTTGGTGCCAATTTCAAACCCGTCAAGCTGGTGTGATGGGCGGGCGGTTGCTGGCTTGGGGTCGGGGGGCTTGTGGCGGCTCCCTTGCAAAATCGGCTGGGTAGGTAATAGTCCTTAGCCATACCTAACAAGCGATTTTACCGATGCCAGATCAGAAATTCGAGTTGACCCATTTCTTGCCTTATCTACTGAATCAGGCAGCTGAATTGAGCAGCCTTGCGTTCCAGCGTACCTATAAAGACCGCTATGGCATGCTGCGGACCGAGTGGCGGGTGCTGTTCCATCTGGGGCTTTATGGTCAGATGACCGCGAGCGAAATCGGGCAGCGCGCCAATATGCATAAGACCAAGATCAGTCGTGCGGTGCAAAAGCTGACCGACCGGCGGTTCGTCACACGGCTGCGGGGGGATCAGGACCGGCGGACAGAGCTGCTGTCGCTGACGGCCGCAGGACATGCAGCGTATGATGATTTGTTCGACGTGGCCAAAGCCTATGATGCCCGTCTGACAGCGGACCTGACCACAGCGGAGCGCGAAACGCTAAAGCGGCTGCTGGTCAAGCTCGCAGCCGGGCAGGGTGGCGAAATCTGATGGTTGGTCGCGGGCACATGGCCCACCACTGAGGGTCAGAAGTTGACGTCGACACCGGGCAGGTTCAGCGCTTTCATCAGGTCGCGCAATTCCTGACGGGCGGCTACATTCGAGATATTGAGCTGTTTGACGCCGATATCCTTGAGGTCAAGCAGGGTCAGGCCGCGGGGAAACAGTTCGCGGAAGATAACGCGTTCGTTGAAACCGGGCGCAATGCGAAAGCCGATGCGTTTGCTCAGGTTAGCGATGGCGCGTTCCATCTTGTCTTTGTTGACCATGCGCTGTGCGCCCATGCGGTTGCGCACGACGATCCAGTCGATCGGGGCAAGGCCTGCCTGCGCGCGCAGCTGGCGCGCATTCCAGACCATTTCGGAATAGACGGACGGGCCGGTAATCTTGTCACCCATAGCATCAGTGCGTGCCAGAAGGTCAAAGTCGATAAAACTGTCGTTTAGCGGCGTGATCAGTGTGTCGGCTAGCGAATGTGCGACCTGGCTGAGACGGGTGTGCGACCCCGGGCAGTCGATCAGAATGAAATCCGACGTGGGCTCAAGCTCTGCCACGGCGGCGCTGAGGCGGTTGTCATAGATGTTTTCGCCCGGTTGCAGGCTGCTTGCCTCGATCTCGGGGAGCTCGTGCATCTCGGGGGAAGGGAGGTCCAGTTCAGCGCTTGCGAGGAATGATTTGCGATTGTCGACGTATCGCCCGAATGTGCGCTGGCGCAGGTCCAGATCCAGAACGCTGGTCTTGTGACCCATCCGTGCAAGGGCTGTTGCCACGTGCATAGAGACGGTTGATTTTCCGGCCCCGCCTTTTTCATTCCCGACGACGATAATATGCGCCATTGCGTTTTGTCCCTTTCACTCCCCGTTTTTGTCGGGGCCACATTGGGAAAAACCATATGGCACACATGGCGCTTTTGAAAGCGTTTGTGGCTCTAGATTGTGGTTATTGTTGCGAAATTCACCCGCAGCGGCAAGCGGCCCATCCGCAAGGCACAGCTAACCCGAGCGCCGTAGCGAGCGGTCATGTGCCCCCATACGTCCAGTGTCAATCGTAACGCCGCTGACGTCGTTTACTGCCAGCTTTGCGCGACACGTCGATGCAAGCTGGCGGAGTTCATCATGGGGCCCGTGCAACCGTTCAAGCGCGCCTGTCAGAACCAGTGCCTGCGCAAAGCAATTACGTTCGGCGAGGTCATGCGCCGCGATCAAATCCTCCGGCGGGAGGGGGGGCTTGTCTACTTGCGACAGGGGGGCGGTTGTGCGGTTTGCGCCAGCGCGAGGCTGACCTGAATCAGAGAGGGGGAAAGCGGGCATCAGCGAACCTTTCGTGGAGAGCTGAGGGGACTATGGACCGTAGTTGCTTTCCAAAACCTAAACATCGGCCAGTTTGTTCCGTAAAATGCGAGGTAACCTTGGGGCAGGGGCGAGATGCCGCTTCTTTGACTAAAATACTGTGATCAAATAAAAAATGGCGCGCCCCTCGGGGCACGCCATTTCTGAATTTCGCAATGGAAAGGGTTTAGAAGCCCAGACCTGCGTATTTGTTTTTGAACTTGGAAACGCGGCCACCGGTGTCCATCAAGCGGGATGTGCCGCCGTTCCATGCAGGGTGCACGGAGGGGTCAATATCCAGCGACAGTTGGTCGCCTTCTTTGCCGTAGGTCGATTTCATTTCCAGGATCGTACCGTCTGTCATTTTGACGTTGATCGTGTGGTATTCGGGGTGTGTATCGGCTTTCATGACAGCTCTCCTTACGCGTTCGCGCCAGATTTTGGCTTGTAATGTACGTTTTCGACGATGCGTGCCGACTTACCACGACGCGCGCGCAGGTAGTACAGTTTCGCACGACGCACACGGCCACGACGGACAACTGTGATGCTCTCGATGTTGGTGGAGTGCAGCGGGAATACGCGCTCTACGCCTTCACCAAAGGAAATCTTGCGCACAGTGAACGAGCCGGCAATACCTTTGCCGTTGTTACGTGCAATGCAGACGCCTTCGTAGTTCTGAACGCGGGTACGTGTACCTTCGGTCACTTTAAAGCCCACGCGGATGGTGTCACCGGCGCGGAAGTCAGGGATTTCTTTCCCCAGTTCGGCGATTTGTTCCGCCTCGATCTCAGCAATCAGGTTCATCTGATCGTCTCCTTTGAATGCTCGCGGTTAGTCCACGAAGTTTTGTACGATCCAAGAGCTTCGGTCTGTGTGGCGGGCCTGCCGCGGCAGCCCATCGAAGGTAGGGTCATCTTTGCTTGTCATCTGCGGATGCAGAAAAGACTGGAGCCGCTTACACACGATTCCAGACCTGCGCGTCGTATAGGCGGGATGCCCTTGCAGATCAAGTCCCGATCACCAAAAGCGCCGCGCGTTTCAGCCGCTAAAATAGGGGCGAAGATTGCTGCGGACACGGTCCAGCACGGTGTCGCCCTTCAGATCGGGCACAAACCGCTGGCCGGTAATCGCCTCGAAAGCGTGGATATAGACTTGCGATGTGGCGGCGATCAAATCGGCAGGAATTTCGGGGATATCATCGTGATAGGGGTCGCAGCGCGCATCAACCCAAGATCGGATCACGTCCTTGTCAAAGGACGGTGGGCGGGTGCCGTTCTCCAACGCAGCCTCATAGCCTTCGGCCAGCCAGAACCGCGAACTGTCGGGTGTGTGGATTTCATCAGCCAGCAGGATATTGCCCTGCGCATCGGTGCCGAATTCGTATTTTGTGTCAACGAGGATCAGCCCGTTTTTCGCCGCCATTTCTTGCCCGCGCGCGAAGAGTTTCAACGCAATGTCGCTGATCTGATCCCATTGTGCTTGGGTGAGCAGGTCTTGGTCAAGGATCTCTTTGGCCGTCAGCGGAGCATCGTGGCCGCCGTCAAACTCTTTGGAGGTCGGGGTGATGATCGGCGCAGGTAACGCCTGATTGTCGCGCAGGCCATCAGGAAAACGATGGCCGTACATCTCTCGTTCACCTTTCTTGTATAGCGTCAGCACCGAAGTACCCGTTGAGCCAGCGAGATATCCGCGTACCACGATCTCGACAGGCAGAATGGTCAGGTGCTTGCCGATCACCACATTGGGGTCGGGATATTCAAGCACGTGGTTGGGGCAGATGTCGCTGGTGTTATCGAACCAGAACCGCGCGGTTTGCGTCAAAACCTGACCCTTGAACGGGATGGAGGTGAGAATACGATCAAAGGCCGAAATCCGGTCCGATGACACGAGAATACGCCGGTCGTCCGGCAGATCATAGCAGTCGCGTACCTTGCCGAAATAAGGGTTCGGCAGCTCATCGATGCGGGCGTGATCAAGGGTGCGGGTCAGGTCTGTCATGGTCTGCCTTCCGTGAGGGTCACTTCTTGGAGGTATATTTAGCCCACATATCGGGGCGCCGTTGTTCTGTCAGCGTTTCGGACTGGGCCTGCCGCCATTTGGCGATTTCGCCGTGATTGCCGGACATGAGGACCGGGGGGATGGGGCGGTCTTTCCAGTCCGCAGGGCGGGTGTACTGCGGATGCTCCAGCAGGCCTGAGGAATGGCTTTCCTCGACCACGCTGTCGGCGTTGCCCAATACGCCGGGCAGCAGGCGCACGGTGGCGTCGATCATAGCCTGCGCGGCCAACTCTCCGCCTGTCATGACAAAGTCGCCAAGTGACACTTCGGTGATGCCATAGTGTTCCATCACGCGTTCATCGACGCCTTCGAACCGGCCACACAAGATGGTGACGCCGGAACAGGTGGCTAGATCTTGGGCCATGGCTTGATCAAAGCGCCGTCCGCGTGGGGACATATAAAGGATCGGCCAACGCCCCGAGGCACCGGTCATCGCGTTCTCTATCGCGGGGCCAACCACATCGGCGCGCATAACCATGCCGGCACCGCCGCCTGCAGGGGTATCGTCGACATTGCGGTGTTTGCCCACGCCATAGCCGCGCAGATCATGGGTGTTCAGCTGCCATGTGCCTTCTTGCAAGGCGCGGCCCGTGAGGCTGGCCCCTAGCACACCTGGGAACTCTTCGGGGAAGAGGGTAACGATCTCGGCGCGCCAGACGCCAGCGTAATCGGGGGTGTCTTGCATCAGCTCGCGCGGCTTGAGGGTGGGGCGAACAGATTGCCGTCCGTGAGAACGTGAAGGAGTGTTCATGTGATATCGGCCTTTGGCATGGTGGCCTTCGGTTCTGACCTAAGCGTCTTTTTCATCGGGCAGGATGCCCTCGGGCGGGTCCGCGATCATGCGACCCGACGCCAGATCGACAGTGGGGACCGCAGCCTTGGTGAAGGGGAGGAAAACCGTTTGCGAACTGCCCGCGAGTTGCGTTTCAAGCAAATCGTCAGCGCCGTGGTTCTGGACCGTCTTGACCTTGCCGATCAGCGTGCCGCCGGTGTCATAGACCTCTAGCCCGATGAGGTCGGTGTGATAGAATTCATCGTCGGGCAGCGAAGGCAGTTGATCGCGCTGCGCAAACAGAATGGTGCCGCGCAGGGCGTCTGCCTCTTCTTTGGACGTGACATCGGTGATGCGGGCGACAAAGCCGTTTTTAACAGGGCGGACCAGCGCGAGATTGTAGCTGCGGGTGCCGTCTTCGCTGGATAGCGGGCTGTAGTTTTCGATGTCTTCTGGCACAGCGCAGTAGCTCTTTATCCGCAGCTCTCCGCGGACACCATATGAGCCAGAGATCGCGCCCACTGAAATTTTATCGCTCACTGCAAAAGCTCCGAGTTTAAGCAAATTGTACCGGTCCACTGACCTTCGCCCGCGCGGCATTCCGACTGCATCTGGTTGCGTTCAAACCAGATGCCAATGGCAGCGCCGATTCCGAGGATAAGAAGAAGGCGAAGAAGACGAAACATTGTCAGCTTTCATTCTGGTCCAAAGGCAGGCCGCAAAGGCCAAAAGGTCGCAGGCCGTTCCGGCGGGACGTATCGTTTATGTAGCACGTACATCGGACAGGCTGCACGCGCAAAGATGCGGGCTGTCGCATGTACCTGAATCTCTCGGCGCGAGCTGAGCCGCGCCGAGAGAAAGCCGATTATTCTTCGGCTGCGTCTTCTGCGGGAGCAGCAGCGGCTTCGGCAGCAGCAGTGGCCTTGGCTGCTTTTTCTTCAACGCGCTCTTGCGCTTTCTTGCCGGGGGTACCCTTCTTGGGGTTGTTCCGCTCGGTCTTGTCTTTCACGCCGGCAGCTTCAAGCATACGTGCAACGCGGTCCGTTGGCTGTGCGCCCTGGCCGATCCAGTATTGAACGCGCTCGACGTCCATTTTTACGCGCTCTTCGCTGTCTTTCGCCAGCAGCGGGTTGTATGTGCCCAGCTTTTCGATGAAGCGGCCATCGCGTGGCATGCGGCTGTCAGCTGCAACGATGCGGTAAAAAGGGCGCTTTTTGGAACCGCCACGGGCGAGACGAATTTTCATGGACATGAGTAGTTTCCTTTAGGTTGGTACTGAGGTCAGGGACGCACCCGGACCTATGATTGCTGTTGTTTGTGGTGCTGAATGACTTCAGCGATGATGAAGTTCAGAAACTTCTTGGCGAATTCGGGATCGAGGTCAGCCTCTTTCGCCAAATCTTCGAGCCGCTTGATCTGGTTCGCTTCGCGGTCCGGATCAGAGGGGGGAAGGTCGTGTTCGGCTTTGAGTTTCCCCACAGCCTGAGTGTGTTTGAACCGCTCGCCCAAAGTGTAAACCAGGATCGCATCCAGACGGTCGATGGACGCGCGGTGCTCTTTGAGAACCTTTGCAGCGCGGGTGACGGGATCGGTCATGCGGCGGCTCCTTTTTTAACGGCAAAGGGCAGGGCGTGTTGCACGTTCAGGTGCCTCCGGCGGGAGTTTATCTGGCAAAATGAAGTGCGGATCATTTCTTTTTCCCGAAGCCGGAGAGGCTGCCGGGCAGACCAGCGCCACCCATGCCGCCGGGCAGTTTGCCGCCCATCTGTTTGGCTGCTGCTTCCAGCGCTTTGGGGTCCATCTGGGACGGATCCATGCCACTGGGCATGCCGCCTTTGCCCATCATGCCCTTCATCGCTTGTTTGAGCATGCCACCTTTGCCCATTTTGCCCATCTTTTTCATCATGTCGCCCATCTGGCGGTGCATCTTCATGAGTTTGTTCAGTTCGGACACTTCCATGCCCGCGCCTTTAGCGATGCGTTTTTTACGGCTGGCTTGAAGGAGGGCCGGGTTGGCGCGCTCTTTCTTGGTCATCGACTGGATCAGGGCGATCTGGCGCTTGAGGATCTTGTCGTCAAAACCCGCGTCTTCCACCTGTTTGGCCATTTTGCCCATGCCGGGCATCATGCCCATCATGCCCTGCATCCCGCCCATTTTGAGCATCTGTTCGAGCTGCATTTTCAGGTCGTTCATATTGAACTGACCCTTGGCCATGCGCTTCATCATCTTTTCGGCTTGTTCGGCCTCGATGGTTTCTTGCGCCTTCTCGACCAGGGCGACGATGTCACCCATGCCTAGGATACGGCCCGCGATGCGTTCTGGCTCAAACGTTTCCAGCGCATCCATCTTTTCGCCGAGACCGACGAACTTGATGGGTTTGCCAGTGACCGCCCGCATGGACAGGGCCGCACCGCCGCGGCCGTCGCCGTCCATGCGGGTCAGCACGACGCCGGAAATGCCAATGCGGTCGTTAAAGTTTTCGGCAGTTTGTACGGCGTCTTGACCGGTCAGGCCGTCGACAACCAGCAGGGTTTCACGCGGATTGGCGACATCGCGTACCGCTTCGACCTGTTGCATCAGCTCTTCGTCGATCGACAAGCGGCCCGCGGTATCAAGCATATAGACGTCATAGCCGCCCATGGATGCCTGCGTTTTCGCGCGTTTCGCGATCTGGACGGGGTTTTCGCCTTTGACGATCGGCAGGGTATCGACGCCGATCTGCACGCCGAGGATCGCCAGCTGTTCCATCGCGGCGGGGCGGTTGACGTCAAGCGAGGCCATCAGCACGCGCTTGCCGTCGCGGTCTTTTAGGCGTTTGGCAAGCTTGGCCGTGGTGGTGGTTTTACCGGAGCCTTGCAGACCGACCATCAGGATCGGCGCAGGCGCATTGTCGATCTTCAGCGCGCCCGGTTCGCCTTCGCCTTTCAGCGTGTCGATCAGCGCGTCGTGGACAATCTTGACGACCTGCTGGCCGGGGGTGATCGATTTGGTGACCGCCTGACCTGTGGCCTTGTCTTGCACGGCTTTGACGAAATCGCGGGCGACAGTCAGGGATACGTCGGCTTCAAGCAGGGCAACGCGGACTTCGCGTAGGGCGGTTTTCACATCCTCTTCGGAGAGGGCACCCTGTTTGGTCAGACGGTCAAAGACGCCAGAGAGACGTTCAGAAAGATTCTCAAACATGGGCCATGGCCCCCTTCGATCGGTTGCGGTTCCCTTGAAATAGGATGCCCGCGTTAAATACGCAAATGCCCCCACGGGCGTAACACGCTGGTGGGGGGCGATCTCTGGCCGCGCCAGAGACCGGAAGACATGATGCTTCCGGAGATTGCGGACCGTTTAGGCGAGCGGCGGGATTGAGTCAACCCGCCGCGCGTCCCGAGGGTCAGGCTGCCTTGAGCGCGTCGACCGCTTCATTGGCGCGGGCGATGGTGGCTTCGGCATCGGTGGCCAGCGCGTCGGCGGCGACGATGGTGACATCGGTCATGCCCATAAAGCCCAGTACTGCCTTGAGGTAGCCAGTGTTGAAGTCGGCCTCGGAGCCGGCGGGGACGCCGCCGGAGGCCATCGCGACGATGACGCGCTTGCCTTTGACCAGGCCTTCGGGGCCGGCTTCGGTGTATCGGAAGGTGACGCCGACGCGGGCGACGAGATCGATCCAAGCCTTAAGCGACGCGGGCACGCTAAAGTTATAGATGGGCGCGCCAATGACTATGGTGTCGGCGGCCAGCAGTTCGGCAACAAGCTTGTCGGACTCAACCAGCGCTTCGCTTTGCTCGGGGGAGCGGTCGGACTCAGGTGTAGCGCGGGCGATGGCCCATGTTTCCGTGATCTGGGGCAGGGGTTCACGGGCGAGATCGCGCACGGTTACATCAGTGTCGCCCAGTTGTGCGATGATCCGGTCGGTAAGACTACGGGTCACAGAGCTGGTGGTGCTGGCGGAGGAGTCGATACGCAAGATAGACATGGGAGGATATCCTTTCGTGTTTGCTTTCTGACCTCTACATGACCCTTGCTTGTGCGAACGCAACTGGTGAAAATGCAGGTGATGTGTTCAATAATGCACAGGCGCGGGCGTAAGGGGCTGTGGATGGATAACTGGGACGAAATTAAAACGGCCTATCAGGTGGCGCGTATGGGGACCGTCAGCGGCGCGGCCGAGGTGTTGGGCGTGCATCACGCCACCGTAATCCGCCACGTCGATGCGCTGGAACGCCGGCTTGCCGTCAAGCTGTTCCAGCGTCATGCGCGCGGGTACAAGACGACCGAGGCGGGCGAAGACCTGCTGCGTGTGGCCGCGGCCACCGACGATCAGTTCAGCCAGTTGGCGAGCCGGATCAAGGGGCGCGGGGAGGCGGTGTCGGGCGAGTTGGTTGTCACGTCGCTGATGGAACTGTCGAGCTGGATGACGCCGCTGTTGGTCGCGTTCCAGAAGAAGAACCCGGATGTGACCGTGCGGTTTCTGACCGGAGAGCGTCTGTTCCGGCTGGAGTACGGTGAAGCCCATATCGCGATCCGTGCCGGACAGGTGCCGGAGCAGCCAGATAATGTGGTGCAGCCGTTTCATATGCTGCAGATGGGGCTGTTCGCCCATAAGAGCTATATCGCTGCGCATGGGATGCCTTCGGCCCCTGATGACTATGGCAACCACCGGTTTGTCGGGCATGACGATGCGCAGATGCGTGCACCGTTCTTTAAGTGGATGCGCGATATGGTGCCTGCACAAGCGATCTCGTTTCGCGGGCTTGATGCGGGCGGGCTGCGGGTGGCGGTGCGTGAGGGCGCGGGGATCGGGTTCATCGAGCTGACGGAAGGTCGCGCCGACCCTGATCTGGTCGAAGTGCACCCGCATCTGCCCGAGTGGGATTCGACGTTGTGGCTGGTGACCCATGTTGATCTGCACCGCACGCCGAAGGTACAGGCGTTGCTGTCTTTTCTGAAAAAAGCGGTAAAGAAGGAAATGTGATGCGGCCTGATATGCAGGGGCATCTGGCGATGCTGGTATTCTCGGCCTTGGTGGCGGGGTCATTTTCACTGGGGGCGCTGTCGGCCAATCTGATCTCGCCTACGGCGCTGAACGCTGCGCGGTTCGTTATCGCGGGTATGGTGATTGCGGTGGCTGTGGCCGCGACGACAGGCGTGCCCAAAGGGGCAACGCAGGCTCCTTGGCGCTATCTGGTGCTTGGCGGCCTGTTCGCTGTCTATTTTGTGCTGATGTTCGAGGGGCTGAAGACGGCGCGCCCGGTCAGTGCGGCAGCTGTGTTTACGTTGACGCCGGTGATCGCTGCGGGCTTTGGCTGGCTGCTGCTGCGTCAGGTCACGACGGCACGTATGGGGTTGGCCCTGACGATCGGAGCGGTTGGTGCGCTTTGGGTGATCTTTCGCGCGGATTTCGCGGCCCTGCGCCGGTTCGAGATAGGCTATGGCGAGGCGGTCTATTTCGTCGGGGTCATCTGTCATGCGCTTTATACGCCGATGGTTCGTAAACTGAACCGCGGGGAGCCGGCGGTTGTGTTCACCTTGGGCACGCTGATTGCCGGGGGCGGGCTGTTGTTTGTCTACGGTTGGCGCGATGTGCTGGGGACCGACTGGATTGCGCTGCCCGCCATCGTGTGGATCACGATCATATATGTCGCGGTCGCGGCCTCGTCTGCTACCTTCGTGTTGCTGCAATTTGCGACCCTGCGGCTGCCGTCGGCCAAGGTCATGGCCTATACCTATCTAACGCCCAGTTGGGTGATCCTATGGGAGATCGCATTAGGCAATGGCGCGCCGCGGCCGCTTATTCTGGGGGGCGTGGGGCTGACGATCTTTGCCCTGTATCTGCTGCTGCGTGACGACACCAAACAGGTTTGATCACAATCACGGGAACCGATCTGACCTATCCCGCGTTAGCATCACATAAAGTTTATGAAGGGACTATTCTAATGCGTAGCATTATTTATCTTATTGGTTTGATTGTTGTTGTTTTGGCGATCCTGCGCTTTGCGTTCGGCGTCATCTAACATCATCAAGTTTGGCCCTTCTGTGTAAAACCTCGTCGCAGGAGGGCCAACAATCTACTGCCCTGCCTAAGTCCCCTGATCATCCTGTGCCGCATCTGGTGACATCTCTTTTATCTCTGCGGCCAGAAATCTTTCAAAATCATCAAGATTGATAGGCTCGTACTGGCCAAAGCCCTGCATCCAGACGGATGGGGTTTTTAGCGCTGCAGGTTCGAGCTTGCACCATTTAAGTCGGCCGCGCTTTTCCTGCGCAATTAGCCCCGCCCGTTCGAGAACCGACAGGTGTTTCGAGATCGCGGCAAGCGACACGTCGAACGGTTCGGCCACGTCTGTCACCGCCATATCGTCTTCGAGCAGCATCGACAAAATCGCGCGCCGCGTTGGGTCGGCGAGCGCGGAAAAGATGGCATCAAGCTGGGCGGCAGGCGGTTGGGGCACGGCGTTTTTTGATGTCCTTGCAGGGCAGGTAAGTGCGGCTTCCTAGAGGTAGCGGAAACCACGCTTAACCAAAAGGTTGAATGTGATTGCAGGATCAATTTGCAAGAGCTGGCCCTGCTTTGACCGTGATTCAGGCGATCCATACCACACATTTGCTAGCGTTTTCAGATAGATAGATGTCTTGCGATCAGAGTTGACTCTGTGGCGGTGTGAAAGTACCTACTGCGCAACACATCCAACAGGGATTTTGGCGTGACCGATCCAGACCAACAGCAGCGGCTAAAGCAGCTTGAGGCAAAGATCGAAGCAGCCAAGCGGGCGCACGCACCAAAACCCCGGGTGGATGAACATTATTCTCAGGCATCGCTGGCCTGGCGGATGGTGATCGAACTTTGCGCCGGTCTTGGGATCGGTTTTGGCATCGGATATTCGTTGGATTGGTTCTTAGGAACGCTCCCGATTTTCATGGTGCTGTTTGTAATGCTGGGCCTTGCGGCAGGGGTAAAGACGATGCTCCGCTCTGCGCAGGAAATCCAGGAAAAGAAGATGGCCGATGTGGCCGATGAAGAAAAAGGGCCCTGACATGGCGGCAGAAGCACACGGCGAAGAAACAGGCGGTTTGGCTTTTCACCCGATGGATCAGTTCATCGTTAAGCCATTCTTTGGTGAAGGCGCTGTATCCTGGTACACGATCACCAACGCAACAGTCTGGATGGCAATTGCTGTTCTGGCGATCTTTGCGCTGCTGGTTTTGGGCACGTCCAAACGGTCGGTGATCCCGTCGCGCATGCAGTCTGTGGCCGAGCTTGCGTATGGATTCATCTACAAGATGGTTGAAGACATCTGCGGTAAGGAAGGGGTGAAATACTTCCCCTACATCATGACACTGTTCATGTTTATCGTATTCTCGAACTTCCTTGGTCTGCTGCCGATGGCCTTTACGCCTACGTCGCATATCTCTGTCACCGCTGTGATGGCGTTTGCCGTATTCTTTGGTGTGACCATTCTGGGTTTCGTCAAGAACGGCGCGTCTTTCCTGAGCCTGTTCTGGGTCAGCAGCGCGCCACTGGCACTGCGTCCGGTTCTGGCCGTGATCGAGCTGATCTCGTACTTTGTACGTCCGGTCAGCCACTCTATCCGTCTTGCGGGTAACATGATGGCGGGTCACGCCGTGATCAAGGTTTTCGCGGGCTTTGCTGCACTTGCTGCAATCGCCCCTTTCTCGGTTCTTGCGATCACGGCGATGTATGGCCTTGAGGTGCTGGTTTCCTTCATCCAGGCCTATGTTTTCGCGATCCTCACATGCGTTTATCTGAAAGACGCATTGCACCCGCACCACTAACACCAGAGCAGGGTCTTCCTGCCTGACCAATCACCTCAATTCCATTGTAAGGAGAAATGACATGGAAGGCGAACTCGCACAAATGGGCCAATTCATTGGCGCAGGTCTGACAGCATTCGGCATGGGTGGCGCAGCCATCGGTGTGGGCAACGTTGCAGGCAACTACTTGGCTGGCGCTCTGCGCAACCCATCTGCTGCTGCTGGTCAAACAGCAACTCTGTTCATCGGCATCGCCTTTGCAGAAGCTCTGGGGATCTTCTCGTTCCTCGTCGCTCTGCTGCTGATGTTCGCTGTCTAAGCTTAAGACACCTAAGTCCTTACGCTTCGGGCAGTGCGCAGATGCGCGCTGCCCGAAAGATTTCCACGCATTGACAGGAGCCCGCTATGGCGACGGAACCGATTACTACGGAAATCGCTGGCGCATGCGTCAACGAATTTGGCAGCGCCATTGGTATGCCACAGCTTTGCATTGATTGGTTCGGCAACCAGATTTTCTGGCTTATCGTCGCCCTGGTCGCAATTTACTTTATTCTGTCGCGCGTTGCCCTGCCACGCATCGGCGCTGTTCTGGCGGAACGCCAGGGCACAATCACAAATGATATCGCCGCCGCCGAAGACCTGAAGGTCAAAGCGACGGAGGCAGAGGCCGCTTACGACAAAGCGCTGATCGACGCCCGTGCAGAAGCACAGCAGATCATCATCGCGGCGAAAGCAGACATTCAAGCCGACCTCGACAAAGCGATTGCCAAGGCAGACGCGGAGATCGCAGCAAAGTCCGCCGAGTCTGAAAAAGCCATCAGCGAAATCCGCGCCTCCGCGATGGAGAACGTTGAAGCCGTTGCAAAAGACACAGCCGAGGCGATCATCGCCGCCCTTGGTGGCAGTGCTGACGCGACAACTATTTCCGCGGCTGTCGATGCCCGGATGAAAGGATAAGCCATGCGTTTGACCTTCTCAGCCCTCATCGCCGGTCTGGTCGCGTCCCCTGCATTTGCAGCTGGTGACGTGTTCTTTTCGCTAAGCAATACCGATTTTATCGTTCTGCTTGCCTTCATTCTTTTCGTTGGCGTTTTGATGTATTTCAAAGTGCCCATGATGATCGGCAGCATGCTGGACAATCGTGCCGTAGGCATCAAATCCGAGCTGGATGAAGCCCGTGCGCTGCGTGAAGAGGCGCAAACGCTTCTCGCTAGCTACGAGCGCAAGCAGCAAGAAGTGAAAGAGCAAGCGGACCGTATCGTGACGTCGGCCAAAGCCGAAGCAACCGAAGCTGCGGATCAGGCCCGTGCCGATCTGGAGAAATCCATCACGCGCCGTTTGACTGCAGCCGAAGAGCAAATCGTCTCCGCTCAGGCCGCTGCCGTCAAGGAAGTGCGCGATCAAGCGATCGTTGTGGCCATCGCCGCTGCCAAGGATGTCATCGCCAAGAAGATGACCGCCGCCGAAGGCAACGCGTTGATCGACAGCGCAATCGCCGAAGTCGATGCAAAGCTTCACTAAGTTTTAATGGACTTACTCTAAAAGGCCTCGGTATCATCCGGGGCCTTTTTGCGTTTCAGGGTTTTGTCATCGTCTCGTGTTGCAGCCGCTGGCGGGCGACGTCTTCATTGCGTTCCGCCTTCTGATGTTCCCTCAACGCGTTTTCGACAAAGGTCAGATGCGTCTCTACGGCTGCCTGCGCCGCAGCCGGATCGCGCGCCTGTAGTGCATTGTTAATGGCACAGTGCTGGTCCAGCAGGGCGGTGCGCGTGGTGCGCTGCTTGAACATAACTTCACGGTTATAGAACACGCCACCACGTAGCAGATCGTACATCGACCGCATCATATGAAGCATGATGACGTTATGGCTCGCCTCGATAATTGCCATGTGAAACTGTGCATCAAGCTGGGCCTCGTCGTCAGCGTTGCGCTTGTGGTGTGCGGTTTCCATCTTGTCAAAAACCGCTTGTATCACGCCCAAATCCGTGTCAGAGGCCAGCCGCGCTGCCCGTTCGGCAGCCAGCCCCTCCATATCACGACGGAACGATAGATAATCGAAAACCGCCTCATCGTGACGCGCGAAAAGCTCTGTCAGCGCGGGTGAAAAAGCACTGCCCAGCACATCGGCAACATAGACCCCTGCGCCGGGTTTTGCAGCTAACAATCCGCTGGCCTGAAGTTGGGCAATCGCATCTCGCAGTGAGGGGCGTGACACGGCAAGCCGCTCGGCCAGTTCGCGTTCGGCGGGCAGCCTTTCGCCAGGGCGGAGAATGCCGCGGAGGATCAACTGTTCAACCTGCCGGACGACGGCAGCGGATAGCTTTTCAGAGGCGACAGGGTGAAAAGGCATTGGCGTTTCCTTGGATTGGTCAAATTATATGACCAGCGGCATGGGGCAGCAATGTAATTATTTTTGAAGACCAACGGGCGCTTTAACGGTCGATTAGCATTTATCGCGCAGAGTGTTGCTATGTTGACAGATATGCGTTTTCTGCCCGTCCTAATTTGCAGCTTGGTGATGCTTTTTGCCGCTGGTTGCAACATGCCAAGCGCCGGCTTTAGCGGCCTGCCAGTCCAACAGGTCATCGTGGATGGATCTGTATTCGACGTACGGGTAAAGGGGGCTCAAGCTGAGGCCATACGCATTAATATGGAATACGCCCCTAGGTTCGGCCCGATCCGCGATCGTGCCGGGCGGGCCATGGCACAGGCGAGCGGCTGCAAGGTTGTACATGTGGTGGGGGACCAAGCCGTTGCGATAGGGAAATTGAACTGCGCCTAAGTGTGAATGGCCAGAACATCGGTTTTGAAGCGGGAGGAGGCGATGAGATAGATCAGTTTACAATATCTTGTGGATAAAGTGGCTGCTTCCCGCTCTACCTAGCGGCGTTACGTTGACAGCAAAGGCAATGACCCGCAATTCTGACTGTCCAAAAGAATCAGGCGGGCACGAACATTGCGGTTTTCTAAACTCAGGCTGACGGGCTTTAAAAGCTTTGTAGACCCTACAGATTTGATCATCACGGATGGTCTGACCGGCGTGGTCGGCCCCAATGGCTGTGGTAAATCCAACCTTCTCGAAGCGTTGCGGTGGGTGATGGGGGAAAACCGTCCGACCGCGATGCGGGGCGGCGGGATGGAGGACGTGATTTTTGCTGGTGCATCTTCGCGTCCTGCCAAAAACTTTGCCGAAGTCGCTTTGCACATCGATAACTCCGAACGTTTGGCCCCCGCTGGCTTCAACGACGGCGACAGTATCGAGATTATCCGACGGATCACCCGTGATGTCGGGAGCGCTTATAAGGCGGCGGGCAAGGACGTGCGCGCACGCGATGTTCAAATGCTTTTCGCTGATGCATCGACTGGGGCCCACTCCCCCGCTTTGGTGCGACAAGGTCAGATCTCCGAACTTATCAATGCCAAACCCAAAAGCCGGCGTCGCATTCTGGAAGAAGCCGCCGGAATCTCGGGGCTTTATGCCCGCCGGCACGAGGCCGAGCTCAAGTTGAATGGCACGGAAACGAACCTTGCACGAGTCGATGACGTGGTTGACCAACTGGCCAACCAGCTTGCGCAGTTGACGCGCCAAGCACGCCAAGCGGCTCGGTATCGGGACATCGGCCAAACGCTGCGCCGCACCGAGGGGGTCCTGCTATATCGTCGCTGGCGTGCTGCAGAAGACGCGAGGCTCGTCGCGGCAGAAGGCTTGAGGGCACAGATGGCCGTCGCGCTTGAAGCGGAAGGGGCGGTGCGGCAAGCTGCTGCTGCGCGTCAGGAGCTCGAAGAAGCTCTCCCGCCCTTGCGCGAAGAAGAAGCGATCGCAGTCGCCGTCCTTCAGCGGTTAGGAGCGCAGCGAGATGCATTGAGCGATCAAGAAAACCGCGCCCATGCTGCTATCGATACGCTTACGAAACGCATTGCCCAGTTGTCCCGCGATCTCGACCGGGAAAAAGAGCTGAACCGCGATGCTGAAGAGACGATTTCTCGATTGGAGCGGGAAGGGTGCGAACTGGACAAGGCTGGTGAAGGGCATGAAGCCGCCGTCGCGAATGCGGAAGATGCGGCGCAAGAGGCGGAATGCGTCTTGGAGGCGCGGGAAGCCGAATTGTCTGAGTTGACCGAAGATGTCGCCCGCTTGGTGGCGCGCCACAGTTCTGCAGAACGGCTTCTCAATGACTATCGTGGAACCCTTATAAAAGCCGAGGCAGAAGCATCCAAAGCGCGTAACGCAGTGCAACAAAGCGGCGCTGCAGTCGAGAAAGCGAACGCAGATTTCGACGCGGCCAAAGCTGCTGAAGCTCAGGCCCATGGCGCATCCGCCGCCGCAGAGGAAGCCTTGATGAAGGCGGAAGAAGAAAGCGCTGTCACTCAGAGCCGCGAGGCAGATGCGCGTGCGGAACGGTCGCAAGCTGAAGGTGAATTGAATGCGATCAGTGCGGAGGCTGGCGCGCTCGCTAAATTGGTTGAGCGGGACACGGCCGAGGGCGGGCAGATCTTAGATCGCTTGCAGGTTGAGCATGGCTTTGAGGAAGCGCTCGGCGCCGCGTTGGCTGACGATTTGCGCGCGCCAGATGTGGATCCGGACGGGCCGTCAGGATGGGCGTTATTGCCGCCTTATTCCGCGGTTCAGCCTCTGCCCGAGGGGATCACGCCGTTGACGGCGCATGTTTCCGTGCCAGATGTTTTAGATAGGCGAATGAGCCAAATCGGATTGGTCGATGCCGATGATGGTTCGAGATTGCAACAGTTTCTTCAGCCGGGCCAACGGCTTGTATCTCTTGAGGGAGATCTGTGGCGATGGGATGGATTTCGGGCGTGGGCAGAAGATGCGCCGTCTGCCTCGGCCCTACGGTTACAGCAAATTAACAGGTTGGAAGTATTAAAGCAGGGCTTGGAGCAGGCGACTCAGCGCGCAGAGGGGGCGCGTGATGCACATGAAACATTGCAAAAGCTTCTTCTTACCCAGGCGGAGGCTGATAGGAACGCCCGTGCCTTTCGCCGCGACGCAGATAAGGCGGTCGCCGATGCCAGTCGTGCGCTAAGTCGGGCCGAGGCAGACCTTAGTTTGGCCCAAAGCCGGCTAGAAAGTTTGGGCTTGGCCGTGGTGCGACACGAAGCGGAGGCCACTGAGGGGCGTCGGTTGGTGACCGAGGCTGAAAATGCGCTTGCGGCGCTTGAGGACGTGGCATCCGCCCGCGCGGGCGTGGAAACGCTGCGCGAGACTGTTGAGGGCGCACGTATTGCCATGATCTCGCGTCGCTCTGCGTTGGATGAATTACGTCGTGATGGCACCGCGCGGCTTAAGCGCAGTCAAGATGTCGAGAACGAGTTGAGCGGCTGGCGGCATCGCCTGGGCACCGCGGGTAAACGCGGTGCGGAGCTTGCTGAGCGAAAAGCGTCGTCTGAACAGGAGCTTTCTGAAGCTAGTTTTGCACCTGGGAGGATCGCAGCGGAGCGCGAAAAGCTAACCGTCGATATAACTGCTGCCGAGGTGCGCAAAGTTGCCGCCGCGCGGCAGCTTTCTAACGGTGATGCGGCTTTGCGTGAAGCAACCGTGGCGGAACGCGACGCCGAACGGCAGGCGTCGGAAGCACGAGAAGCCAGAGCAAGATCTGAAGCGCGGGCAGATTCAGCGAAGGAGACAGCTACACTTGCAGCTGAGCGCATCGATGATGAACGCGATATGACGCCAGAAACGCTTTTGGCATCCCTTGATCTGGGCTCGGATGATGCGTCTGAGATTGGGGCGCTCGAAAGTCAGTTGAGCCTTTTAAAGGGCCAGCGGGAGGCATTGGGTGCCGTGAACCTGCGTGCTGAAGAAGACGTTAAGAATGTGAAAGCTGAGCACGATACCTTGATCGACGAAAAGGCCGATCTTATGGAGGCGATCCGGACGCTGCGTAGCGGCATCGCGAGCTTGAACAAGGAGGGGAGAGAAAGGTTGCTCACTGCCTTTGAACAGGTAAACAGCAACTTTTCTATGCTTTTTAAACACCTCTTCAACGGTGGAGAAGCCAATCTGGTGATGGTCGAATCTGACGACCCCTTAGACGCCGGACTAGAGATCATGTGCCAGCCTCCGGGAAAGAAACTGAGTACGCTCAGCCTATTGTCGGGAGGGGAGCAAACCCTAACCGCATTGGCGCTGATATTTGCGGTCTTTCTCGCGAATCCTGCCCCAATCTGCGTTTTGGATGAAGTTGACGCCCCCTTAGATGATGCGAATGTTTCGCGGTTTTGCGACCTCTTGGATGAAATGTGCAGACAGACCGACACGCGGTTCCTGATCATCACGCATCATGCCGTGACGATGGCGCGGATGGATCGCCTATTTGGCGTTACTATGGCGGAACAGGGTGTCAGCCAACTGGTCTCTGTTGACCTAAAGAAAGCAGAGACCCTGGTCGCCTAGCGCCGTACGGATCCGTTGTTCAATCACGGCCGTGAGGCATATTAAAATCGACTGTCGGGTTAATTGGTATGATCTGATGGGGGTTCACCGTTTTCTGGCTGTAGTAGTAGTGCCGGACGATGTGATCAAAGTGAACGGTTTCCGCTACACCAGCGTGTTGATACAGCTGACGGGTATAGGCCCAAAGGTTCGGGTAGTCAGTCAAGCGCTTGTGATTGCACTTAAAATGCGTGTGGTAGACGAGGTCAAAACGTACAAGTGTTGTAAATAGACGCCAGTCTGCCTCGGTTAGGGTATTGCCGATCAGGAAGCGATTATGACTGAGAATACCCTCTAGCCAGTCCAGACTGTCAAATAGACGGTGAACTGCATTGTCGTAGGCTTCTTGGGTCGTTGCGAATCCTGCCTTGTAGACACCGTTATTCACCGTGTCGTAGACGCGTTGGTTCACTTGGCCGATCTGCGCGTGCAGATATGCCGGCGAATAATCTTCCGTATCGCCGGCTATGTGGTCAAAGGCATTGTTAAGCATAAGGATGATTTCAGCCGATTCGTTCGAGACGATAGTGTTTCGTTCCTTGTCCCAAAGCACAGGCACCGTCACACGGCCCGAGAAATGTGGATCAGCTTTGATATAAATGCCACGCAAGTAGCTTTCACCCGTGAGGGTGTCGCCGGTAACACCTTCGAAGTCTGTTGCAAAAGTCCATCCGTCTTGCAGCATATCTGGATGTACCACTGAAACGCCTATGTGGGGTGTAAGCCCTTTGAGCGCGCGGAAAATCAATGTGCGGTGTGCCCACGGGCAGGCATAGCTAACGTACAGGTGGTAGCGTCCCGACTGGGCGGGAAAGTCTGACTTTCCGGAAGGACCAGCGCTGCCATCAGCCGTCACCCAGTTGCGAAATCTGGATGCCGAACGCTCGAACTGTCCTCCGGTGGCGTCAGTATCATACCATTTGTCGTGCCATTCTCCGTCGATCAGCAGTCCCATACACAATTCCTTTACATATTTATGTTCAAGGTAAGTCTATGCCAGCGGATGGCTATAGCGGTTCGAGCACAGGGGGGCTGCAGCAGCGCACCGAGGCTACGTTTAAGGAATCTCTTGATTTTAAATCGCTATACGTCACGCTCGGTATTAGTCAGCACAGAGGGGAATATGCTGTGGAAGCGATGTTGCCAAAAAATATCCAGGCAGGACTGGACGCCGCACGATTAGATAGCATGCGAAAGTCATCTCATTTGCATGTTGAGGCAGATGGGGCGCAGCACAAGGTTCTGCGGTATTGGGACACAGGGTTCTCGCTGGAGACAGCAACCGCACCGCAGCTACGTGGGCGCGTGGACCTGTATGATGGGGCTGCACATCTGTGTCAGTGCCTCATCGTTGCTGTCGCGCAAGAGGGCGACGAGATGATCTTTGATTTCAAGCGAGCAACGCGCGTTGCAAAGACAGCTGCGCTGGATTTCGAACGGGCGGGGGATGCACCGGCGGGGTTGATTGCCGCCGACGCACCTCACTGATCCTACTGCAGGTCTTTGAACGCGTCGCGTAAACGATCGCAGGCTTCCTCTACGCGGGTGCGCGGTGTGGCGATGTTGAACCGAAGGAAGTTTTCGCCGCCCTTGCCAAAAGTGGGCCCATGGTTCGCTGCGATCTCTGCCGAATTTTCTACCCGCTGGGTGAATTCAGACCTATCCATACCGGTCCCGCTGAAATCGACCCAGGCAAGGTAGGTTGAGTGCAGCGACATTGATTGCAGTCCTGGAATGCTCTGAATAGCGGCGTCAAAAATCTGCCGATTGCCGTCAAGATAACTGACCAAATTATCGACCCACGCCGCGCCTTCTGGAGAATAGGCTGCGGTGGCCATAACAAGGCCAAAGGAATTCGGCGACAGCCCCATCGCAGCGACACGTTGGGCAAAGATTTCGCGCAACTTCAGGTCGGGGATAATGACGTTGCCAGAATGGCAACCTGCAATGTTGAAGGTTTTCGTCGTCGCGGTCATCATGACCAGCCGATCTGCCACTCCGTCGATCAGCGCCATTGCGGTGTGCGTATGTCCGGGCATCACAAGATCATGGTGGATTTCATCTGAGACGAGGATGAGGTCATGGCGTTTGGCAAATGCAGCGACGTCCTCCAGCTCAGATTTTGACCATACACGGCCCCCCGGATTATGGGGGGAACAAAAAACCAGCATCGTTTCATTGCCGGTCATTTGCGCGTCATAGGCATCGAAGTCCAATGTGTATTGGCCGCCTTCCAACGCCATTTCGCATTCTACAACCTGCCGACCCGCGGCCGAGATCACCCGCGCAAATGCATGGTAGATGGGCGTGAAAAGAACCACGCCGTCCCCTGGTTTGGTGAAGGCATCAACGCACATTGCCGTCCCGTTTACCAATCCGTGGGTGGTGAAAATCCACTCTGTTGCGATTTTCCAGCCATGGCGGTTCTCCATCCACCACTGGATGGCGCCCAGATATTTGCTGTCGTCGCCGAAGTAGCCATAGACGCCATGATCCAGCATATCTTGCAGCGCGGTTTGAACCACCTGCGGCGGACGGAAATCCATATCGGCAACCCACATCGCGATTCCGGTATCTGCGGGGACGCCATAGATCGGCTCCATCTTGTCCCATTTCGCGCAATGGGTGCCACGCCGGTCGATGATTTCGTCAAAGCTCATGGGGTTCTCCTGTCAGATTTGGCCGTTACGCTAAACCTAATCGACCGGACCGCAAGGCCCGAGGTTGCAGCGGCGTATATGTTGGCCTAAATCATCTAAATGATACGCAATATTTTATTACACCCTGATCCTCGGCTTAAAAAGCCATGCGCCCCCGTGACCAATATGACGGAGGATCTGCGCAGCTTGGCCGATGATATGCTTGCAACGATGTATGATGCGCCAGGGATTGGTCTTGCGGCACCCCAAATCGGGGTGATGAACCGTCTGATCGTCATGGATTGTGTCAAGGAAGAGGGCGAAACGCCGCGTCCGTTGGTAATGTTCAACCCTGAAATCATTGCCTCATCGGACGAGCTTAACACCTACGAAGAAGGGTGTTTGTCGATACCTGAGCACTTTGCTGATGTGACGCGCCCGGCTGATGTAGATGTGCGGTGGGTCGATGCCGACGGGAATGAGCGAACAGAGACCTTCACCAAGCTTTGGGCGACCTGCGTGCAGCACGAAATCGATCATTTGGACGGCAAGCTTTTTATCGATTACCTCAAGCCGATGCGACGACAGATGATTACCCGCAAAATGACCAAGTTGAAACGAGAGTTGGCGCGCGAATGAGCGTGCTGGAAATCGTCACATGGCCCGATGTACGTCTGACAACGGTTTGCGATCCAGTTGAAACGCGTTCGCCTGAAATAGATCGGTTGATCGCCGATATGCTCGAGACGATGTATGCCGCCCCCGGTCGCGGTTTGGCCGCGCCCCAAATTGGCCGGACCGAGCGTATTTTCGTGTTCGATGCGGGCTGGAAAACGGGCACGCCTACGCCCGTGGCATGTATCAACCCGCAGATTCTAAGGTTGTCTGACACCCGCGCTATCGGCGAGGAGGGGTGCTTGTCCATCCCTGGCGTGCCGATGAATATCCCCCGCGCGACAGAGGTAACCTTGCGGTGGACAGATGCGAATGGCACCCACGAACGAGATTTTGCCGGGGCTGAGGCCGTGATTGTGCAGCATGAATATGACCATCTTGATGGGGTCGTCATCTATGATCGGGTAGAGCAGGAGAAAAACCAATGACCGTTCGTCGCATCATCCCGTGGCCCCATGCCTGTCTGCGGGCCCCCGCCGCGCAAGTGACCGAAATAAATGATGAAATTCGGACATTGTGGGACGATATGATCGACACGATGGATGCGATGCCCGGCGTCGGCTTGGCCGCGCCTCAGATCGGGGTGGCGTTACAGGTGGCTGTTGTGGATGCCTCGAAGGGGCGGGACAGGCGGATCAGATTGGCGAACCCAATTGTGATCGATGCCTCCGAGATCATGAATGAATACGATGAAGCGAGCCCGAATCTACCCGGGATCTCTGCGAAAGTTCGCCGTCCGCGCGGGGTTAAGGTGCAGTATCTGAACGAACAAGGCGATACAGTGACCCGTGACTTTGTCGGCTTGGAAGCGACCAGCGTGCAGCATCAAATTGATCACCTCGCCGGTAAGATGTTTTTCGACAATCTGAGTAAAACGCGCCGAGATATCCTGCTTCGCAAAGCTCGAAAATTCAAGATTTAGTCACCTTTACGTTTTAAGAGGATGTGTACGATGCGTGTGATCTTTATGGGAACGCCCGAGTTTTCAGTGCCAGTGTTGGACGCATTGGTGCTGGCCGGCCACGAAATCGCCGCCGTCTATTGTCAACCGCCCCGACCAGCAGGGCGTGGTAAAAAAGATCGTCCGAGCGCGGTGCAGCAGCGGGCCGCGGCGCTTGGCCTGCCTGTTCGTTACCCTGTGTCGTTGAAAACGGACGAGGCGCAGGCCGAGTTCGCCGCGCTTGACGCTGATATCGCGGTTGTTGTCGCCTATGGCCTCATTCTGCCGCAAGCGGTTCTGGATGCGCCCAAATCCGGGTGTCTGAACATCCACGCGAGCCTGTTGCCGCGCTGGCGCGGTGCTGCGCCGATCCATCGTGCGATCATGGCCGGTGATGAAGAAACCGGCGTTTGCATCATGCAAATGGAGGCTGGGCTGGATACAGGTCCGGTGCTGCTGCGCGCTGCCACACCGATCCGCAGTACTGAGACGACGATCGAACTTCACGACCGGTTAAGTAATCTGGGCGCAGAGTTGATTGTTGAGGCGCTGCGTCAGCTACCGGAGCTTGAGCCAGAGCAGCAGCCCGACGTGGGCGTGACCTACGCCAGCAAGATTGATAAGTCCGAGGCGCGCATCGATTGGTCTCGCCCCGCAACCGACGTCGATCGTCAGATCCGGGGCCTGTCGCCGTTTCCGGGGGCTTGGTTTGATCTGAACGATACGCGTGTAAAGGTGCTGGCCTCTGCCCTTGCGGAGGGGGGCGGTACTGCGGGGGAGGTCTTGGATGCGAGCCTGACTGTAGCCTGCGGGACCGGCGCGGTGCGGTTGATCCGCTTGCAACGTGCGGGGAAAGCGGCGCAAGATGCCGAGACATTCCAGCGTGGCGTGCAGATCGCGGCGGGCACAGTTCTGAGCAAAGGGTAAAAATATGCTTCCGACGCTTATCGGCACGGTCGTGATTGCGGGTCTTGTGGGCTTTTTTGCCGAGAAGTCCGGCTTTACCCGCAACGGCTATCTTGCGTCGATTATTATCTGCGTTGGCGGGGCATTCTTGTTCTATTTTGTCCGGCTGATGTTCGGCTTCGGGTTCAACTCCGCCGGTATGAACGCCATCGCGTCTTCTATCGGGGCCCTGATTATCGTACCGTTTCATTGGCGTCGGAAATAGGGTTACACCCGCGGTGGCCGGCTTTTGTAGACGGGCAAATGCCACCCGAAATACAACGATCCGGCGCGCAGAACCCATGTTACGCAGGCCCCGGCAAACAGAGAAATCGGATCGTCCCCTAAAATGCTGCGGATGATTACAGCGGTGGCAGCACCGGCGAAAGCTGCGGTCACGTAAAGCTCCCCCTGGCGCAAAACCAACGGTACTTCGCCGACGACGACATCACGCATCAGCCCGCCCATGCAGCCTGTGATTATCCCCATCAAGACGACGACGACGGGCGATTGATCCAGAGAGATTGCGACGCCGGTACCAGCGGCGACGGCCACGGCAAGAGCAATGGAATCAAGCCAAAGTAAGGCGCGATATCTGCTTTCTAAAAGGTGCGCTGAAAGAAAAACCACCAGCGCGGCAGTCACACCTAAGGCGAGATGCGTAGGGTTTGCGATCCAGAAAATCGGGTTCCGATCGAGCAGGAGATCCCGCAAAGTGCCGCCGCCCAAAGCCGTCAGGCAGGCAATAAAAGCGAAGCCCACCAGATCAAGCTGCGCGCGGCTGGCGACAAGAGCACCCGTGATCGCAAAGACCAGCACGGAGGCGTACTCGAGCAGGGTGAGCAGGCTCATTTTGTCTTGAACGGGGCCATGCCAGCCCGGGCCAGTTCATCCGCACGTTCGTTTTCCGGATGCCCCGCGTGGCCCTTGACCCACTCCCATGTCACCTGATGCCGCGCATTCGCGGTGTCCAGGCGCTGCCAAAGTTCTGCGTTTTTTACAGGCTTTTTCGCGGCATTTTTCCAGCCGTTTTTCTTCCAACCAAAAATCCAGCCGGTGATGCCGTTTTTGACGTAGTTGCTGTCTGTGACGATGGTGATCTCTGTTGGGCGGGCCAGTGCTTCGAGGGCACTGATGGCGGCCATGAGTTCCATCCGGTTGTTGGTCGTATCGGGTTCGCCGCCTTTCAGCTCGCGTTGTTTGACGACCTTGTCACCATCCATCGCTCGCATTAGGGCCCCCCAGCCGCCGGGGCCGGGATTGCCTGAACAGGCACCATCAGTATATGCAATTAACTTTGTCATAGGGCTGCCTTATCCAGTCTGGCGTGGGGGCGTCCAGTCTATTTTGTCTTGGATAGGCGACTTTTGCCGTTAAAGAAAGACGCTCACGGCGAGACAGGCCAGCACCACGGCAGTCAGCAGCGTGCGCAGTTTCAACCACCAACGTGGCGCAAGACGCCAGTGCCAGAACGCTGCATCCAATACCAGCAGGCCGGCAAAACCGAACATCAGGTTTAACCCGGCCCCGACAGGGCCGCCGCTGGTCATGAAAAAAGCCCACAGCGCCGGCAGCACAGCGAGGATATACCCAGCAGTGGCCTTGGCCCCGCTGATCTTTGTTGCGAACCCCCATAGCACGCCAGACATGAAGGAAAGGATAACAGTGCCATAGAATAATTGAATATAAGGTCCTACAAAGCGCCCGCCCAAGGTCGCAGCCCCCCAATTGGCCAAGGGATCAACCAGCCCGGTCAGTGCCCCCCAGATGAACGGGATCAGACCGGCAAGGCCAAGCCAGAGCGGTGCGCGGGGGATGCCGGTCATGCGGGCACGCGCAGAACGCGGGGGACCTTGAACTCGACGTTTTCGACGGCGGTTTCGACCAGTTCTGTGGTCACCTCGTAGCGGTTTTTGAAGGCGTCGATTACTTCGTTGATCAGTTGCTCGGGGGCAGAGGCACCCGCCGTGATGCCGATGCTTGTGATGCCTTCAAGGCTGCGCCAATCAATATCCGTCGCGCGCTGTACCAGCTGGGCATACGCGCACCCCGCACGCGATCCAACCTCGACGAGACGGCGTGAATTCGACGAATTCGGCGCGCCAACCACCAGCATCGCATCGCACTTCGGAGCCATCGCCTTGACCGCTTCTTGGCGGTTGGTAGTGGCATAGCAGATGTCTTCTTTGTGCGGCCCGATGATTTGAGGGAAGCGGCGGTTCAGCGCCGCGACGATTTCCGCGGTGTCATCGACGCTGAGCGTGGTTTGGGTGACATATGCCAGTTTGGCCGGATCGCGCACCTCGACGGCGTCGACATCAGCGGGGGTTTCAACCAGCAGAACCTCGCCCGGTGGCAGTTGCCCCATCGTCCCGATGGTTTCTGGGTGGCCCGCGTGACCGATCATGATCATCTGCAAGCCCGCATCGGCATGTCGCTGTGCTTCGATATGAACCTTGGAGACAAGCGGGCAGGTGGCGTCGACATACACCATATTGCGCGCTTCGGCTTTGGCGGGCACGGCCTTGGGCACCCCGTGAGCTGAGAAGATCACGGGTCGGTCATCGGGGCATTCCGAAAGCTCTTCGACAAAGATTGCGCCGCGTTCACGCAATCCATCGACGACAAATTTATTGTGCACGATTTCGTGGCGCACGTAGACTGGTGCGCCCCACTTCTCGATGGCCATTTCGACGATCTTGATCGCACGGTCCACGCCCGCACAGAACCCGCGCGGTGCGGCAAGGTATAAGGTCAAAGGCGGTTTGGTCATCAATCTCTCCTCGGGCTGGAGCCATAGGTAAGGCTTGCGCCGCGCATCGTCCAGACCGGCAGCAGATCAATGCGCTTTTGCCACGCGACGCATGCCCTGAACGGGGGACGCGAGATAAGCAGGTGGGGATCAAGAAATCGGCGAAATTGGATTCTCAAGGGTCGTTGCGACGGTTACCGCTATCTCAGTTTCATCAGTTCTTCCCTGAATGCTTCCGCTGGTGTGCGCCATCCCAGACACTTTCTGGGCGTGCCGTTCAAGCGGTCGCAAATCGACTTCATATCTCGATTTGAGAGCGCGGCCACAGGCGCATCTCTTGGTAAGTAGCGCCGAGCACGCTTGTTCAGGTTTTCGACGGAACCCTTTTGCCACGGGGCTTGCGGATCACAGAACCATGCCTCGGTTCCGATTCCAGGTTCCAGCTTGCGCCAATTCCTAAACTCAATACCTCTATCAAAGGTGATCGATTTACGGGCCGTTTGGGGCAGGGGTTCCATCACAGTCATTAGCTTGTCCATCAGATGCGTTGTGCTGCGGTCATTGTTACGGAACAGGACGGCGAAGCGGGTCTTGCGCTCAATGAGCGAGGCGACGTTCATCTTACCCTGAGCACGCTCGAAAATCATCAAATCGCCCTCCCATTCGCCAAAAGTCTCGCGCGTATCAACGTAGTCGGGTCGTTCATGGATGGACCGATCTGGCGGGAAAACAAGGCCACGGGACCTGCGTGAATGGTGCGGTCTCCGTTTCTTGCGCCGGTTTGGGAGGTATCGGGCCAGCTCTTTGGATTGACCGGCTGGACTGTAGACATAAGCATAAATTGTCTCGTGGCTCACACGAACTGTCTGGCCTTCAAAGAGCAATCGACCCGCGATCTGTTCGGGAGACCAACCTTCTTTGAGCTGTTTGATCACAGCCTTTCGCAGGCTAACAAGGCGCACCAATTTTCGACGGCGCGCACGCCTTTGAACCGCAGCGCGTTGAGCAACGACACCATAGTACCCGTTCAATTCCGGCAGGTCATCGTCGGCATAACAGTTGCGCTTGATGTCACGATAAATCGTCGAAACATGCCTGCCGATCTGCGCTGCTATCTCTCGTACAGGTATCTTAGCATTCAACATATCTTCGATCGTGCGCCGTTCACGTAGGTTTAGCTCTGTATGGGCCATCTTTCATTCTCCTTGCTTTCCAGCAAGATAGGGGAAATTTCGCAACCCAGTTTAGAATGTGCCAATCTATATCAAATCGCGCCAATAATATTTTGGTATTTTGGGCCGCTTTGCCCCACAAGAGGCGAAGTAGGCGATCGCTTATGCGTCCGGTGTTTCACGTGGCGGGCGGCCAATGACATCGCGCAGGTCTTCGAGCTCGATGAAATTGTCGACCTGACGGCGTAATTCGTCAGAGATCATAGGCGGCTGGCTGCGGATTGTGCTGACGACAGACACGCGTACGCCCTGCCGTTGCAGGCTTTCCACCAGCGGGCGAAAATCCCCGTCACCGGAAAAGATCACGATATGGTCAAGATGTGGCGCGAGCTCCATCGCGTCGACCGCAAGCTCGATATCCATGTTGCCCTTAACTTTGCGGCGGCCCATGCTGTCCGTGTATTCTTTGGCGGGCTTGGTCACCATCGAGAACCCGTTGTAGTTCAGCCAGTCGACCAATGGTCGTATCGGCGAATATTCGTCATTCTCGAGCAGAGCCGTGTAATAAAACGCGCGCAACAGCTTCCCGCGCCGCATGAATTCCTGCCGCAACAGCTTGTAGTCGATATCAAAGCCCAGGTTCTTGGCGGCGGCGTACAGGTTGGAGCCGTCGATGAACAAAGCTAAGCGTTCGTCCTTGTAGAACATGAAATGCCTTTCTAATACACGTCGTCCGGAAAAGTGCGTCGTGTAGCGCCGCTATAAAACGAAATGTTTCAAAATCAGTTTCCGACTTGAATATAATACTACCTAAGACTTTTTGAGGGGGCAGCAAGTGAAGACATTCGGTAAAGCCCGTGACGATGGAGTGGGAATCGGCAGGGAAGCGCTGATCGCCTTGGGGAGTAATCAATCTTCGGTTGCGGGAGGGCCCGCTGATACAGTGGTCAAGTCCCTTGAGGTGCTGGAAAACATGGCAGTACAAGTCGTCGCTGTTAGTCCGCTCTACTCAACCCATGCGTATCCGGCGGGGTCTGGCCCAAACTTTGTAAATACTACCGCAAGAATCAGATTCGGCGGTGAGGCCGATCAGATTTTAGCCATTCTTCACGCTGTAGAGGCGGAGTTGGGGCGCGAAAGGATAAACCGTTGGGGCCCCCGTACGGTGGATCTGGATTTGATCGCGATGGGGGATACGGTGTTGCCTGATGCAGAGATTCAGACCGTCTGGCGCGAGCTCGCTATCGAACAACAGTCGGTCCGCGCCCCTAAAGAACTGATCCTGCCGCACCCTCGTTTACAAGATCGCGCCTTCGTACTGGTGCCGCTTGCCGACATCGCGCCGGACTGGCGTCATCCGCTGATTGGCAAAACAGTTCAAGAGATGTTGAATGACCTACCTGAGGCAGATAAAAAGGGGGTATGGCCCATGGAATAGGGCCTTGTAAATTCCGCCGATGGCTTCTAAATAGTCGGCTTCTTGCAGCATTCATGATTGGAGCACCCCCATGGCCCGCGTCACTGTCGAAGATTGTGTAGATAAAGTGCCAAACCGGTTCGAGCTTGTCATGCTTGCCGCGCACCGTGCCCGCGAAATCGCGGCTGGTTCGCCGGTCACTGTTGATCGTGATAACGATAAGAACCCGGTCGTTTCCCTGCGCGAGATTGCAGATGAAACGCAGTCGGCTGACGATCTGCGTGAACGCCTGATCGAAAGCAATCAGAACCAAATCGAAGTTGATGAACCCGAAGAGGACGCGATGGCGCTTCTTATGGGGGCAGAACAAGATAAGCCCGAAGAGGACAGCATGTCCGAAGAAATGCTGCTGCGGCAGTTGATGGCGGCACAAGGGCAGGGCTAAGGCCCCCGCCCTACGGGGCTTATAGGCAGGACAGGCATGAATACCGCCGACATTACGGCTGAAGACCTTATCGCGCTTGTGCGCGCCTATAACCCTAAGACAAACGAGAATCAGATCCGGCTGGCCTATGAGTATGGCCAGCAGATGCACGATGGGCAGTTCCGCCATTCAGGGGAGCCCTATTTTACGCATCCGGTCTCTGTTGCGGCGATTCTGGCCGAACAGCAGCTGGACGACGCGACCATCATCACCGCATTGTTGCACGACACGATCGAGGACACGAAAGCGTCCTATCGCAGCGTGGATGAAAAATTCGGGCGCGACGTGGCCGAGCTGGTCGATGGTGTGACCAAGCTGACCAACTTGCAGCTGAACTCTAACGAGACAAAGCAGGCCGAAAACTTTCGTAAGTTGTTTATGGCAATGTCGAAAGACCTGCGGGTTATTTTGGTTAAGTTGGCGGATCGACTGCATAATATGCGCACGATCAAGTCGATGCGCCCTGATAAGCAGATTCAGAAAGCACGCGAAACAATGGATATCTATGCGCCTCTTGCGGGGCGTATGGGGATGCAATGGATGCGCGAAGAGCTTGAAGATCTGGCGTTCCGCGTACTCAACCCCGAGGGGCGGCAATCCATCATCCGGCGGTTCATCACGCTGCAACGTGAAACCGGTGACGTGATCCAGCGCATTACCGGCGACATGCGTCACGAGCTTGAGAAGGCGGGAATAGAGGCCGAGGTCTTCGGCCGTGCGAAGAAGCCCTATTCGATCTGGCGGAAAATGCAGGAAAAGCAGCAATCTTTTTCCCGTTTATCGGATATTTACGGTTTCCGCGTTATCACTACGTCAGAGGATGAATGCTACCGCGCTCTTGGCACCATTCACCGACGCTGGCGGGCTGTTCCGGGACGGTTCAAGGATTATATCAGCCAGCCTAAAACCAACGGCTATCGGTCGATCCATACCACCGTTTCTGGTCGTGACGGTAAACGGGTCGAGGTGCAGATCAGAACGCGGCAGATGCATGATGTCGCCGAATCCGGTGTGGCGGCGCATTGGTCCTATCGTGACGGTGTACGGTCGCGAAACCCGTTCGCAGTCGATCCCGTGAAATGGGTCGCGCAGCTGACAGAGCAGCTTGATTCTGAAGAAGATCACGAGGATTTCCTCGAGGCGGTCAAGCTCGAGATGTACGCCGACCAAGTGTTCTGTTTTACGCCCAAGGGCGAGGTGGTCAAACTGCCCCGTGGAGCCACGCCGATCGATTTCGCATATGCGATCCACACGCGAATCGGCGCTGCCTGCGTGGGGGCCAAGATCGACGGTATGCGCGTTCCGTTGTGGACGCGGGTGAAAAACGGACAGTCGATAGAGATTATTACCGCCCAAGGTCAAACACCGCAGGCAACGTGGCTGGATATTGCAACGACCGGCAAGGCGAAAACGGCGATACGTCGGTCGCTGCGTGAATTGGATCGCGCGCGCTTTGTCAGTTTGGGGCGCGAATTGGCGCGCTCGGCTTTTGAGCAGATGAATAAATCTGCGACAGAGAAAGTACTGCGCACCGCCGCGCGCAACCTCCGGCTGTCCAACGAGGAAGAGTTGCTGGCGCAACTTGGGTCGGCAGAACTGTCGGGTCAAGAAGTGGTGCAAGCCGTCTATCCCAACCTGCGCCCCAAACCCGGCGAACATGTCGACCGCAAACGGGCGGTTGTCGGTTTGGAGGCGGGTCAATCCTTTGATCGGGCCCCGTGCTGTCAGGCGCTTCCAGGGGAACGTATTGTCGGGATTACCTTCCGCGGGCAGGGCGTGAAAATACACACGATCGACTGCGAACGCCTGTCGCATTACGAGGACCAGCCCGAACGCTGGCTGGATCTGCGGTGGCACGATGGCCCGCATCCGGCGATCTATGGCGCGACGCTGGATCTGACCATCGGCAATGGCGCAGGGGTCTTGGGGCGGATCTGTACCCTGATCGGGCAATCCTCGGCCAATATCGCGGATTTAGAATTTTTGGACCGCAAGCCTGACTTTTTCCGGTTGCTGATCTACGTAGAGCTGCGAGACATTGCACATCTGCATTCTTTGATCCCCATGCTGGAGGCCGAGAGCGAAGTGGCCGAGATCAGCCGATATCGGAACCCCGATTTGTTCAAGGCAGGCAGCAAAGACGCATGATCCGCCCGGACTGCGCTGACCCAAGGACGAACTGTTGATCTTCAAACGCCGCGATCCAAAGCCGACAGTGCGCGCGATGGCTGAATTCATGTGGCCTCGGGGTGGTTGGACGCGGGCGTTCCACTATGTCAAACACCGTATGCGCCGGTTGCCTGATACGCCCGAACGGATTGCACGCGGGATATGGGCCGGGATTTTCACGACATTCACGCCGTTTTACGGGATGCATTTTATAGTTGCGGCGTTGGTGTCGCGGATGATGCGGGGCAATCTGCTGGCGGCGCTGATGGGGACGTTTTTTGGCAACCCACTGACCTATGTGCCAATTGGATTGTCATCGCTGTCGATGGGGCACTGGATACTCGGGTCTCAGATGCAGACGGGCGAACACCGGTCATTCGGCGGCAAGTTTTTTGACGCTGGACACGATTTGTTGGCCAATTTTATCGCGATGCTAACGAACCGGGACATGGATTGGTCCGGGCTTGAGGTATTCTGGCATCAGGTGTTTTATCCGTATTTGATCGGGGGCATTGTGCCCGGCATGATCTGCGCGACAATCGCGTATTATCTGGCTGTGCCGTTGCTTCGGGCCTATCAAAAACGACGCAAGGGCGCGATTAAGGCCAAGTTTGACTCGTTGAAGAAAAAAGCCTCGGCCAAGGCAGAGGCGAAACGCAAGGCAGAGCAGGCGGCTCTGAAGGGGAAAGACCATGGCGGCACAAGGTAAGCTTCGGCTGGGTGTAAATATTGACCACGTGGCAACTGTGCGGAATGCGCGCGGTGGTGCCTATCCTGATCCGCTGCGTGCTGCTCGGGCCGCGCAGGAGGCGGGGGCCGACGGGATTACGGCACACCTGCGCGAGGATCGCCGTCACATCACGGATGCCGATATCGAGGGTCTGCAAGAGGTGCTGACCGTGCCGCTGAACTTTGAAATGGCAGCCACCGAAGAGATGCAGGCCATCGCCTTGCGCCACAAACCCCATGCGGTTTGCATCGTGCCCGAAAAGCGCGAGGAGCGGACCACCGAGGGCGGTTTGGAAGTGGCGCGCGAAGAAAACCGGTTGGCGCACTTCATTGCCCCGCTGCGCGAAGCAGGTAGCCGCGTCAGCATCTTTATCGCCGCCGACCAGCGTCAGATCGAAGCCGCGAACCGCATCGGGGCCGAAGTGATCGAGCTGCACACCGGTGCGTATTGCGACGCCTATGCCGAAGGGCATTGGGAAGAAGCGCAGAAAGAACTTCAAAAGCTCGAGGAAATGTCGAAATTTGCGCATGATCTGGGGCTTGAAGTGCACGCAGGCCACGGGCTGACCTATGACACCGTGAGCCCGATCGCCGCCTTCCCTGAAGTGCAAGAGCTGAACATCGGACACTTCCTAATCGGCGAGGCAATCTTTCTGGGGCTTGGTCCCGCCATCGCCGAGATGCGCCGCCTGATGGATGACGCCCGCAAGGGCTGAGGGCGCGGCATGATTTTAGGCATTGGGACTGACCTTGCGAATATCGAACGGATTCAAGGCACGCTGGACCGCTTTGGTGACCGTTTTAGAAATCGCGTATTTACCGAAGTTGAACAGCAAAAGGCTGAACGGCGGCGCGATATCGCGGGGACCTATGCCAAGCGATGGGCTGCCAAGGAGGCTTGTTCAAAGGCACTTGGTACCGGACTGCGCATGGGGATCGCATGGCGGGACATGGCCGTGAGCAATCTTCGAACCGGCCAGCCGGTGATGGAAGTGACCGGTTGGGCCGCAGAACGTCTGGCCGAAATGACACCCGAAGGACATGAGGCGATCATTCATGTCACGTTGACCGACGATCACCCTTGGGCCCAGGCATTTGTCGTCATCGAAGCCCGCCCCAAGGCAGGTATCTAGCCGCAACGGCAAATCATGGCCCAATCGGTCGATGGATCGGGGGCGGGGTTGCTTGACTTGCGGCAATGGCACCCGCATGTAACGCTCGAACGCATGAACAGGAGCGCCAAAATGGCCGCCAAAGAGAAAACCGGCAACGCCTTTGTCGAAACCATCAAAACGATTGTCTATGCGCTGTTGATTGCGGGTGTCTTCCGGACCCTGTTTTTCCAGCCGTTCTGGATTCCGTCAGGGTCGATGAAAGAGACGCTGTTGATCGGTGATTTCCTGTTCGTGAACAAAATGGCTTATGGCTATTCCTACGCGTCCTGCCCCAGCGTGATGATGCCCCGTTTCGGCATAGAAGTGGACGCGAAGGATATTTGCGGCGTGTTTGATGGCGACAACACACGTCTGTTCGGATCCGAGCCTGAGCGCGGGGATGTCGTTGTTTTCCGTCATCCTGTATCGGGCCGCGACTATATCAAACGTCTGATTGGGTTGCCGGGCGATAAGATCCAGGTCACCGATGGAACAGTAAGCATCAATGGCACCGCGGTCGAGCTGCGTGATGATGGTGTTTTCGAAGAAGTCATGGACCGGCAAGGACCGCAGGGTATGCGTCCACGCTGTGAAAATGGTGCGGTCGGTGCCGGTGGGATGTGTAACAAGACCCGCCAGATCGAAGTTTTGCCCAATGGCGTAGAGCACCCGATCTTGAACATCGGTAATCAAGCGTCGGACAACACCGGAGTGTATTCGGTGCCGGAAGGGCATTACTTTTTCATGGGCGATAACCGCGATAATTCGGCCGATAGCCGTCTGGCGCAACAAGCCGGTGGCGTGGGTTTTGTCCCGTTTGAGAATCTAATTGGGCGCGCGGATCGGATCATGTTCAGTTCGGGGGGGCGGTCCATGCTGTTCTTCTGGACGTGGCGTGGCGATCGTTTCTTTAAGGCGGTCAAGTGAAGTTAAACGCTGATCTCCGGGCCTTTGAGGGCCGTATCGGGTACCACTTTACCAAGCCCGAGCTGTTGAATCGTGCGGTGACCCACGCCTCTATGTCGTCGGCCAACCGCGACGATAACCAGCGGCTTGAGTTTCTGGGCGACCGCGTCTTGGGGCTGGTGATGGCCGAAGCGCTGCTTAACCTTGATCCCGCCGCGACCGAAGGCCAGCTGGCCCCGCGGTTCAACGCGCTGGTACGCAAAGAAGCCTGTGCGGAGGTCGCGCGCGAAATCGACATGGGGGCTGTGCTCAAGCTCGGTCGCTCTGAGATGCTATCAGGCGGTCGGCGCAAGCAGGCATTGTTGGGCGACGCGATCGAGGCTATAATCGCAGCTGTCTATCTAGATGGCGGGTTTGACGAGTCCAGAGCGTTGATCCTGCGGCTGTGGGGTCCGCGGGTACTGCAGGTCAAGCAAGACGCCCGCGATGCCAAAACCGCGTTGCAGGAATGGGCACAGGCGCGCGGCTTGCCGCCCCCCGCCTATGTCCAGACTGACCGGCAGGGGCCAGACCACGCCCCTGTGTTTACCATCACTGCCCGTATTGAAAGCGGGGCCAGCGCCGTTGCGTCCGCCCCTTCGAAACGTCAGGCCGAACAGGCCGCTGCCAAGACGCTCTTGGCCCAATTGGAGAGACCCTCATGACCACGCGCGCCGGATTTATCGCCCTGATAGGCGAGCCCAACGCGGGCAAATCGACGTTGCTGAACCGCATGGTCGGCGCGAAAGTGTCGATTGTGACCCATAAGGTGCAAACCACACGCGCCCGGATCCGCGGCGTTGCGATGGAAGGGCAAAGCCAGCTTGTGTTCGTGGACACGCCCGGCCTGTTCCAACCCCGCCGTCGTCTGGATCGCGCCATGGTGGCTGCTGCTTGGGGGGGCGCTGCAGATGCAGATATTGTCATCCTGCTGATCGAAGCCAATCGCGGCATCACCGAAGGTGTGGAACGAATTCTCGAAGGTTTGGCCGACATCGGCAAGGGACGTAAAGTCGCGCTGGCGATCAATAAAATTGACCGCGTTGATGCACCGGTTTTGCTGGGTCTCAGCAAAGAGATGAACGACCGCTATAATTTCGTCGGGACCTTCATGATTTCAGCCGAGCGCGGGCATGGTGTCGATACGTTGCGCCATTGGCTTGCAGCCGAGTTGCCCGAGAGCCCATGGCTTTACCCCGAAGATCAGATCGCCGACCTGCCGATGCGCATGATTGCTGCCGAAATGACCCGAGAAAAGCTGATCCTTCGCCTGCACCAAGAGCTGCCGTACCAGCTGACGGTTGAGACCGAGAACTGGGAAGAGCGCAAGGATGGGTCGGCGCGGGTAGATCAACTGATCTATGTGGTGCGTGACGGGCACAAAGGTATTGTGCTGGGCAACAAGGGCGAAACAATCAAGTCCGTCAGCAAAGCCGCGCGCGAAGAGCTCGAAGAGTTTCTGGGTCGAAAGGTTCATCTATTCCTGCAGGTCAAGGTGCGCCCGAACTGGCTCGACGAGGCGGAGCGCTACTCTGAAATGGGGTTGGAGTTCAAAGACGGCAATGTCTAGGTTTGGTGCAACCCGACCCTTCGGGGAGGATTTCTCACCATTTGGAAGCAAGGGCCTGTCATGGTCCGGCTGACGGCGCGGTTCTGGGTCGACGCCTATTTCGCGCGGCTGCGGGTCTATGATATACCGGCGTTTGTTGTCGCGCACGGGGATGACACCGGCGGCGCGGTTCTGGTGAAGCTGGCCACATTAGATGGAAATGCACAGCTTTTTCATAAAAGCTTTGATTTGATCAGTGGCGAACGGAGCTGGGTCGAGATGACAAGCGGCCAAGAGCCCGATGTCGATGAGTCGATCAGTCGGCAACGTGGCTATGACCCGGATCTATGGGTGATCGAAGTCGAAGACCGGCAAGGCCGGCATCTGTTGCACGAGGATGGTCTGAGCTGATGGAGTGGCGCGATCAGGGCATTTTGCTGAGCACGCGCCGCCACGGCGAAACATCGGCGATTATCCAGGTTTTTACGCCAGAACGCGGGCGTCACGCCGGAATCGTGCGCGGCGGCACTAGCCGCAAGATCGCGCCAATTCTGCAGCCGGGTGCCCAGTTGGATGTCTCTTGGCGCGCACGATTGGAAGACCACATCGGTGCTTTTACTGTCGAGCCCGTGCGGAGCCGAGCCGCATTGGCGATGAACGACAGGATGAGCCTCGCGGGATTGAATGCCGTGACAGGTTTGCTGGTTTTTGCGCTGCCTGAACGCGAGCCCCATACACCGCTATACCGGCGAACCGAAACGTTGCTGGACCTTCTGGGACAGGGGGACCTGTGGCCGCTTGCCTATCTTCAGTGGGAAATCAGTTTACTAGACGAACTGGGCTACGGGCTTGATCTTAGCGTTTGTGCTGTAACCGGACGGACAAGCGGGTTGATCTTCGTGTCGCCAAAAACGGGTCGTGCCGTCACGCGGGAGGGGGCTGGAGAGTGGGTGGACAAAATGTTGCCGCTGTCGCCGGTGCTCCGTGGTGAGGGTGATGCGAGCGACGCAGATATTGCGTTGGCGTTCAAAACTACGGGCTACTTTCTAGAACGGCATCTGGCGCGAGATCTTGGGGGAAGGCCCTTGCCTGAGGCGCGAGCGCGATACGTGGAGGCCTTCAGTCGGCAGCGATAAACACCATATTAAGGTTCTCGGTGTTAGAAAGGATCATTACATTATCCAGTATTTCGATAACTGTGGTGCGTTCGAGCGCGTTGGTGAGTGATTTTTCGTGCTGCAGGTCAGGGCAGGATCTTTTGGTGGAGGATACGAGCGTGACTGAGAACCACGGATAGGGCACTGTATTCGACGCGGTGATCCGGTTGCACGGGCCTTGGATGGTGATTGTTTCTGCGGCTAGGAAGGACAGCGTCGCGTTTGCCGGGAACGGGACGCCGTTCACCTCCTGTAGATCCCAAAGCCGGTCTGCCGCGCCATATGCCCGAGCGGTTTCATCCCGACTGCACAGGTTTGTCAGAGCCGCCATAAGTAGTAGAGGGATGAATTTGAACATGCTCGGTGCGAAAGCGGCCCGACGGTGTTAGCCATCAGGCCGCTGTGACACTATCCTAGCAAGCGGCGCGAGATGACCTGCGCCTGGATTTCTGCGGCACCTTCAAAGATATTGAGGATACGGGCATCACAGAGGACGCGGCTGATCTTATACTCCAGCGCAAAGCCGTTGCCGCCGTGAATTTGCAGACCGTTGTCGGCCGCGGCCCAGGCGACACGTGCGCCTAGCAGCTTGGCCATGCCCGCTTCGACATCACAGCGACGACCTTCATCTTTCTCGAAGGCAGAGAAATAAGTGAGCTGACGCGCGATCATAATCTCGACCGCCATCATCGCAAGTTTAGAAGACACACGAGGGAAGTTGATCAGGGATTTTCCAAATTGCTTGCGGTCGATCGCGTATTGCATGGAAATGTCGAGCGCGGATTGTGCAACCCCAATGGCGCGCGCGGCCGTCTGGATACGCGCGCTTTCAAAGGTTTCCATTAGCTGTTTAAAGCCTTTGCCCTCTTCGCCACCCAACAGATTTTCACCTTTGACATGGAAACCATCGAAGGCGAGCTCGTATTCTTTCATACCGCGATAGCCAAGCACTTCGATTTCGCCGCCGGTCATGCCTTCGGACGGGAAGGGGTTTTCATCATCACCTGGCGTTTTTTCGGCCAAGAACATCGATAATCCTTTGTAATTTGACGTCTGGGGATCGGTCCGTGCTAAAAGAGTCATGACATGGGTGCGCGCTGCATGCGTGATCCATGTTTTGTTACCAGTCACCTTATAGTCGTCGCCGTCCTTCACTGCGCGGGTGCGCAGGGAGCCAAGATCAGAACCGGTATTCGGCTCTGTAAATACGGCCGTGGGCAGGGTCTCAGCGCTCGCAATCCGAGGAAGCCACTTTTCTTTCTGAGCATCTGTTCCGCCCGCAATGATCAGCTCCGCTGCGATTTCCGAGCGTGTCCCCAGAGACCCAACACCGATATAGCCGCGCGATAATTCTTCGGAGACGACACACATAGAGGCTTTGGACAGTCCAAAGCCGCCGTATTTCTCGGGAATTGTCAGGCCGAAAACGCCCATTTCTGCCAACTCATTGATGATCTCAATCGGGATCAGCTCGTCCTTGAGGTGCCATTCGTGGGCGAAGGGCTCGACTTTTTCAACAGCGTAGCGGCGGAACTGCTCGCGGATCATCTCAAGCTCTTCATCGAGGCCGGACCGACCCACGGTGATGTTAGCGGATTGCTCTTGCATCAGTTCAACAAGACGTGTGCGTGCGGCTTGCGTATTGCCCTGCTTTTGCAATGCAGTGATGCCAGCGTTCGTGAATGCGGTCTGATCCTCGGCTGCTACGCCGAGATCGTGCAGGCGCAGGATTTCACCTTGGTTCATCTGAATGCCGCCGGTCATCTGGCACAGATATTCACCGAAGGCGATTTGATGGATCAGCTGTTCAGTTTCGGAAAAGTTTCCTTCGGCCTGAAGTTTTTCTGCCCACAGCTGCATCTGGTGAAGAGACTGCGCATAGGTGGCAAGCCAAGCAAGCCCATGCGCCGCTGTCTGATTTTCCTCGACAAGTGCGTTTGCCACTTTTCCATCTTGCGATACGATCGCGCGTACCGCGGTTTTCGCTGCATCTAATAGGCGATCCACGGGAGCCAGTGTTGATTTGGTGATCGCGAGCAAGTCTTCGATCACAACGTCGGTGCCAGCAATCACGTCTTGTCCATCATGTGCCATCTGTAAGCTCCCTTAGTTGGTTAAAGACGACATAAACCTTTCGCAGGTGCAGCACAATAAAGATACGTTTCAGTGCGGCAATTTGGTTTAAAATTACGTAGATGATTTCGCGTGCGCCTATTGTTAAACTTGGTATGAACAGGCCCATGGACATGTTTTTTACCTTAATGACACCGGGAGAATGGGCATTTGCCTTCGGGGTCGGACTTGTAGCTGGGTTTATTAAGGGGGTGGTGGGCTTCGCGATGCCCTTGGTGCTCATATCTGGGCTCACAATGTTTCAATCGCCCGAGCTCGCGCTTGCCGGGCTGATCTTTCCAACGGTAGTCACGAACATGTTTCAGGCCTTACGGCAGGGTGTAGCCGCTGCGTGGCGCAGCGTAAAAATGTTTAAAGTTTTCCTAATCGCCGGAGGGGTAGCACTTTGTCTGTCTGCCCAGACAGTGCGGTTCCTCGCCGCTGATACGATGATGTTGGTGATTGGTGTGCCGATAACGCTGTTTGCTTTGTGGCAGGTCACGGGACGAAGTTTTACCCTAACGCATAGATCCACGAAATTAGAGGCCGCCATCGGGATGTTCGCTGGTGCCATCGGCGGAGTTTCAGCCGTTTGGGGGCCGCCGACGGTTGCCTACCTTACCGCGCTTGGAACGCCCAAACATGATCAGATGCGTGTACAAGGCGTCATCTATGGGTTGGGCGCTATATTATTGCTGATTTCGCACTTTGGATCGGGCGTACTGCGCGCGGAAACCGTGCCTTTTTCGGCCGTTATGATCGTGCCATCGTTGATCGGTATGTGGCTAGGTAGCCTGGTGATGGACAAGATTGACCAAGCGTCTTTTAAAAAAACGACGCTGGTCATCCTGTTAATTGCGGGCGCAAATTTGGTCCGCCGCGGTGTATTTGGCTAGCGCCTAACTTTGCCGCGCGACGGTTAATCCTGACACATCTTCGATAAATGTCACGATGCGTGTTTTAAGCGCGTCGTCATTTATCGCGGCCAAAGCGCTGACGATCTCGATGCTGGGGTCGGCCTTGGGGGCGTCGTTTGTGGCGTCATGCAGCCCTTCGAAGAAATAGGCGGGGGCCACGTCTAGAATTTGAGACAATTCAAATAGACGGCTGGCAGCGACACGGTTTGAGCCAATTTCGTATTTCTGGATTTGCTGAAAGGATAAATTTAACCGTTTGGCCACATCGGTTTGAGAAAAACGACGCAGCGTACGAATCTGTTTTAGTTTCTTGCCGACGTGGATGTCTACGGGATGCGACATTCTGATACCTCCGGTTGTTGTTGTAGTTAGTCATCCTCAAATCTCTCTTTCCGATCAATTGGATAGATTTATTCAATTTGTGGTTACAAAATGTCCACTGATGTATTATCAATAACTCCTTAATGTATTATTAATTTACCATCGGTGGCCAATGAATAGTGTCGATAACACAGGACTAGGTGAAACCGAAGCGGAGAGAATCCCGCCGTTACTATATGAAATGGTTAGATCTTTTATCGTTCTCGCGGACACTCTCAATCTTAGTCAAGCTGTGCGCCTGTTGGGAAGTACGAGGCAGACAGTACGGCGCCATATTGCCCAAATTGAGGACTATCTGGATGCCCCGTTGTTCGATGTCGACGAGCGCCGATATCGTCTAACCCAGCGTGGTGAGGAAGCCTTACCAGAAGCGCGAGAGTTTCTCGCGCGCGGTAAGGTGTGGATTGGCGGCAATACTAGAAGCTCCGGCGGCCTGTTGCGACTGTCGCACGAAACGCCAAATGGTTGGAACTTCTATCAGCAGCAGCGGCCCTTAACGCAGATTTGGGATGGCGAGTCGCCGATGATAAAGGAAGCATTCGTAGCCTGGGTGAGTAGCGAAGGGCGGTTAGAGCACGAGAATTTCCAGAAAATTCGTCCTTATGTTCTGGTGTATCGCGACACTCCGAGCGGGTGGATCTGCATCGAGGTGGGTCAGGAATCATTTTATACAAATTGGTGGGGTTGGGAGAATGCGCGTAGTAGCATCGGACGGCTTCTGGCGAATTTTCCCGGCGGGCCCGAGTTCGAGGCGATGCTGGATTTTCCCTTTCGGGAGGTGCAGGCTAACGGCGGGGTACGCTTGGACGAGATCGTAACGCAAATACCGCGCGACACAGCTAGCGGAGAACTTATCCCGCTGGCGTATAAGAGACTTTTAATGGCGAGCCGGTTTCCTGACGGTAGTTTAGCCTTGATCTCAGCAGTAGATAGATCGCGCCATGTGACCATCTCCGGTCTAGATCAGGCCGCAATGTCGGGCATGCCCGACGACGCCATAGTGCGCTTCTAGTCGTCTACCTAAAATTCGAAGCTAACTTTTGTCAAATAGGCTACCCTTTGGTGGAATTTCACCAGAGGAGAGTTCAGTATGACGTTGTTGAGTTTTCAGAGCGGCGAACGTTTTATCGCCAGCAGTTCGGAGATCCTGCGCAAAGCTGGGATCACGTTAACGTTCGGTTATGACTTTAGGGACTATAAGGAACTATTGCAGGACGCGCGACCGGATCATTTAATTGGGCTGCCTTTTGACCCGGTCACGAATGTCCTGAACGAGAATAACGCCTTTTGGATCGTTGGGCGGAATTCAAAAGGTGAAGTTATGCATACGCAGGCCATGCGTATGTTGGAGTTGAACGGAGCAAAACTGGCCGAGTACCTGCGCCGGTCATTCGTAGAATTTCCACCTCCGGGCGTTGATATCGATTTCCACCGCTCGCGGTATCGCGCGGGGCCGGGGGCGCACCGCATCGCTGGCGACGTGTGCTATCATGGCGAGTTTTGGGTGGGTGCAACACCGCGTGAGTTTAAAACCGCCGGCCTATCATCGCTATTGGGGCGCTATGCCTTCTGGCAGGCAATGCAGCATTGGGATCCAGACCACGTCATTGCCTTCATGACAAACGCAGTTGTTTATAAGGGGTTCCCAGCACGTCATGGCTATATGCATACCGAGCCCGGCACGTTGCGGTGGTTCATTAATGGTCAAGATGCGCCCGTAGAAGGCTTTATGGCGTATATGGAGCGCGAGGATCTACGGTTTATTCTCGATATGCCGCTGTCAGACCGTTCGTCGAAGGCGGCGTAGGGGGCGCTAAAAAAAAGAGCCGCGCTTTTCGCGCGGCTCTGATAGGATCAGCCGATTGAGGCGGCTTTCACGTCGTCGTCGATATAGGGGAGGTATTGTTCGAAGTTCTCCGCGAACATCTTGACCAGTTTGGCCGCCTGACGATCGTAGGAAGCAGGATTGTCCCAAGTTCTGCGCGGGTCCAGAAGGATGTCCGCAACCCCCGTCACCGCGACCGGAACGTCAAAGCCGAAGTTCGGGTCTTTGCGGTATTCAACGCCTGCGAGTGATCCTTCCAGCGCCGCGGTTAGCAGCGCGCGGGTGGCCTTGATCGGCATGCGGCTACCGGTGCCATAAGCGCCGCCGGTCCAGCCCGTGTTCACTAGCCAGCACGTGGCACCATGCGTTGCAATTTTCTCGCGCAGGAGGTTCCCGTAAACTTCAGGGCGACGTGGCATGAAAGGCGCACCGAAACAGGTCGAGAATGTAGGCTCGGGTTCGGTTACGCCACGCTCAGTGCCTGCTACCTTGGATGTGAAGCCCGACAGGAAGTGGTACATCGCCTGCGCAGGTGTCAAACGCGCGATGGGAGGGAGCACACCGAACGCATCGCAGGTTAACATGATGATATTTTTGGGGTGACCGCCGGTCGCTTTGGCGGATGCGTTCGAGATATAGTGCAGCGGGTAGGCGCAACGCATGTTAGCGGTCAGGCTATCGTCATCGAAATCAAGCTCTTTGGTTTCTTGGTCAAAGATCATATTCTCGATGACGGTACCGAACTTTTCAGTCGTCGCGTAAATCTCGGGTTCGGCTTCGCTGCTCAGGTTGATCGTCTTCGCATAGCATCCGCCTTCAAAGTTGAAGGTGCCATTGTCCGACCAACCATGTTCGTCATCGCCAATAAGCGTGCGGCCGGGGTCAGCGGACAAGGTAGTCTTGCCTGTACCCGACAGGCCGAAGAACACGGCGGTATCGACGGGGTTGCCGGTGGCATGGTTGGCCGAGCAGTGCATCGGCATGATGCCTTTCTCCGGCAGCAGATAGTTCAGCAGGGTGAACACCGATTTCTTGTTCTCACCTGCATACTCGGTCCCGCCAATAAGGATCATCTTCTTGTCAAAGTTCATCGCGATAACCGTTTCCGAACGGCAGTCATGCTTTGCCGGATCGGCAGAGAAGCTGGGGCAATTGATTACGGTGAAATCTGCAATGAAGCTGTCCAGAGCGTCACGATCCGGACGGCGAAGCATGTGGCGAATAAACAAGCCATGCCAAGCAAGTTCGGTCACCATGCGCACGTTGATTGCGTGTTTGGGGTCGGCACCGCCGACGAGATCCTGAACGAAGTAGTCTCGACCCTGCATGTGAGCGAGCATATCTTGATGCAACGCGTCAAACCCTTCGGGGGACATCGCCGCATTGTTTTCCCACCAGATTTTGTCAGCGACGCTATCAGTTTTCACGACATGTTTGTCTTTGGGAGAGCGGCCGGTAAACTTACCCGTTGTGACCAGAAACGCACCGCCTTTGCCCAAGGTGCCTTCATCGCGCTTGAGCGCGGCCTCTACCAGGGCGGGCTCGATCATGTTGTAATAGACATCACCCAGCCCGCTAATGCCTTGGTCTTCGAGGCGGAATTGCGGATTTACGCGGCCTAACGTCATGTGATGTCTCCTGTAGCTGCATCAAAAAGATGCCAATTCTTGCACTAATGGCTCGACCCTTTGGGGCCGTAACTGCCTCTTAGCACGTTGATTTACGTTATGAACAGGTAGGTTTCTCTCAGTTAGCGCCATCATCCAACTGTTTGCGGAAACTCTTCTTAATCCGACGTAAAGGCTTGCCGAATAACATAGGGGTTAACCCCGTAAGTGCGGCAATTTAGCCATTTCTTAACAAATTGTGGCACGATTAAGGCTAAGATGAGGAGCGATTCTCAGTTTCCGATTGATTCGGTCGCGTAAATTGATGATCAGTAGAAGAAAAAAATATTTAGCAGTTGAGCAGAATATAAAGGGAACAGGCAATGTCAAGAATTGCATTGGTGGACGACGATAGGAATATCCTGACGTCGGTTTCTATGACTTTGGAAGCCGAAGGTTTCGAGGTCGAAACCTATAATGACGGTCAGGCCGCGTTGGACGCATTCAATAAAAAGCTGCCCGATATGGCGGTGCTGGATATCAAAATGCCTCGTATGGACGGGATGGATCTGTTGCAAAGGCTGCGGCAAAAAACCGCGATGCCCGTGATCTTCCTGACGTCCAAAGACGATGAAATCGATGAAGTGCTTGGCCTGCGTATGGGGGCCGACGATTATGTCAAAAAGCCCTTCAGTCAACGCCTTTTAGTCGAGCGTATCCGTGCGTTGTTGCGTCGCCAAGATGCTGTTGAAACGAACGAAGTCGGCGACACTGAAGAAACCAAAGTGATCGAGCGTGGTGACCTTCGGATGGACCCGCTGCGCCATGCTGTCAGTTGGAAGGGCAAGGATGTCTCGCTGACTGTAACCGAATTTCTGCTATTGCAGGCTTTGGCCCAACGTCCTGGTTTCGTGAAATCGCGCGACCAGCTGATGGATGTTGCGTACGATGACCAAGTGTATGTCGACGATCGTACCATCGATAGCCATATCAAACGCTTGCGCAAAAAGATGCGGTCAGCGGACGAGGAGTTTTCCGCGATCGAAACGCTGTATGGCATCGGTTACAGATACAACGAAGAGTGATCTGAGCCATGGCCATTGTCGAAAGGAATTTTGTGCGGGACATGACCACGCCTAATCGGGACGGTGATGTTGTATTGGGTGACGATTGGGTCGCTCCGGACAAAATCGCGACAGATGAATTGCGCGGAAAACGTGCGCGACGCGGCCTGTTTGCGTTGCGCACGTCGCCGTTGACGCGAAAAATCATCACATTCAACTTAATTGCACTGAATGTTTTGGCCGCCGGTATACTTTATCTTAACTCCTCCCGCGATAGCTTGGCCGTACAGCGAGGTGCCTCGCTTATCTCGGAGGCCGAGCTTATTGCAGACGTATTCGAGGCACAGCTCGCAGTTGGGGGCATTTCCGACGGGCTGGCGGGAGCGACGAACGCTCGGGCAAGCCTTGAGCGACTTGACTTGCGTAGCGGGATCGAAGTTTTTGTTTTCGATACATCTGTTGATTTGGTCGCTCAAAACGCAGGGCAAAGCGATGCGCCCGCTGAGGTACTAGAGCCTGGGGATACAGCCCTCATTTCTGATGGGCTAAGCTGGCTTTGGGATCTACTTTCCGCATCGTTTGGTGCAGGCACGCCGGCTGAGACTTTGCCGGTAGCAGAACAGTTGCGGCCGCTGGTCTCTGGTGCTCTCGTCAGTGGTACGCGGATGGGAAATGATCTCGTTGGCGCGGGAGGGACGCTTTTCTCGGTCGCCACGCCCATCGTTCATGATGGTTTGCCGATTGGTGTAGTCGCAGTAACTTCGGCGGCGGGTGAGATTGATAAACTTGTTCGGGACGAGCGCGAGCGGGTTCTCCAGATGTTTGTTATTGCGACGCTGGTCTCTATCGGGCTTAGTATCGTGCTGGCTTCGACCATTGCAAATCCGCTGTCAGACTTGGCGGCAGCCGCCGAGCTGGGGCGTGATAAGGATGCGCGTAAAATGAACCCTGGTCGGATCCGTATCCCGGATTTGACCGCACGCCCCGATGAAATCGGTCGCTTGTCGGGGGCTCTACGTGGCATGGTGTCGGCGCTCTATAACCGCATAGATGGTAACGAACAATTTGCAGCTGATGTCGCGCATGAGATCAAGAACCCACTCGCGTCTCTGCGATCGGCCGTTGGGACATTGCGTTTGATCAAGCGCGAAGATCAACGAGAGAAATTGCTGGATGTCATCGACCACGATGTGCGCCGGTTGGACCGTCTGGTGAGCGACATTTCAAATGCGTCACGCTTGGACAGCGAGCTGGTTAAAGAAGAAGAAGAGCCCTTTGATTTGCTGATGATGATCGGCAACTTGGGGCAGTATCTGGGGGAAGACGCCCGCAAACGCGGCATCGACTTTATAACTGATCTGCCCGAACAACCGATTATCGTTCATGGCCTCGAAGCCCGTTTGGCGCAGGTTTTTGTGAATTTGATCAGCAATGCCGTGTCGTTTTGTGAAGATGGCGATGCGATACGTGTCTGGGCGCGCAAGCGTGAAAATCGCATTCTCGTTGTCGTGGAAGACACAGGTCCGGGCATCCCGGAACAAGCTCTCTCGAAGATTTTCAAACGTTTCTACTCGGAGCGTCCCGAAGAGCATTTTGGCAATAACTCTGGCCTAGGGCTCGCGATTTCAAAGCAAATCGTAGAGGCGCATGGTGGTGTCATCTGGGCCGAAAATATTCGACCTACCGATGCCGATATCACCTCCGACCCTCTTGGCGCTCGCTTTGTGGTTGGATTGCCGATCTGAAGCCCATGTCACCGACGACTACGATCCACGCCACTACCGTTGCTGTTAACGGTCGTGGTGTGATGATACGCGGAGCTTCGGGCAGGGGGAAATCTGCGCTGGCATTGCAGATGATCGCAATGGGGGCCGAGCTTGTATCGGATGACCGTACAAGTCTGATCGTGCACGAAAATCGGCTTATCGCTAGCCCGCCCGACGCGATACAAGGCATGATCGAAGCGCGCGGCGTCGGGATACTGACCTTGAAATATCGCGTAGAGATGCCGATTTACCTCATAATAGATCTCAACAAAGATGAACCCGATCGCCTTCCCGAAATACGCTACGACGAGGTGATGGGAGTCGCTGTTCGATGTCTTTGGCGGTGCAATGGACCACATTTCGCTGCTTCTGTTTACTTGATGGCAAATATGATGGACTACCCAGCATATGACTGAGGCAATGACATCCAACCGGCGAATTGTGCTAGTGACCGGCCCGGCAGGGGCAGGGCGCTCTTCCACGCTGAATGTGTTGGAGGATGCCGGTTTTGAGGCGATCGATAACATCCCGATGCGGATGTTGCGTGCATTGATCGAGGCACCTGGGCAGCTGCGCCCGATGGCTCTTGGCGTTGACCTGCGCAATCGCGACTTTTCGACGGATCGCGTTATCGAGCTAATGGCGGACATGAGATCACGTCCCGACATCGACATCGAACTTCTTTACCTCGATTGCGATACCAATGTCTTGCTACGCCGATTTTCCGAAACGCGCAGGCGCCATCCGATGACAGCATCAGCGACACCCATTGAAGGTATCGTGCGTGAGAAAGAACTGCTTGAACCGGTTTTGACTCTCGCTGACGTTTTGATCGATACATCAGACCTGAATGTGCATCAGCTCAGATCAGAGGTAGAGCGCTGGTTCGCACTTGATGGCGCACGCCATTTGACGGTTTCGGTCCAATCATTTTCGTATAAACGCGGGCTGCCGCGCAGTGCTGATATGGTCTTCGACTGCCGCTTTCTGCGAAACCCCTATTGGGAACCCGCTCTTCGGAGCATGAATGGCACCCAGCAACCTGTGGCTGACTACGTCGGGGCCGATCCCTTGTTCGCAAACTTTGCGACGCAGGTAAATTCTCTGTGTGAATTGGTCCTGCCCGCCTGCAAGACCGAGGGGAAATCACATATCTCTCTTGCGTTTGGCTGCACAGGGGGGCAACACCGTTCCGTAACTTTGGCCGAATATCTGGCATCCAGCCTGTCGAAAGACGGCTGGCAGGTCTCGGTTAGGCACCGCGAATTAGATCGTAGCAAACGGGAAGAGACATCGCGTTGATTGGTATTGTGATTGTTGCACACGGCGGGTTGGCCAAGGAATATTTGGCCGCGATCGAGCATGTCGTCGGGTCGCAAAATGGTGTGCGCGCTATTGCGATTTACGCGGACCACGATCGCACCGAGAAGCAGCAAGAGATCTGTCAGGCGGCCGATGCCGTGGACACCGGTAACGGGGTGATTGTCGTGACTGACCTCTTTGGTGGGTCACCTTCGAACCTTAGCCTGCTCGCATGCCGTCCCGAAAATCGCCGCATCCTTTATGGCGCAAACTTGCCGATGTTGATCAAGCTAGCCAAGTCCCGTGACTTGGAAGTGCCAGAAGCGGTGCGCGCAGCCTTGGCGGCGGGCAGAAAATACATCGATAGCCAAAACGTTAGTGCGGAATAGCAAGGCCCTATTATATGACCCAAGTTTCACTGAAAATTGTAAACGAAAAAGGCTTGCACGCCCGCGCCTCTGCCAAACTGGTCGAAGTTGTCGAAGCGTTCGACGCACGTGCGGAAGTCAGCAAAGATGGTATGTCGGCTTCGGGCGACAGCATCATGGGCTTGCTTATGCTCGCGGCCTCTAAAGGATGCACGATTGATGTACAAACGTCGGGACCTGATCAAGACGCGCTGGCAGATGCCCTGACAGCCTTGGTGGCTGATAAATTCGGTGAGGGCAACTGATCGTCCGTTTTCGATGGCTGCTGTCGGTTGCCTTGAAGGGTAAAAGGTTAAAGATATGACGGAGAATGCGCAAAGCGGTCCCGCGCCATTATTAAATGATGAAACCGGGGAGCCGGTAACCTTTACCAAATATGATCGCAGCAGCCTTTCTTATGCCTCTACATTCGATCACCCGTTAAAGTCAGGTCTCATCAGCGCTATTGAACTGTTCACCGGAAAACTCAAGGTGCTTCGGTTGATTCGACAGTTTGAAAAACAAGGGGCACCGACGGGCCAGGGATTCTGGCGCGCTGCTCTGGATACCATGGGCATCGACTTGACGACGCCGCAGGAGCAGTTGGACCGTATCCCAAAAAACGGACCCGTTGTCGTCGTTGCGAACCACCCGCATGGAATGGTCGACGGCATGATTTTTGCGGATCTTATTGGTCGAGTCCGGCCTGACTACCGCATCCTCACCCGATCTTTGTTAACCTCAATCGACGAAGTTGCGGGCAGCTATATGATCCCGGTGCCGTTTGCTCACGATCCTGATGCACAGCGCAAGGGCGTCGAAATGCGCGCGAAAGCGATGGCGCACCTAAGGGCGGGCGGCGTTGTCGCGCTTTTCCCGTCAGGCGTCGTCGCCGCCTCTGATACCATGTTTGGTCCAGCGATCGAAGCAGAGTGGAATGTCTTTACCGCGAAAATGATCCGTCGATCGGGGGCCAAGGTTGTGCCGATGCGGTTTCCCGGTGAAAATAGCCGTGCTTACCAAATCGCAAATAGGATATCGCCGATTTTGCGGCAGGGGTTGCTGCTGCACGAGATTGTCCATGCCTGCAATAAACCCCAGGGGCCGATTGTCGGTCATGCGCTGACACCGGAACAGATGAGCGCGAATGTAGATGACCCGCGTGGTTTTATGGCTTGGCTTCGGGCGCATACGCTTTCACTTGAAGCATAACGCTATGACTTAAGGCAATAAAATAAAGATCGGCGGCGTGCCCAAATGGGCGATTTTCGGTTGCTCTGGTCGGCGCATTTGTTGAACGACAGGTGGTCGTCAAATGCGCCTAGACAAGGATAGCGCCGAGATTGCGCGCACTGAACGATCAACCGAAACGGTTATCTCGCGGGAAACCACGTGGGGCCATTCGCCCGGCAGTAGCCCGTTTCCCAGTCCATTCAGTCAGGTCGGGCTCGGTGCGCGTGCGACCTGCCGGATCTTGCCAGCTCAAGCCATTCTCGGCATTGAAGGTGATTGCGTCAGACATACCACCATCTTTGTATTTCTGCAGTCGAACGCCTTTGCCGCGACCCATCTCTGGCAGCTCATCTAAGCCAAAGACCAAGACCTTGCGATTCTCACCAACGACAGCAACTGCATTTCCTGCCACAGGCGCACAGATCATCGCTTTGACGTCTCCCCGTACGTTAAGAACCTGTCTACCGGTCCGAGTTTGCGCCAACACCTCGTCTTCTGGCACAACGAAGCCATCACCGGCTGATGAAGCGACCAAGAGCTTCCGCCCGGGCTTGTGGATCAAAATATCGACAATTTGAACCTCGTTCGGCAGATCAACCATCAAGCGCAACGGTTCCCCCATTCCGCGCCCGCCGGGCAGGGTGGAGGCAGAAAGTGTATAGAAACGCCCATTCGTGCCGAAAACGAGCAACCTATCTGTTGTCTCTGCGTGAAAAATGAAGCGCGGCCCATCGCCGTCTTTGAACTTCAGCTCTCGGTTCAGGTCGATGTGGCCGGTCATCGCCCGGATCCACCCCATTTGCGAGCAAACCACGGTAATCGGTTCGCGGTCGATCATCGCCTCGAGTGGAACTTCTTCGACCACGCCGGCCTCGGCAAAGGTTGTTCTGCGACGACCAACGTTTTTGCCATCTAACGTCCAATCCTTGCCGAATTTCTTTTTCGTTTCGCGTAGCTGGTCAACGATTGTCGTCCACTGGGTCACTTCGTTTTCCAACAGGTCTTCGAGGCCGGCGCGTTCCGCCATCAGCGCGGATTGCTCGCGAAGAAGCTCAATCTCCTCCAGGCGTCGCAATGACCGCAAACGCATGTTCAAAATGGCGTCGGCCTGAACCTCGGACAGAGAGTGCTCGGTAGACGGGGCAGGCGGCACATAGCTGGATTCGTTCAGCGCACGCGCATGTTCCTTGCCCCAATCTTCCATCATCAGCGCGGATTTCGGGTCGTCGTCATAGCGAATGATATCAATGACGCGATCCAGGTTCAGGAACGCGATGATGAAGCCCTCGAGGACCTCAAGCCGATGATCGATCTTCTCCATGCGGTGCGCAGAACGCCGCTGCAGCACTTCACGACGGTGATCCAGAAACGCACGTAACACTTCTTTCATTGAACACACTTTGGGTGTGACGCCATCGATCAACACGTTCATGTTCAGGGAGAATCGCACCTCGAGATCCGAGCTACGATACAGCATCCCCATGAGGACCTCGGGATCGACGTTCTTTGAGCGCGGTTCAATGATCAGACGGATGTCTTCTGCCGATTCGTCGCGCACATCGCCCAGAATCGGAATCTTCTTGGTATGGATCAGCTCGGCGATCTTCTCTATGAGCTTCGATTTTTGTACTTGATAGGGGATTTCGGTGATGACGATTTGCCATGCGCCGCGGCCTAAATCTTCTGTTTCCCAGCGGCACCGCAGGCGGAAGCCACCTTTGCCAGTGCGATAAGCATTTGCAATGTTTTCAGGGGGTTCAACGATGATACCGCCGGTGGGGAAATCGGGGCCCTGGACAAAATTGAGCAAAGTGTCATCACGCGCGTCGGGCGTCTTGATGAGGTGAATGCACGCGTCGACCAGTTCCGAAATGTTATGCGGCGGTATGTTGGTCGCCATCCCGACCGCAATGCCCGACGACCCGTTCGCCAAAAGGTTCGGGAACTGCGCCGGCAAAACAACGGGCTCTGTCAGCGTGCCGTCGTAGTTTTCCCTAAAATCGACAGCATTTTCGTTCAAGCCCTCAAGCATAGCTTCGGCAACGGCTGTCATCCGAGCTTCGGTGTAGCGGCTTGCGGCGGGGTTATCGCCATCGATGTTGCCAAAGTTACCTTGTCCGTCAACCAACGGATAACGCACGTTAAAATCTTGAGCGAGACGCGCCATCGCATCGTAAATCGCGGCGTCACCATGCGGGTGATAGTTCCCCATTACGTCGCCGGAAATTTTTGCGGACTTCCGGAATCCCCCGGTGCTGTTAAGCCTCAGTTCACGCATTGCAAATAAGATACGCCGGTGAACGGGCTTCAAGCCATCGCGTGCATCAGGCAGCGCGCGGTGCATGATGGTAGAAAGCGCATAGGTCAGATACCGGTCCCCCAAGGCGCGGCGTAACGGCTCTGACGAATTGCGAGAATCTTGATCGGCGGGGGTGGTTATATCTGACATTTTCCTTGTTTAGCTAAGGGCGCGCGACGCGGCAAGCGACTGTTTGAAGTGCGCTCGTATCGCCGGAGAAGTGCGCTCTTTAGCAACCAATGTTTCAATCAAGTTGGAACGTTTTCCCAGCTTTTGTGTTAGGTCTCACAAGAGGGCCTATAAAGCCTTGCACCGGAACGGTGCCGGTCAATACTTCGGGGGATGTGCGATGAAACGGTTTATTTTTCTGACTTTTGGATTTCTGGGTTGGGCATTCTTTGAAATGAGCGGCGGGGTTGATTTTCAACCTGCCAGCGCGCGCATGACGGCAAACGCCGACGAGCCTCCGCGAGCAATCCAGAAAGTTGCAGCGGATGAGCCCAAAAATGTGGTTGAGCCTGCTGTCATATCCCGGGCAGTCGCAGCTGCTCCCATTGCACCGACGCCTGCAGCTTTTGTGCCGGGACCAAGTGCCGGTAATGCCGCAGAGGTGCAAAATGTTTCCGTCACTCTAACCTCGTTGAGGTCCCTGAACGGCAATGTTGCTACGTCTGACAATGCTAACTCTAATGCGAACAATGCACCGATTGTTATTCCAAGCCTGATTGCACCCAATGATGCTGAAACGACGCTAGTTGAAGTGGGTTCCGAAGGCGTTATCCGCTCTGTATCAGGTAGCCGTGTAAACGTGCGCGGCGGTCCGGGAACAGATTATCAGGTTGTCGCCAAGCTCGGCCGTGGCGATTCGGTGGAAGTGATCCAGGATAACGGAGACGGCTGGGTGAAGATGCGTTCACTGGGTGGCGGCCAAGAGGGTTGGATGGCCGATTTCCTTCTGTCGAACGGCTGATCATAGGTGTGAAGAGAAATAGCGGTTTGGCGGAGCAACGCTCGATACTGATTACCGGATGCTCTTCGGGTATCGGATATGCTGCAGCCCATGCATTGCGCGAACGTGGCTGGAATGTATTCGCCTCGTGCCGCCAGCAGAAAGACTGTGATCGGCTCATCGCCGCCGGATTTAATGCGCCGCAGTTAGATTACACTGATAAGGCCACTATCGCTGCCGCGGTTAACCACATCCTTGATAGCACTGGTGGCAAGCTGGATGCCGTTTATAATAACGGTGCCCACGCAACCCCCGGGGCGGTGGAGGATTTGCCAACAGCCGCATTAAGGGAGATTTTCGAGAGTAATTTCTTCGGTTGGCATGAGCTGACGCGAAGCATCCTCCCCGTTATGCGGGCTCAGGGTCACGGACGAATTATTCAGTGTTCGTCAGTGCTTGGTCTGGTCACTATGCCTTGGCGTGGTGCTTATAATGCGACAAAATTTGCCTTGGAAGGGTTGACGGACACCCTGCGGATCGAACTGCGCGACACCCCCATCCATGTGAGTTTGATCGAGCCCGGACCAATCACCTCTAATATTCGCGCGAATTCTATTCCTTATTTCGAGCGTTGGATTAATTGGGAAGCATCCCCCCGAAAAGCGCAGTACGAAAAGCAGCTTTTGGACAGGCTGTACACGGAGCGAGGGCCAGACAGGTTCGAACTTCCTCCGCAAGCTGTGATTGACAAGCTCATACATGCGCTCGAATCCGACAGGCCGCGACCGCGATATTATGTCACGACGCCCACCCATATCTCGGGCATTCTAAGGCGTATTTTGCCTACGCGCGCACTTGACTGGGTGCTGTCGCGATAAATACGGGTTGCGCTGAGGAATGACCCCGCTACATCTTTCAGCAACACAAAGGATCCTTATGTTCGCTGACCCGTTGTATATCTTAACCGTCATTGCCGTGATCGCGGTTGTTATCGTCCTAATCTTTGGGTTGGGCGGCTTCGCCGGCGGCGGCGAGTTTAATCGGCGCAATTCAAATAAAATTATGCGACTGCGTATTATCGCGCAGTTCATCGCCGTCGTTCTCATCGTCATCTATGTTTATCTGCGAAAGGACACAGGCTGATGGTTGTTCTTAATAAAATTTACACCCGTACCGGGGATAAGGGCGAAACCGCATTGGGAAACGGGGACCGCATTGCCAAACACGACCTGCGGGTCGAAGCCTATGGCACGTCGGACGAATTGAATTGCTTTGTTGGCGTCGCGCGGCTTGAGGCAAAGGGCGAAACCGACACAGCCCTGTCGCGCATCCAGAACGATCTATTCGACCTTGGCGCGGATCTTTGTCGGCCGGATATGGAGGCGGACGCCGAGGCAGAATACCCCCCTCTGCGTCTTGCAGTAGAACAGGTTGACAGGCTTGAGCGGGAAATCGATGTAATGAACGCCGAACTATCGCCGTTGCGCAGCTTTATTCTACCTGGTGGCACCGCGCTCGCCGCACATCTGCACGTTTGTCGGACCGTCGCCCGCCGTGCAGAGCGTCTTGCTGTGCAGTTGGCAGGCCGCGACACGATTAACCCTGCAGCTATCAAATATCTCAACCGGCTAAGCGATTGGTTTTTCGTCGCAGCCCGAGTGTCGAACAACGGCGGGAAAGACGATGTATTGTGGGTGCCCGGCGCAAATCGCTAAAGCTGCCAGTCAGGAACGCCGCGTCGAAAGACAATAAATTACTATTTTTGACTGTTTTGCATTCGATTGCTTCGTTACACCGACGAAGAGTTCACATGATCTGGGCCGTAATGGCTTTGATCGTCAACTGAGGAGAGAGAACGCTCATGAAGGTACTGGTACCTGTAAAGCGCGTGATCGACTACAACGTGAAAGTACGCGTCAAAGCGGACGGCACGGGTGTTGATCTTGCCAACGTAAAAATGTCGATGAACCCGTTTGACGAAATTTCCGTCGAACAAGCGATCCGCATGAAAGAGGCCGGCCAGGTCGAAGAAGTTGTGGTCGTCTCCATCGGCGTGAAACAGGCGCAGGAAACGCTGCGCACGGCGCTTGCAATGGGCGCGGACCGCGCAATTCTGATCGTTGCTGCAGATGATGTGCACAATGACATCGAGCCTCTGACCGTCGCGAAGATCCTGAAGGGTGTTGTCGACGAAGAGCAGCCGAACCTTGTTCTTTGTGGTAAGCAAGCGATCGACAATGATATGAACGCAACCGGCCAGATGCTTTCCGCTCTGCTGGGGTGGTCGCAAGCGACATTCGCGTCCAAAGTCGACATCGACGGTGACAGCGCCGTTGTTACACGTGAAGTCGACGGCGGTTTGCAGACTATTAAGGTTTCCATGCCTACAGTCGTCACCGTGGACCTGCGCTTGAACGAACCACGCTACGCGTCGCTGCCTAACATCATGAAGGCCAAGAAAAAGCCTTTGGACGAGAAAACACCCGCTGATTATGGCGTTGAGGTTTCCAACCGTTTGGAAATCATCAAGACGGTTGAGCCGGCAGAACGTGCTGCGGGCATCAAGGTCGATTCGGTTGACGAACTGGTTGCGAAACTTAAAGAAGCGGGGGCTGTATAATGGCTGTTCTACTCCTTGCAGAAGTAACTGACGGCGAATTGGCGCTCGACGCGACATCGAAGGCCGTTTCTGCGGCCAAGATGTTGGGCGACGTCACTGTGCTTTGCGCGGGCGGCTCTGCCGCAGCTGCGGGTGAAGCGGCCGCCAAGATCGATGGCGTCTCCAAGGTTTTGGTGGCTGAAGATGAAACTCTCGGTCATCGCCTTGCGGAATCAACTGCAGCATTGATCGTATCCCTCGCCGATGGTTACGATCACATCGCGGCGCCAGCGACGACAGACGCCAAAAACGTTATGCCACGCGTTGCAGCTTTGCTTGACGTGATGTTGCTGTCAGATGTGTCCGGCGTTGTAGATGCTGATACCTTTGAACGCCCGATCTATGCGGGCAACGCGATTCAAACAGTAAAGTCATCGGACGCGAAAAAGGTCATCACCTTCCGCATAACTACATTCGATGCTGCGGGTGACGGCGGCTCTGCTTCGGTCGAAACTGTTTCTGCAGCGGCTGATCCCGGACTGTCCACGTGGGTTGAAGATCACGTCGCCGAAAGCGATCGTCCCGAGCTTACATCGGCTGGCGTTGTTGTTTCTGGTGGCCGTGGTGTCGGCTCCGAAGAAGACTTTGCTTTGATCGAAAAACTGGCGGACAAACTGGGTGCCGCTGTAGGGGCATCGCGCGCCGCAGTTGATTCCGGTTACGCTCCGAATGACTGGCAGGTCGGCCAGACCGGCAAAGTTGTCGCACCCGACCTGTATGTCGCGATTGGTATTTCCGGTGCGATCCAGCACTTGGCCGGTATGAAAGACAGCAAAATCATTGTTGCCATCAACAAAGACGAAGAAGCGCCAATCTTCCAGGTTGCTGATTATGGTTTGGTCGCTGATCTGTTTGAAGCGGTTCCGGAACTTATTGAAAAACTGTAATCCTTCCGGATTATGAACTAAAAGGTCCGCCTACGTTGGCGGGCCTTTTTTTATGCTAAACGCCGTATTGTTGGCCCCAGAACATCTGCAATCTCACGGTGTGCTCGAACGCCGGCCAGCTGGGCCGCCTGCTTTTTCTCCTCCTTCGGAAAAACCATACCCGTTGTGCCCTCAGAAACGGCGCGCCGAGATGGTGAAACCTGAATCAGCTTTGCAGCCATGGTTTCAACCTGCGCTATCATCCTCTGTGTGACAAATAGGGGGGCGGACCCGATGGTTGGATCGCTCGTTGATACCTCGTCATGGGCATTCAGCCATAACAGCACGCTAGGTCCGGTCATGCGCCCAATAAGCAGCCTCATGCGCGCAACCCAGGCTTCCTGCAATTCATTAACCACGAGTTCAAAACGTGTGTTCGACACTGTCCATAGTGCGTTCAAAAGGTGGCGGGTAAAGTGAAACTCAGCAAAGTCAACTTCCGGATAGATCGAGCAGAGGAGTTTAGAGGGGGCTATAAAACGGTCGTTGCGGCGGGGATGAACCGAATAGTATCGATTGGTCATATTATGCGCACCCGTGACCTGCACCACAGTGACTTGTGCTGCGCTAGCGAGACGCATGATTTCGTCGTCGCGAAGAAATACGTCAACACCGGCGCTTGGGGTGCCAAGATTCAGGCAAGGCAAGGCAACCTGACGCTCTACAAGCGCCGGGAACGGCAACGCTATATATCGGCCGAAGGTTTTCGCCCCCCCCATAAACGCCACGTAGGGAACCGAGGTTTTCTGAGGCGGTCCCCTAAATTGTAGTTTCGACGCGCCATAGCGACACAGTGCATAATCAAGCCCCCCCAGCTTCCGGATTTCGCAACTCATAGCTTTCGCCCTATGCCAACTCATTCTGGCCGTAGGATGGCCATAAGTATTTTCGATTCCCTTAAAGTTCGGATTTATGAAAAGCTGTCATGAATTCCAGCCCTTGCGGCTGCTACCCCGCCCGCTTTATGCTGCAGCGAAACAAGAGGGGACAGCGCATGGATATCCAGACAATAGGCATCGTCGGCGCGGGCCAGATGGGCAACGGCATCGCCCATGTTATGGCTCTGGCAGGCTATGACGTGCTGTTGAATGACGTGAGCGCAGAGGCCCTGCAAAAGGCCGTGGATACGATCACCGGTAATCTGGATCGGCAGGTCGGCCGCGGGAAGGTTTCAGAAGCCGACCGTGACGCAACATTGAAAAGAATTGTTACGACACAGACCCTTGCCGACTTGGGGCAGAGCGATCTCGTGATCGAAGCGGCGACCGAACGCGAAACAGTTAAACAGGCGATCTTCGAAGATTTGATCCCCCATCTCAAGCCGACGACAATCCTAACATCGAACACGTCCTCGATTTCAATCACGAGACTCGCAAGTCGCACCGACCGCCCCGAAAAATTCATGGGCTTTCACTTTATGAACCCGGTTCCGGTGATGCAGCTCGTCGAGCTTATTCGCGGGATCGCGACGGATAAAGAAACCTTTGCGGCTTGCCGTACTGTCGTTGAAAAATTGGGTAAAACGGCGGCTTCGGCCGAAGATTTCCCGGCATTTATCGTAAATCGAATCTTGATGCCGATGATCAACGAAGCTGTTTATACGCTTTACGAAGGCGTGGGGTCGGTAGAGTCGATCGACAGCTCTTTGAAGCTTGGCGCGAACCACCCAATGGGCCCGCTAGAGCTTGCCGATTTCATCGGTCTGGACACCTGTCTGGCCATTATGAACGTGTTGCATGACGGTTTGGCTGATACGAAATATCGCCCTTGTCCCTTGCTCACCAAATATGTTGAAGCTGGATGGCTGGGGCGCAAAACGCAACGGGGTTTTTATGACTATCGCGGTGATGTCCCTGTTCCCACAAGGTAATTTATTGTTGAAAGCCCTGCGCCAGTTTGTCGACCGAACGGCTATCTGGTGAGTTTCATGCGATTTCTGACAGTCTCTTGCTACCATCGTGAAGCGGCTTGGAATCATAACTGGCAGGTCCGAGGGAGCTTTTGGCGAAGCGAAGAAGCTTTTTAAAGCGCCTCGGTATTCGCCCAGAAGAGTACCCGGGAACATCCTGCCGTCAGAATTTATGTATCACCTTAGCGTAAGGGTCCGCGTCGGAAATTGTCGGTCGCAGGGGATAGGTTAAACGGGCGTCGCTGTTAACCAGACGCCGCCCTCGGGACGCAGTGTCAATATCATGACCGGCTTAGGGTCTTTGCCGCTGACCGGGTTAAAACGGAAGCGTGATAGCAATGTTGCAAGGATAATCACGGCTTCCTGCTGCGCGAAGGAGGCACCGATACAAATTCGCGGACCGTCGCCAAACGGGAGATAGGCGTAGCGATCAATTGCCTTGCGATTGCGGAACCGGTCGGGGTCAAAAGCATCAGGGTTTTCCCATAGCAACCGATGGCGACCAAGTGCGTAAATCGGAATCATTACCGTATCGCCTGGCTTGACCTCTCTGTTGCTCAGAATGTCGTGCTTTTGTGCCGTGCGTGATATGATGCCGGCTGCCGGATATAGGCGGAGCGTTTCGTCAATGATTTGACGGATATAGGGCAGATGTTCGACATCCGCGCCGGTCGCTGCACGTCCTGCCAAGACACTTTGTGCTTCGGCGCGAGCTTTGTCCTGAACCGTTTGATCGAACCCGACCAGATATAGCGCCCATGACAAGGTGAGCGCGGTCGTCTCGTGCCCGGCGACGATAAATGTCAGTAAATTGTCCCGAAGCTCTGCCGTATTCATTTGGCGTTTGGTCTCGGGATCGACACCGCCAAGTAGCAGGTCCAGCAGGTCCGGCACCTCGCTAGTGCCGCGCTGCGCGCGCGCATTTATGGCGTCGTCGGCAATCCGCTTCATGTCCCGAAGAGCGCGACCAGACATCGCGCGCCCGGGACGCGGTAGCCAATCGGGGAACCCAAGAATGTCGAAAAGGCTGATTTTTCCTGCTTCTGCGATGTACGCATCAATCGCCCGATGAACGGCGTCACGGTCAAAACGATCGCCGCCGGAAAATGTCACGTCCGAAATCACATCAAACGTCGTCGTCACCATCTCGTCCAGCAGGTTTATCGCAGCTGGTCCTGCTGACGCAATCCGATCGGCTGAACGCTCTGCAGCTGCAGTCATAATTGGCGACAAGTTTAACATATTACGATGTGAAAAGGCGGGTGCCACTGCGCGGCGCTGCCACCGCCACTGCGCACCCTCTGCGATGAACAGTGATTCCCCAATGGCCGGACGCAAAAGATTCTTTGTGACCAGCGACTTGGGATAGTCATCAACCCGGTCCAGCAGCATCTCGCGAATGGCGATGGGGTCCATCACCATGTGCCAGCGTTTGCCCATTTTTCCCGATACCATAGGCTGTTTGACGGCAAGTTCCGGAATAATACTCAACACATTGCGACGCGCCATCGCGAGGCTGCGGAACAGGCCTACGGGTTGGTTAATCAAAGCCACACGGGCGGGCAGGGGGCGATCCATGATGTTGTTCCTCGATCAGGCGGTCACACCGTAGCATGCAAAGCAGGCCCTGCCACTTTGGCAAACGTTGAACCTGAACCAGCCTTAGGGTATCGCAGAAGGCATGAATGCGCCAAGGAGGCTTGAAGTGGTTCGAATTTTATCAGCTTTGATCAGTATTGTTGTTCTTACGGCGTGTAACGGGGCGTCTGATCTCGACAAGCCGGCAGTGCCGCTGGGAGATTTTAACCTGTATCATAATATCGTCGTCGCACCGAAAGTGCAGAAGCTGCCGATCAGCCGTGAAGTCAGCAAAGAAGTCCTGACCACAGCCATCAAAGACGCCATCGCTGAACGGTTCGACCGATATAACGGGACGCGAAACTATCACTTCGGCGTTAGTGTTGAAGGGTATATTTTGGCACCTCCTGGTATTCCCCTTGTGCTTGCGCCCAAGTCGATCATGATTCTTAACCTCACCGTCTGGGATGACGCCGCAGGTAAGAAACTTACCGCAGAGCCGCATCAGATCACCGTGTTCGAATCTCTGGATCAGGGGCCTATCGTCGGGTCAGGCTATACCAAGACTGCTGAAGAGCAGCTCAAGAACCTTAGCCAGAATGCGGCAAAGTCGATCGAAAGTTATTTGGTCAAGCAAAATAAGGCCGAAGGCTGGTTCGAGCGGCCCGCAGATGCGGTCATTAAGCGCGCTGAAGTTGCCTCTGCGCCGGTAGTAACTGAAAATTAACGCGCATTTACATGAATTCTCGGGGGGTGTTTGGCCAACAGGTGCTTGATTTTATGCGCCAGACCCAATACATCGCCCGCCAGATAGGTTTGGGTCTAGTTTCAGGCCCTCGTTAATATAAAGGGCTGCACCATGGCTAAGGCAAAGTTTGAACGTAATAAACCACACGTTAACATCGGTACCATTGGTCACGTTGACCACGGTAAAACGACGTTGACCGCTGCGATCACGAAATACTTCGGCGACTTCCGCGCCTATGACCAAATCGACGGCGCGCCCGAAGAAAAAGCACGTGGTATCACTATTTCGACCGCGCACGTTGAGTATGAAACCGAAGCACGTCACTACGCACACGTCGACTGCCCCGGCCACGCTGACTATGTGAAAAACATGATCACCGGTGCGGCACAGATGGACGGCGCGATCCTGGTTGTGAACGCGGCTGATGGCCCCATGCCACAAACCCGCGAGCACATCCTGCTCGGTCGCCAGGTTGGTATCCCGACCATGGTTGTCTACATGAACAAAGTTGACCAGGTTGACGACGAAGAGCTGCTGGAATTGGTGGAAATGGAAATCCGCGAATTGCTGTCTTCCTACGACTACCCAGGCGACGACATGCCTGTGATTCCTGGTTCGGCTCTGCACGCAATGAACGGCACTCAGCCCGAAATTGGTGAGGAATCCATCCGCAAGTTGATGGCCGCTGTTGACGAATATATCCCGACACCAGCACGCGCTGTTGACCAGCCGTTCCTGATGCCAGTGGAAGACGTATTCTCGATCTCCGGTCGTGGTACTGTTGTGACCGGTCGTGTTGAGCGTGGCGTGATCAATGTTGGCGACAGCATTGAAATCGTTGGTATCCGTGACACGAAGACAACCACTTGTACCGGCGTTGAAATGTTCCGCAAGCTGCTGGATCGTGGGGAAGCTGGCGATAACGTTGGTGTTCTTCTGCGCGGTATCGAGCGTGAAGGCGTTGAGCGCGGTCAGGTTTTGTGTAAGCCTAAGTCGGTTAACCCACACACAAAGTTCACTGCCGAGGCGTATATCCTCACCAAAGAAGAGGGTGGCCGTCACACGCCGTTCTTCGCGAACTACCGTCCACAGTTCTACTTCCGGACCACAGACGTCACCGGTACCGTTCAGCTGCCAGAAGGCACTGAAATGGTTATGCCCGGCGACAACCTGCAGTTCGACGTTGAACTGATCGCCCCCATCGCGATGGAAGACGGTCTGCGTTTCGCGATCCGCGAAGGCGGCCGGACCGTTGGCGCAGGCGTTGTTTCCAAGATCAACGAATAAGCCGCTGGCGGGTCACCCCGCTGACAGCTGACAAAACGAAGGCCGCTCCTGTAAGGGGGCGGCCTTTTTCGTTGTGTGGCACCGGAAGGCATTATTCGCGAGCAATGCGTCTATCGGCACTTGATCCCCCGGAAAATATCGACTACCTCACCACTCGGCATAGGGGTTTAGCTCAGTTGGTAGAGCATCGGTCTCCAAAACCGAGGGTCGTGGGTTCGAGTCCCTCAGCCCCTGCCAATCTCACCACATGATCAACGCGCGCGAAGGCGCATGGCCGCTTGGGCAGGGCGCTGTATTTGAAGCCTTGAATTCAGTGCTTTTGACAGATACATCCCCACAATCGTTCGTATACAGGAAAACCGACATGGCCACAGTCAACCCGCTTCAGTTCATCCAGCAAGTGCGTTCCGAAGTATCCAAAGTCGTCTGGCCGACTCGTCGCGAAGTCATGCTCACCACGGTAATGGTGTTCATCCTCGCCGCTCTGACCGCAGTGTTCTTTGCGGTTGTGGATATTCTGATCCGCGGCGGCTTGCAGTATATTTTGTCGGCCTTCGGCTGATCCGGGGCGCGGCACTGTAAAAGCGCCGCGGACCTCTTGAAACATTTGTGATTGCGGGCTATCCCGCAGACCTGATCAAGAGGGGCGTGCGGCGATTCGTGTTGCGCGCCGATTTTTTGTTCACCGCCGGCCTGTTGTGACACGCTGGTTTTAAGAGAATTAGATGTAGCTGTTGCTGCATCACAAGACAGGGACCAAGTTCAGATGGCGAAAAGATGGTATTCGGTCAGTGTTTTGTCGAACTTCGAAAAGAAGATTGCCGAGCAAATCCGCACCACGGTCGCCGAGCAAGAGCTTGAGGACCAAATCGACGAAGTACTGGTCCCCACCGAAGAGGTGATCGAGGTTCGGCGCGGCAAGAAAGTCACGACAGAACGTCGGTTTATGCCCGGCTATGTGCTTGTACATATGGAGATGTCCGACCGCGGCTATCACTTGATAAACTCGATCAACCGCGTCACAGGGTTTTTGGGGCCGCAGGGCCGTCCAATGCCCATGCGTGACGCCGAAGTAACCGCGATTCTTGGCCGTGTCCAAGAGGGCGAAGAAACACCACGCACCTTGATCCACTTTGAAGTGGGCGAGCGGGTGAAGGTTGCCGATGGTCCGTTCGAGGATTTCGACGGCATGATCGAACAGGTCGACGACGAGAACCAGCGCCTCAAGGTTTCTGTGTCGATCTTTGGCCGGGAAACCCCGGTCGAGCTGGAATTCACTCAGGTCAACAAACAGGTCTGAGCGAGCGGCGGGGCGACCCGCCATACGGTGGCAACACCGTTCGTTTGTGGGAGGGGACAGCGGCGCGCCGCTCAACCGCACCACACTAGCAAGCGGCCACATCGCGATGTGGTCGTATAGGGTGAATGAAAGTTCACCGACATTAAAAGGAGAAGGCCAATGGCCAAGAAACTCGTCGGTACGATGAAGTTGCAAGTTAAAGCGGGTCAAGCGAACCCATCCCCACCCGTTGGCCCCGCACTGGGTCAGCGCGGGATCAACATCATGGAATTCTGTAAGGCGTTTAACGCCAAGACAGCGGACATGGAGCCAGGTGCCCCTTGCCCGACCGTGATCAGCTACTATCAGGACAAGTCCTTTACGATGGACATCAAGACGCCTCCAGCGTCCTACTACCTGAAGAAAGCCGCCAAGGTTAACTCCGGCGCGAAAACACCGAGCCGCGAAACCGTTGGTACCGTGACCACCAAGCAGCTGCGCGAGATTGCAGAAGCAAAAATGGCGGACCTGAGCGCTGTGGATGTTGAATCCGCGATGAAAATCATTCTGGGCTCCGCCCGCTCCATGGGCATCGAGGTTAAGTAAGATGGCAAAACTCGGAAAACGCACCCGCGCCGCACGCGAAGCATTCGTAGGCAAAGTAGATCTGACCGTTGAAGAAGCGGTATCTTTGATCAAAGCCAACGCAAACGCGAAATTTGATGAAACCATCGAGATCGCGATGAACCTTGGTGTTGACCCCCGTCACGCCGACCAAATGGTTCGCGGCGTTGTTGGCCTGCCAAACGGCACCGGCAAATCCGTTCGCGTTGCTGTATTTGCACGTGGCCCAAAGGCTGACGAAGCTCAAGCAGCTGGTGCCGACATCGTTGGCGCAGAAGACTTGATGGAAGCCATTCAAGGCGGCAAGATCGACTTTGATCGTTGCATCGCGACACCTGACATGATGCCGATCGTTGGTCGTCTTGGTAAGGTTCTTGGCCCACGTAACCTGATGCCAAACCCAAAAGTTGGTACAGTTACAATGGACATCAAAGAAGCTGTTGAAGCTGCCAAAGGCGGTCAGGTTCAGTTTAAAGCTGAAAAAGGCGGCGTTGTGCATGCTGGCATCGGCAAACTGTCCTTTGACGAAGCGAAGCTGGTTGAGAACGTACGTGCCTTTGTTGGTGCTGTGTCCAGAGCCAAGCCTACCGGTTCTAAGGGTGCTTACATGAAAAAGATCGCTCTGAGCTCGACAATGGGCCCAGGCGTCACTGTAGAAGTCGATAACGCTGTCACCGAGTAACTCGGAACAGTTAGTTTCTTGAATGGACGGGCCCCCTTGAAACCAAGGGGGCCCGTTCTCGTTTGGCGGTCGGACGAATGCCTGGGGGTAGGGCGCTGGTTCTAACGTTCGGTGGGGCGGTTTTCTCATCGCCTCGCGCGCATGAATTAACCTGAAACCAGATTAGCCCTTGGCAATCCGTGCCGCATCCCCTAAAACGCCCTCGATTCACTATGCATCGCATGGTGAGTCTTCTGTCCGAGACGAAGGGTGGCGCAAGCCTTAATTCCTTTCTGAGATGGGAGATGCAAGAATTACCGTTCGCGCAAGCGTGGGGCTATTTTGGCTTATTCCCGTAAAATGGACCAAGACTGTTCGCGTAAGCGGACTTAATTGAGCCGGGGGGCAACCCCCAGATTTGGAGTGAAACTGTGGATAGAGCCCAGAAAGAACAGTTGGTCGACGAGCTCGGCCAAATCTTCGAAAGCTCTGGCGTCGTTGTGGTTAGCCACTACGTCGGCCTGACAGTTGCTGATATGCAGGACCTTCGTGCGCGCGCTCGCGCTGCGGGCGGGGCCGTGCGTGTTGCCAAAAACAGGCTCGCCAAAATTGCCCTTGACGGAAAGCCATGCGAAAGCATTGCAGATCTCCTGACGGGTATGACCGTTCTGACCTATTCCGAAGACCCCGTGGCAGCAGCCAAGGTGGCCCAGGAATTCGCTAAAGAGAATGCAAAATTTGTCATTCTCGGCGGCGCAATGGGTGAGAACGCACTGGATGTCGCCGGTGTTGAAGCCGTGTCCAAGATGCCTTCGCGGGAGGAGCTTATCTCCACCATCGCGGGTATGCTGGGCGCACCTGCTTCCAACATCGCCGGGGCCATTGGCGCACCTGCAAGCAACATCGCTTCCATCTTGTCCACGATCGAGGACAAGGCGGCTGCGTAAAGCAATATCGTCAAGCTGGCGCAGGGTTGAACACTCGCGTTGGAACACACATATCGTTAACGGAAAGAGCTAAACATGGCTGATCTGAAAAAACTGGCAGAAGACATCGTTGGTCTGACGCTGCTGGAAGCACAAGAACTGAAAACCATCCTCAAAGATGAGTATGGCATCGAGCCCGCAGCTGGCGGCGCAGTGATGATGGCTGGCCCCGCAGATGGCGGCGCAGCTGAAGAAGAGAAAACTGAATTCGACGTCGTTCTGAAGAACGCCGGCGCATCCAAAATCAACGTGATCAAAGAAGTTCGCGGCATCACCGGTCTGGGCCTGAAAGAAGCCAAAGATCTGGTTGAAGCTGGCGGCAAGATCAAAGAAGGCGTTGATAAAGCGGAAGCTGAAGACGTTAAAGCCAAGCTGGAAGCAGCTGGCGCAGAAGTTGAACTGGCCTAAGCCATTCGATCAGGGTGCTGTTTTTGCTTGATGAAAGCGGCCCGAAGTTTGTAAAGCTTTGGGGAAGCCCATAAAAATTAAGGCTGGACGGGGAATTCCCTGTCCAGCCTGATCTGTTTTGAAAAGTATTTCATGCGAAATATTTCTCTGGATAGGTCCTAGTGGTCGGAAGAGGTACGGTGGGACGTGCCTCAAGAATTGATCAGGATTTACCGCTCTTATGGGCGCGCATCACGGCCCCGGTGATGGCGAGCTCGGCAAGAGATACGAAAGGTGACAGACACATGGCGCAATCCTTCCTTGGCCAGAAACGTCTACGTAAATACTATGGCAAAATCCGCGAAGTGCTGGAGATGCCGAACCTGATCGAGGTTCAGAAATCCTCTTATGATTTGTTCCTGCGCTCCGGCGATGCGGAAACACCGACAGACGGTGACGGCATCCAGGGCGTCTTTCAGTCGGTTTTCCCGATCAAGGACTTCAATGAGACGTCGGTTCTTGAATTCGTCAAGTACGAGCTTGAAAAGCCAAAATACGATGTAGAGGAATGTCAGCAACGCGACATGACCTACAGCGCGCCTTTGAAGGTGACGCTGCGCCTCATCGTGTTTGATGTAGACGAAGACACCGGTGCAAAATCGGTTAAGGACATCAAGGAACAGGACGTGTTCATGGGCGACATGCCCCTGATGACGCCAAACGGTACGTTTGTTGTGAACGGGACCGAGCGTGTGATCGTATCCCAGATGCACCGTTCACCCGGCGTGTTCTTTGACCACGACAAAGGCAAAACCCACTCTTCGGGTAAACTGCTGTTCGCTTGCCGCATCATTCCTTACCGCGGTTCGTGGCTCGACTTCGAATTCGACGCCAAAGACATCGTCTTCGCGCGCATCGACCGTCGCCGCAAACTGCCTGTAACAACGCTGCTTTATTCGCTGGGTCTTGACCAAGAAGCGATCATGGACGCGTATTACAACACCGTTAACTATACGCTGAAAGATGGCGAAGGCTGGGTTGCACCCTTTTTCCCGGATCGTGTGCGGGGCACACGGCCAACGTATGACCTCGTTGACGCTGCGACAGGCGAGATCCTGTTTGAAAAGGGCAAGAAGGTTACACCTCGTGCCGTTAAGCAGTTGATCGACGAAGGCAAGGTTTCCGAACTGCTGCTGCCGTTTGACCACATCGCGGGCAAATTTGCTGCACGTGATATCATCAACGAAGAAACCGGCGCGATCTATGTCGAAGCGGGCGACGAGATGACGCTCGAGCACGACAAAGACGGTACGCTCATCGGTGGTACAGCCAAAGAGCTGATCGACGCAGGCATCTTCGAGATCCCACTGCTCGACATCGACAACATCAACGTCGGCCCTTACATGCGTAACACCATGGCGGCGGACAAGAACATGAACCGCGACACCGCGCTCATGGATATCTACCGCGTTATGCGTCCGGGCGAGCCGCCCACAGTCGAAGCCGCGTCGAACCTGTTCGACACGCTGTTCTTTGATGCGGACCGCTATGACCTTTCGGCGGTTGGCCGTGTAAAGATGAACATGCGCCTGGCGCTCGACAAGGAAGACACGCAGCGCACGCTGGACCGTGACGATATCGTCGCCTGTATCAAGGCGCTGGTTGACCTGCGCGACGGCCGTGGCGACATCGACGATATTGACCACTTGGGCAACCGTCGTGTGCGTTCCGTCGGCGAGCTGATGGAAAACCAGTACCGTGTTGGCCTGCTCCGGATGGAGCGCGCGATCAAGGAACGTATGTCTTCCGTCGAAATCGACACTGTGATGCCACAGGATCTGATCAACGCGAAACCAGCAGCTGCTGCGGTACGTGAATTCTTCGGTTCCAGCCAGCTGTCGCAGTTCATGGACCAAACTAACCCGCTGTCCGAGGTGACGCACAAGCGTCGTCTTTCCGCGCTTGGGCCAGGTGGTCTGACACGCGAGCGTGCCGGTTTTGAAGTACGTGACGTTCATGCGACACACTATGGTCGCATGTGTCCGATTGAAACGCCCGAAGGTCCGAACATTGGTCTGATCAACTCGCTGGCCACTTTTGCCCGTGTGAACAAGTACGGCTTTATCGAAACACCCTACCGCAAGGTATCGAACGGTGTGGTTTCCGATGACGTGCAGTATATGTCTGCTACGGAAGAAATGCGTCACACAGTGGCGCAGGCCAACGCGAACCTTGATGAGAACATGAAGTTCGTGAACGATCTGGTCTCGACGCGGAAATCGGGCGACTACACCTTGTCGCCTTCCGAAAACGTTGACCTGATCGACGTTTCGCCAAAACAGTTGGTCTCGGTCGCTGCGTCCTTGATCCCGTTCCTTGAAAACGACGATGCGAACAGGGCCTTGATGGGCTCGAACATGCAACGTCAGGCGGTGCCTTTGCTTCAAGCCGAAGCACCACTGGTCGGGACCGGTATCGAAGAAGTCGTCGCACGGGATTCCGGTGCTGCTTATATGGCGAAACGTGGCGGTATCATCGACCAAGTCGATGCCAGCCGTATCGTTATCCGTGCCACCGAAGACCTTGAGTTGGGTGACGCGGGCGTAGACATCTACCGCATGCGCAAATTCCAGCGTTCGAACCAGAACACCTGCATCAACCAGCGTCCGCTGGTGAAGGTTGGCGAGACGGTTCAAAAGGGTCAGGTTATCGCGGACGGTCCGTCGACGGACATGGGTGAACTGGCGCTTGGTAAGAACGTGATCGTCGCGTTTATGCCTTGGAACGGCTACAACTACGAAGACTCCATTCTGATTTCTGAGCGTGTATCGCGTGACGACGTGTTTACTTCGATCCACATCGAGGAATTCGAAGTCGCCGCCCGTGATACAAAGCTGGGGCCAGAGGAAATCACACGCGATATCCCGAACGTCGGTGAAGAAGCGCTGCGCAACCTCGATGAGGCCGGCATCGTTTACATTGGTGCGGATGTTGAACCCGGTGACATTCTTGTCGGCAAGATCACACCCAAGGGCGAAAGCCCGATGACGCCAGAAGAAAAACTGCTGCGCGCCATCTTTGGCGAGAAAGCTTCGGACGTGCGCGATACATCGCTGCGTGTGAAGCCCGGTGATTTTGGTACAGTCGTCGAAGTGCGTGTCTTTAACCGTCACGGCGTCGAAAAAGACGAACGTGCGTTGCAGATCGAGCGTGAAGAAGTCGAACGTCTGGCCCGTGACCGCGACGATGAGCTTGGTATTCTTGACCGCAACATCTACGCGCGTCTGCAGTCTATGATCATCGGCAAAATCGCTGTCAAAGGCCCCAAAGGCGTCAAGTCGAACTCGGAAATCACCGAAGACCTGCTGGCGTCGCTGTCGCGCGGTCAGTGGTGGCAGCTGGCACTCGAAGACGAAGACGACGCGAAAATCGTCGAAGCCCTGAACGAGCAGTACGAGATCCAGAAACGGACCTTGGATGCGCGCTTTGAGGACAAAGTCGAAAAAGTCCGTCGTGGTGACGATCTGCCTCCGGGCGTGATGAAGATGGTCAAAGTGTTCGTCGCGGTGAAGCGCAAGCTGCAACCGGGCGACAAGATGGCTGGTCGTCACGGCAACAAAGGTGTTATTTCCAAGGTTGTACCGATGGAAGACATGCCGTTCCTTGCGGATGGCACGCCAGTGGACTTCTGTTTGAACCCGCTGGGTGTTCCATCGCGTATGAACGTTGGTCAGATCCTTGAGACCCACATGGGTTGGGCCGCTCGCGGCTTGGGCATCAACATCGACGAGGCCCTGCAGGAATACAAACGCTCCGGTGATTTGACACCAGTGCGCGAAGCAATGCACCACGCCTATGGCGACGACGTCTATGAAGAAGGCATCGTTGGAATGGACGAGGAATCCTTGCTGGACGCAGCCAAGAACGTCGCACGCGGTGTCCCAATCGCCACGCCGGTATTCGATGGTGCCAAGGAAGCAGACGTGAATGACAGTCTGACACGGGCCGGGTTCGATACCTCCGGTCAGTCGGTTCTGTTTGACGGTCGCACAGGCGAGCAGTTTGCCCGCCCTGTCACCGTCGGCGTCAAATACCTGCTGAAACTGCACCACCTTGTGGACGACAAAATCCACGCGCGTTCGACTGGTCCATACTCGCTGGTCACCCAGCAGCCATTGGGCGGTAAAGCGCAGTTCGGTGGTCAGCGCTTTGGTGAGATGGAGGTCTGGGCTTTGGAAGCTTACGGCGCTGCATACACCTTGCAGGAAATGCTGACTGTGAAATCGGATGACGTGGCCGGACGGACCAAGGTCTATGAAAGCATCGTCAAAGGCGAAGACAACTTCGAGGCCGGTATTCCGGAATCGTTCAACGTACTTGTGAAAGAAGTACGTGGTCTTGGTCTGAACATGGAACTCCTGGATGCGGAGGAAGAAGAGTGAGGAAAGCACCGGGGTTTTCTTAAACCCCGGCCCGTTTTCTCAGACTGAAAACGCCTCTCTCCCTCCGCTTTCGAGACTTATCTAAGGATTTAAGATGAACCAGGAACTGACAAACAACCCGTTCAACCCCGTCGCGCCGACTAAGACGTTCGACGAAATCAAGGTCTCTCTGGCATCGCCAGAGCGGATCCTGTCGTGGTCGTTCGGTGAAATCAAGAAACCCGAAACCATCAACTACCGGACGTTCAAGCCCGAACGGGACGGCCTGTTCTGCGCGCGTATCTTTGGCCCGATCAAAGATTACGAATGCCTGTGCGGTAAATATAAACGCATGAAGTATCGCGGCGTTGTCTGCGAGAAATGTGGCGTTGAAGTTACCCTGCAAAAGGTCCGCCGCGAGCGTATGGGCCACATCGAACTGGCGTCGCCTGTTGCGCACATCTGGTTCCTCAAGTCGCTGCCATCGCGCATCGGCCTGATGCTGGATATGACGCTGCGCGATCTGGAGCGCGTGCTGTACTTTGAAAACTACGTCGTGATCGAACCCGGTCTGACGGATCTTACCTATGGTCAGATGATGACCGAGGAAGAGTACATGGACGCTCAGGATGCCTTTGGCATGGACGCGTTCACCGCCAATATCGGCGCCGAAGCGATCCGCGAAATGCTGGCTGCCATCGATCTTGAAGCCGAAGCTGACCAACTGCGTGCCGATCTGAAAGAGGCGACAGGCGAACTGAAGCCGAAAAAGATCATCAAGCGTTTGAAAGTCGTTGAATCCTTCCTCGAGTCCGGCAACCGGCCCGAGTGGATGATCATGACCGTCATTCCTGTGATCCCGCCAGAGCTGCGCCCGCTGGTGCCGCTGGATGGTGGCCGCTTTGCGACCTCCGACCTTAACGACCTGTATCGCCGTGTCATCAACCGGAACAACCGACTCAAGCGTCTGATCGAATTGCGCGCACCTGACATCATCGTCCGGAACGAAAAGCGGATGTTGCAGGAATCTGTTGACGCATTGTTCGACAACGGCCGTCGTGGCCGCGTGATCACGGGTGCCAACAAGCGACCGTTGAAATCGCTGTCCGATATGCTGAAGGGTAAGCAAGGTCGCTTCCGTCAAAACCTTTTGGGCAAGCGCGTCGACTTCTCCGGTCGTTCGGTCATCGTGACCGGACCCGAGCTGAAGCTGCACCAGTGCGGTCTGCCCAAGAAGATGGCGCTCGAGCTGTTCAAGCCGTTCATCTACTCGCGCCTCGAAGCCAAAGGTCTGTCTTCCACCGTGAAGCAAGCCAAGAAGCTGGTGGAAAAAGAGCGTCCCGAAGTCTGGGATATTCTTGACGAAGTGATCCGCGAACACCCCGTGATGCTGAACCGTGCGCCTACGTTGCACCGTTTGGGCATTCAGGCGTTCGAACCGGTTCTGATCGAAGGTAAGGCGATCCAGCTTCACCCGCTGGTCTGTTCGGCCTTTAACGCTGACTTTGACGGCGACCAAATGGCTGTTCACGTACCACTGTCGCTTGAAGCCCAGCTTGAAGCACGTGTTCTGATGATGTCCACGAACAACGTTCTGTCGCCTGCAAACGGTGCACCGATCATTGTTCCGTCGCAGGATATGATCTTGGGTCTGTACTACACGACTCTGGAACGCGAAGGCATGCCGGGCGAAGGCATGGTGTTTGGTTCCGTTGAGGAAGTCGAACACGCGCTTGATGCCGGTGCAGTCCACCTGCACACCGCAATCAAAGCGCGGGTCAAGCAGATCGATGCCGAAGGCAACGAAGTGATGAAGCGTTTCGACACCACACCAGGCCGTATTCGTCTTGGTGCGTTGTTGCCGCTGAACGCCAAAGCGCCGTTTGATCTGGTAAACCGTCTGTTGCGTAAGAAAGAAGTGCAGCAGGTCATCGATACGGTCTACCGCTACTGTGGTCAGAAAGAATCCGTTATCTTCTGTGACCAGATCATGACCATGGGTTTCCGCGAAGCTTTCCGCGCCGGTATCTCCTTTGGTAAGGACGACATGCTGATCCCCGAAACCAAGTGGACCTTGGTTGACGAGACACGCGATCAGGTCAAAGACTTTGAACAGCAGTACATGGACGGCCTGATCACTCAGGGCGAAAAGTACAACAAAGTTGTCGATGCCTGGTCCAAGTGTAACGACAAAGTCACCGACGCGATGATGGGGGCCATTTCGGCCGAACGTCGCGATGCTCAGGGTGCAGTCATGGAGCCGAACTCGGTCTACATGATGGCCCACTCCGGTGCGCGTGGTTCGGTTACACAGATGAAACAGCTGGGCGGGATGCGCGGTCTGATGGCGAAGCCGAATGGCGACATCATCGAGACACCGATTATCTCGAACTTTAAAGAAGGTCTGACCGTTCTGGAGTATTTTAACTCCACCCACGGTGCCCGTAAGGGTCTGTCGGATACCGCTTTGAAAACAGCGAACTCGGGTTACCTGACCCGTCGTCTGGTGGACGTGGCACAAGATTGTATCATTCGTATGCATGACTGTGGCACGGAAACTGCGATCACCGCCGAAGCTGCTGTCAACGACGGCGAAGTCGTCTCGTCTCTGGCGGAACGTCTGCTGGGTCGTGTTGCGGCTGATGACATTCTGCGCCCTGGTACCGAAGAAGTGCTGGTACCTGCACAGACTGTGATCGACGAGCGTCTGGCCGATATTATCGACGAAGCTGCCGTGGCGTCTGCCCGTATCCGCAGCCCGTTGACCTGTGAAGCCGAAGAGGGCGTCTGCGCCATGTGCTATGGTCGTGACCTTGCACGCGGTACGCTGGTGAACCAAGGTGAAGCTGTCGGCATTATTGCCGCGCAGTCGATCGGTGAACCTGGCACGCAGCTGACGATGCGTACATTCCACATTGGTGGTGTTGCTCAGGGTGGCCAACAGTCCTTCCTCGAAGCGTCGCAGTCCGGTAAGGTTGTGTTCGATAACGCTCTGACCCTTGAGAACACCGCAGGTGAGATCATGGTCATGGGCCGTAACATGAAGCTTGCGATTGTTGACGAAAACGGTGACGAGCGTGCCAGCCACAAAGTCGGCTATGGTACCAAGCTGTTCGTGAAAGACGGTCAGAACATTCTGCGCGGCGACAAGCTGTTCGAATGGGATCCCTACACGCTGCCGATCATCGCGGAGAAATCCGGTATGACCAAGTTCGTCGACCTTGTGTCGGGGATCGCGGTTAAGGATGAAACCGATGATGCAACCGGTATGACACAGAAGATCGTGATCGACTGGCGTGCAGCACCCAAAGGCAATGAGCTGAAGCCAGAAGTTATTCTGGTAGATGCCGATGGCGAACCTGTCCGTAACGATGCGGGCAACCCGGTGACCTATCCTATGTCCGTTGATGCCATTCTGTCCGTTGAGGACCAGACTGAAATCGCGGCGGGTGACATCGTTGCGCGTATTCCGCGCGAAGGTGCCAAGACCAAGGATATTACCGGTGGTCTGCCACGTGTTGCGGAACTCTTTGAGGCACGTCGCCCCAAGGATCACGCGATCATCGCAGAGATCGACGGCTATGTCCGCTACGGCAAGGACTACAAGAACAAGCGTCGTATCTCGATCGAGTCTTCCGAAGATCCGGATCACAAGGTCGAATACATGGTGCCTAAGGGTAAGCACATTCCCGTTGCGGAAGGTGACTTTGTCCAAAAAGGCGACTACATCATGGACGGCAACCCTGCGCCGCATGACATCCTTGCGATTATGGGTGTCGAAGCGCTGGCTGACTACATGATCGACGAAGTTCAGGATGTTTATCGTCTGCAAGGCGTTAAGATCAACGATAAGCATATCGAAGTGATCGTGCGTCAGATGTTGCAGAAGTGGGAAGTCCAAGACAGCGGTGACACCACCCTGTTGAAAGGCGAACACGTCGATAAGCAAGAGTTCGACCAAGCCTGTGCCAAAGCGCTGTCCAAAGGCGGACGTCCTGCGCAAGGCGAACCGATCCTTCTGGGTATCACCAAGGCGTCGCTGCAAACCCGCAGCTTCATCTCGGCGGCGTCCTTCCAGGAAACCACACGTGTTCTGACCGAGGCTTCGGTTCAGGGTAAGCGCGACAAGCTGGTTGGCCTGAAAGAAAACGTCATCGTGGGCCGTCTGATCCCAGCCGGTACCGGTGGTGCGACGCAGCAGATGCGTAAGGTTGCAGCGGATCGTGACAACGTGGTTATCGAAGCCCGTCGCGAAGAAGCCGAAGCCGCCGCACGTTTGGCCGCGCCAGAGCCTAAATCGGATGATGTGGTCGGTGGCGATGTATTCGATAACGTCCCTAACGACGATGAAAGCCGCAACTAAGCCTACGCTACAAAGAACTGGAAAAGCCCCCGCTGAGAGATCGGCGGGGGCTTTTTCGTTGCGGGGGCGGGGTGATTAAATAGCGACTGAAATTTGCGCGAGTGGGCTGGTTTTCCGTCGCGGCCTGCGGCAATGATAAGCCAACCTAACAAAAAAGAAAGCCGCCCAATGTCGCCAAACCTCGCCGGAGCACTTTTCATGATGGGCTCCATGGCGGCCTTTGTGTTGAACGATACAATGACCAAGACCACGGGCGGGGCGGTGCCGCTGTTCCAGCTGCTGTTTCTGCGTGGTGTGATCTCGATCTCATTGATCGTGATGCTTTGGGGGCGGCTTGGCCCGCTGCACCTGCGACTGAGCCGTCGCGATTGGAAACTGGTCGCCATCCGGTCCGGTGCCGAAGTCGGGGCAAGCTTTTTCTTCGTAACAGCGTTGTTTAACATGCCGCTGGCGAACCTCAGCGCGATCTTGCAGTCGTTGCCACTGACCGTGACGTTAGGGGCCGCGTTGGTCTACCGCGAGAAGGTCGGGTGGCGCCGGCTCTCGGCCATCCTCGTTGGCTTTTTTGGTGTGATGTTGATCGTCAAGCCGGGCACTGACGGGTTCAATATCTGGTCGGTCTACGCCCTGATTGCGGTGTTCTTCGTTACGGTTCGCGACCTAAGCACACGCAGATTGTCGAAAGAGGTGCCGTCGATGACGGTGACCTTCGCAGCGGTCCTCTCTGTCACCGGGTTTTCGACCTTTGCGCAATTCACCACCCCTTGGGAACCGGTGTCGTCAGACCATTGGATCGCGATCACTGCGGCAGCTGTCTTTGTCCTGATGGGGTATTATTTCAGCGTACAGACGATGCGGGTTGGCGATGTCTCTTTCATCGCGCCGTTCCGCTATACGGGGCTGATCTGGGCGCTGATCCTTGGCTGGCTGGTGTTTGGTGACTGGCCCGTGCCGACGACACTGATCGGTGCCTCTATCGTCGCCGCGACAGGGTTGTTCACGCTGTACCGCGAGCGCATCACCACACGCCCACTGCCGCCCCTTTAACCCTTGGCGAAGACGCGGCGCACTGCGTTGATGTCGATGGCAAAGCGATCCTTGAACAGGGTCTCCTCCTCGGCGCTGAGCGGCGAAAGCTCGATCGGTCGTGCGTGCTTTTGACGTGAATCGTTAAAGCCATTGTGACCGCGTACGTACATCGCCTGATCGGGAAAGCTGAGCGCAGGCATAAAGCGGGGTAGCTTGTCGTGGGCAAAGTTCATGATGGTTAATGGGCACCGCGCATTCACGAACATCGCGAGCGCCGCAGTATAGAAAGGCCGGTAGGACGGCGTTGCGGCGATCCCGTCCGCGCCAAACTCGGCCACGTAGCCCTTGTTCCAGTCAAGAGCGACAGACTTATGCTGCACCAACAGCGGCGTCGCGTCATCGACGGCTTTGCGCAGCTTGGCGATGAAATCTACAGCAATGGCATCGTCATCATCAAACCGAAACTGAACACAGGGCTCAAGCCGCGAGAGACGGGCGTTGTTCAGTATCTCTTTCATAACCTCGCGGTGGGGCCTGGGTGGTTCGACGATGATCCTTGCCTGAGGCAGGGGGGCCAGTAGAGCTTTCAGGCGCATCATGTGCTGTTGCGGAAAGCTATCGCCGACGAGGACGATCATCTCGAAGTCCGGGTCGGTTTGTGCCATCAGGCAGGGCAGGGCGACGGCTTCGAACAGGCGGAATCTTTCTTCTAGCCGTGCAGGTTCGTAAAGATAGGCGATACGATCTTCGATGGTTTCATGCCCGACCTGAAATCCGCCTAGCGCCGGATAGGAAAAGCGGCATAGCCCAAGTATCTGCATCGTGTTCCGCCTTGTCCCGATTATGCAGCGTAAATATGCGGGGTAGGGGGGGCGTGATGCAAGAAGGAATACCCGTTTCGCGTGCCGCCCCTACTTGGGGCGGGGGGCTGTTGACAGCAGCGGCGACTCTGCCTATACGGCCCTTATCTCGGATGCAGGGGTCGCCCTGCTTTGCCGACATCATATCTACTGTGGTCACGATCCGGTCTATTGCTGACTCGATCCTCTGTTACCCCACCGCTTCGTTTTCCTCGGTACGGGAACGCTGCGGTGATTTTGCTTTGCGCCATCGGTGTCGGGCGAAGATAGAATTCGTGGACGTGCGAAGTGACCGAATTTGAAACCGCACTGGGGTCCGCCCCGCTGCACCACTTATGTGAGCTAAACGGGGATAAAACCGGAATGCCAACGATCCAGCAGCTGATCCGCAAACCGCGCCAGCCTAAAATCAAACGTTCGAAATCCATGCACCTGCAAGAATGTCCGCAAAAGCGCGGCGTTTGCACACGTGTTTACACGACCACACCTAAAAAGCCGAACTCGGCCATGCGTAAGGTTGCCAAAGTGCGCCTGACCAACGGTTTCGAAGTCATCAGCTACATCCCGGGTGAATCGCACAACCTGCAAGAACACTCTGTTGTTCTGATCCGCGGCGGCCGTGTAAAAGACCTTCCCGGTGTGCGCTACCACATCCTGCGCGGTGTTCTCGATACGCAAGGCGTTAAAGATCGTAAGCAGCGTCGCTCCAAATATGGTGCAAAGAAGCCAAAGTAATTTGGGTCGGTTCGGGCTGGCGCATCGCAGATACACGATGCCCGGTCCCGCCGCCCGCCATGTTTTCCCGTAAGGGAGTGAGCCGAGTAAGACTGAGCGCCGGACGATCGGGGTGCAAATCGCACCAGACGCGCTGGCCCATCGCTGCCTCGGCAACTGACAATTAGGAGCTTTAAATGTCACGTCGTCACGCCGCTGAAAAACGCGAAGTACTGCCAGACGCCAAGTACGGTGATCTGGTTCTCACCAAATTCATGAACAACCTGATGATCGATGGTAAAAAATCGGTTGCAGAGCGTATCGTTTACAACGCGATGAACCGCGTTGAAGACAAGATCAAACGCGCACCTATCGAAGTTTTCCACGAAGCGCTGGATAACATCAAGCCATCCGTCGAAGTGCGTTCGCGCCGCGTCGGTGGTGCCACCTATCAGGTCCCTGTTGAAGTGCGCCCCGAGCGTCGCGAAGCACTGGCGATCCGCTGGTTGATCAAAGCGTCCCGTGCCCGCAATGAGAACACGATGGAAGAGCGCCTGGCCGGAGAGCTTATGGATGCTGTTCAATCGCGCGGTACTGCTGTTAAAAAGCGCGAAGATACGCACAAAATGGCAGACGCGAACAAAGCGTTCAGCCACTACCGCTGGTAATCCGGGCGGCATAAGCCGTTCCCGTCGCGTCCCACACTGGGGCGCGATTTATCCGTTTCAGATATATTCGAGGAAGCAGCCCCATGGCACGCGACTATCCGCTCTCACGCTACCGCAATTTCGGCATCATGGCCCACATCGACGCAGGCAAAACAACCTGCTCCGAACGGATCCTGTTTTATACTGGTAAGTCCCACAACATCGGCGAAGTGCACGACGGCGCTGCAACGATGGACTGGATGGAGCAGGAGCAGGAACGCGGTATTACAATTACCTCCGCTGCGACAACAACTTTCTGGCAGCGCCAGGAATTGCCAGACGCGGACGCAACATCCGACACCAAGTACCGGATGAACATCATCGACACGCCCGGTCACGTTGACTTTACCATTGAAGTTGAGCGTTCGCTGGCGGTTCTTGATGGCGCGGTTGCTGTTCTTGACGCCAACGCCGGTGTTGAACCGCAGACTGAAACCGTTTGGCGTCAGGCCGACCGCTACAAGGTTCCGCGGATCGTTTTTGTTAACAAAATGGACAAAATCGGCGCTGACTTCTTCAACTGTGTGAAGATGATCAAAGACCGTACCGGTGCAACTCCTGCACCGATCCAAATCCCAATTGGTGCCGAAACCGAGCTTGAAGGCTTGATCGATCTGGTCACCATGAAAGAATGGGTCTGGACTGGTGACGATCTGGGCGCGGGCTGGGAACAGCGCGAAATCCGTGCCGAGTTGAAAGACCTGGCCGACGAATGGCGTGCCAACTTGATCGAGATTGCGGTCGAGATGGACGACGAAGCCATGGAAAACTACTTGATGGACGGCGCAGAGCCTGACGTTGACACGCTGCGCGGTCTGATCCGCAAAGGTACGTTGGCAATCAAATTCATCCCCGTTCTGTGTGGTTCCGCCTTTAAGAACAAAGGTGTTCAGCCTCTGTTGAACGCTGTTGTCGACTATCTTCCCTCGCCGATGGACGTTGTTGACTACATGGGCTTTAAGCCAGGCGACGAAGAAGAAACACGTAACATCCCGCGTCGCGCGGACGATGATATGGCCTTCTCCGGTCTCGCGTTCAAAATCATGAACGACCCCTTTGTTGGTTCGTTGACCTTCACGCGCATTTACTCGGGCAAGTTGAACAAGGGCGACACGCTCTTGAACTCGACCAAGGGTAAAAAAGAGCGCGTCGGTCGTATGATGATGATGCACTCGAACGATCGTGAAGAGATTCAAGAAGCGTTCGCGGGCGACATTATTGCGTTGGCTGGCCTTAAAGACACCACAACAGGTGACACTCTGTGTTCTGTTGCAGATCCTGTGGTCTTGGAAACAATGACCTTCCCCGATCCGGTTATCGAAATCGCGGTTGAGCCTAAAACCAAGGCTGACCAAGAGAAGATGTCGACTGGTCTTGCGCGTTTGGCGGCCGAAGATCCCTCCTTCCGCGTCGAGACAGACATTGAATCCGGCCAGACCATCATGAAGGGCATGGGCGAACTTCACCTCGATATTCTGGTGGACCGTCTGCGTCGTGAATTTAAAGTCGAAGCCAACATTGGTGCGCCTCAGGTTGCCTACCGCGAGACCATCTCGCGCGAAGCGGAAATCACCTACACACACAAGAAACAGTCCGGCGGTTCCGGTCAGTTTGCTGAAGTGAAGATGATCCTGATGCCAACCGAGCCAGGCGAAGGGTACTCCTTTGAAAGCCGCATCGTTGGTGGTGCTGTTCCAAAAGAATACATCCCCGGCGTCGAAAAAGGGATCAACTCGGTCATGGACTCCGGTCCTTTGGCGGGCTTCCCGGTCATCGACTTCAAAGTTGCGCTGATCGACGGTAAGTTCCACGATGTTGACTCCAGCGTTCTGGCGTTTGAAATCGCGGCCCGTATGGGTATGCGCGAAGGCATGCGTAAAGCTGGTGCGAAACTGCTCGAGCCGATCATGAAAGTCGAAGTGGTCACACCTGAAGATTACACAGGTGGTATCATCGGCGATCTGACATCGCGTCGCGGTCAGGTTCAGGGTCAAGATACACGCGGTAACGCCATTGCGATCGACGCAAACGTGCCGCTGGCCAACATGTTCGGCTATATCAACACACTGCGTTCGATGTCGTCGGGCCGTGCGAACTTCACCATGCAGTTCTCGCACTACGAACCTGTTCCGCAGAACATCTCTGACGAGATCCAAGCGAAATTCGCGTAACTGCGCGTTGCAATAACTGGGACGGCGGGGATAACCCCGCCCTACCCAAACCGTAGGGTGGGTGTTCAACCCACCGCCCAATTTGAAAACCAAGGAGGCCACCATGGCTAAGGCAAAGTTTGAACGTAATAAACCACACGTTAACATCGGTACCATTGGTCACGTTGACCACGGTAAAACGACGTTGACCGCTGCGATCACGAAATACTTCGGCGACTTCCGCGCCTATGACCAAATCGACGGCGCGCCCGAAGAAAAAGCACGCGGTATCACCATTTCGACCGCGCACGTTGAATATGAAACCGAAGCACGTCACTACGCACACGTCGACTGCCCCGGCCACGCTGACTATGTGAAAAACATGATCACCGGTGCGGCACAGATGGACGGCGCGATCTTGGTTGTGAACGCGGCTGATGGCCCCATGCCACAAACCCGCGAGCACATCCTGCTCGGTCGCCAGGTTGGTATCCCGACCATGGTTGTCTACATGAACAAAGTTGACCAGGTTGACGACGAAGAGCTGCTGGAATTGGTGGAAATGGAAATCCGCGAATTGCTGTCTTCCTACGACTACCCAGGCGACGACATGCCTGTGATTCCTGGTTCGGCTCTGCACGCAATGAACGGCACTCAGCCCGAAATTGGTGAGGAATCCATCCGCAAGTTGATGGCCGCTGTTGACGAATATATCCCGACACCAGCACGCGCTGTTGACCAGCCGTTCCTGATGCCAGTGGAAGACGTATTCTCGATCTCCGGTCGTGGTACTGTTGTGACCGGCCGTATCGAGCGTGGCGTGATCAACGTTGGCGACAGCATTGAAATCGTTGGTATCCGTGACACGAAGACAACCACTTGTACCGGCGTTGAAATGTTCCGCAAGCTGCTGGATCGTGGGGAAGCTGGCGATAACGTTGGTGTTCTTCTGCGCGGTATCGAGCGTGAAGGCGTTGAGCGCGGTCAGGTTTTGTGTAAGCCTAAGTCGGTTAACCCACACACAAAGTTCACTGCCGAGGCGTATATCCTCACCAAAGAAGAGGGTGGCCGTCACACGCCGTTCTTCGCGAACTACCGTCCACAGTTCTACTTCCG